>CAMLHL010000009.1 GCA_946479855.1 uncultured Pseudomonadota bacterium
GACGTGCTGGGCGACGTCGTCGGGCATGAGCAGGGTGAGCAGGACATCAGCCATGTTTGTTCTCCGTGAAGCTGACGTTGGGTTCGAGGCCGAAGCGGCGGAACAGGATGGGGAGCAGCAGCAGGGTCAGTGCGGTCGAGGTAAGCAGGCCGCCGATGACGACGATGGCTAGCGGGCGCTGTACTTCCGAGCCGGGGCCATTGGCGAAAAGCATCGGCAGCAGGCCGAAAGCGGCGATGCTGGCGGTCATCAGGACCGGCCGCAGGCGGCGTTTGGCACCTTCGACGACCACTTCGCCGACCGTCAGGCCGCGCGCCAGCAACTGGTTGAAATAGGTGACCATGACCACGCCGTTGAGGACGGCGATACCGAGCAGGGCGATGAAGCCGACCGAGGCCGGCACCGACAGGTATTCGCCGGAGATGAGCAGACCGAAGACGCCGCCGATCATCGCGAACGGAATGTTGGAGACGACCAGCAGCGCCTGGCGCACCGAGCGGAAAGTCGAGAAAAGCAGGAAGAAGATCAGCGCCAGGGCGATCGGCACGACGACCATCAGGCGTGCCGCGGCCCGCTGCTGGTTTTCGAACTGGCCGCCCCAGGCCAGGCGGTAGCCTTCCGGCAGCTTGACGTCGCGGGCGACGGCGGCCCGCGCTTCGTCGACGAAGCCGACCAGGTCGCGGTCGCGGACGTTGGACTGGACGACGACGTAGCGCTGGGCATTCTCCCGGTCGACCTTGACCGGTCCGTCGATGCGCTCAACGCGGGCAACGCTGGCCAGCGGCACGCTGCCGCCGCCGGGCAGGCTCAGACGCAGGGCGGCGAAGTCGGCCGGCGAGGCGCGCAGGCTGTCCGGGCCGCGCAGGACGATGGGCACCCGGCGGCCCTGCTGGATCACGATGCCGACGTTGCGTCCTTCGAGCAGGGCTTTCAGGTCGTTCTGGATGGTGTCGACATTAAGTCCGAAACGGCCGGCGGCGAGGCGGTCGATGGCAATCTTCAGGTACTGCACGCCGTCGTTTTTCAGGGTGAAGGTGTCTTCGGCGCCGGGGACCTTTTTGACCGTATTCTCGATGTCGACCGCCAGCTTGTTCAGCGTCGTCAGGTTGGGGCCGAAAATCTTGATCGCCAGGTCGCCGCGCACGCCGGTCAGCATTTCGGAAACGCGCATGTCAATCGGCTGGGTGAAGGAGAAGCCGATGCCGGGAAAATCCGTCATCACCCCCCGCAACTGGTCGGCCAGCCAGGCCGGGTCCGGCTGGCGCCAGTTGGCGCGCGGCTGCAGCACCATGAAGGTATCGGTCTGGTTGAGGCCCATCGGGTCGAGACCGAGCTCGTCGGAGCCGGCGCGGGCGACGATCGCCTTGACTTCCGGCACCCGGGCCAGGATGGCTTGCTGGACGCGGCTGTCGATGGCGATGGTCTGGTCGATGCCGATCGAGGGCAGCTTTTCCAGTTGCATGATGATGTCGCCTTCGTCCATGGTCGGCATGAAGCTCTTGCCGAGCAGCAGGAAGGCGCCGGCCGCGGCACCCAGGGCCAGAGTGGCGCCGAGCAGGTAAGTCCGGCTGTGGGTCAGCGCCGAATTGAGCAAGCGGTCGTAGATGGCCGAGACTTTCCGGACCAGCCAGGGTTCGTGGTGGACGCCGCGCTTGATCAGGTACGAGGCGAGCACCGGCACGACGGTCAGCGACAGCAGCAGCGACGCGGCCAGTGCGAAGACGATGGTCAGCGCCACCGGTCCGAACATCTTGCCTTCCAGTCCCTCGAGGGTGAGCAGCGGCAGGAAGACGATGATGATGATGAAGATGCCGGAGGTCACCGGCGCTGCCACTTCGCGGGCAGCGCGGAAGATCAGGTGCAGGGTCGGCAGGTTGTCGGGGGCTTCGGCCAGCTGGCTTTCGATATTCTCGACGACGACGACCGCCGCATCGACCAGCATGCCGATGGCGATGGCCAGGCCGCCCAGGCTCATCAGGTTGGCCGACAGACCGGCTGTGCGCATCAAAATGAAGGTGGTGAGGGCCGATAGCGGCAGCATCAGGGCAACGACCAGCGCGGCGCGCAGGTTGCCGAGGAAGGCGAGGAGGAGCAGGACGACCAGGACGATGGCTTCGAGCAGCGCCTTGGAGACGGTGCCGACGGCGCGTTCGACCAGGTTGCTGCGGTCGTAGAAAGTTTCGATGCTGACGCCCGGCGGCAGGGTCGGGGCAATTTCGGCCAGCCGGGCCTTGACGCCATCGACCACGCTCTGCGCATTGGCGCCGCGCAGGCCGAGGACCAGCCCCTCGACCGCCTCGCCCTGGCCGCTCCGGGTCACCGCGCCATAGCGGGTCAGCGCGCCGAGGCGAACGTCGGCGACATCGGCGACGCGAACGACCAGGCCTTCCCTGGCCTGCAAAATGATGCTTTTTACGTCGTCGACCGTCGCAATCGCTCCTTCGGCACGAACCAGCAAGGCTTCCTCGCCATCATTGAGGCGGCCGGCACCGTCGTTGCGGTTGTTGGCCTCCAGCACCGCCTGCAGATCCTTCAGCGCCAGTCCGCGCGCCGCCAGCAGTTGCGGGTTGGGCACGACCTCGAAAGTCCGCACCTCGCCCCCCAGGCTATTGACGTCGGCGACACCGGGAACGGTACGCAGTTGCGGCCGGATCACCCAGTCGAGCAGGGCGCGCTTGTCGGCCAGTCCGAGATCGCCCTCGATGGTGAACATGAACATCTCGCCGAGCGGCGTGGTAATCGGTGCCATGCCGCCGCTGGCGCCGGGCGGCAGGTTATCCATGGCGGCGGCCAGGCGCTCGCCGACCTGCTGGCGGGCCCAGTAAATGTCGGTGCCATCTTCGAAATCGATGGTGATGTCGGTCAGCGCATACTTGGAGGTCGAGCGGAGCAGGCGCTGGTGCGGAATGCCGAGCATTTCCTGCTCGACGGGGATGGCGAGGCGGGTTTCGACCTCTTCCGGCGTCATGCCCGGCGCCTTCAGGATGATCTTGACCTGGGTCGTCGACACATCGGGGAAGGCGTCGATGGGCAGGCCGAGAAAGGCCATGATGCCGGCCCCGATGAGGAGGAAGGTCAGCACCAGCAGCAGCAGCCGCTGGGTCAATGAGAAGCGGATCAGCGCGGTCAGCATTATTCCTTGCCCACCCCGGCCAGCATTGCTTTCAGGCCGGAAACCCCCTTGACGGCGACCTTTTCGCCGGCCTTGACGCCGTCGACGGTAACGCTGTCGCCGCCCTGGCCGATGACGCGGACCGGGCGCGCCGCGAAGGTGGTGCTCTTGTCGTCACCGGCGGTCTGCACGAAAACTATGGTCGCACCCTGGTGGCGGGCCAGGGCAGCGGCGGGCAGGCGTTGCTGCTGGCTGGCCGGGCTGGCGATTTCGACTTCGATGACCTGGCCAGGGCGCAGCGTGTCGGCCCCCTTGTTGACTTCAGCCCGCAGCAGCACGGTCTGGCTGGCCGCATCGACAGCCCGGCCGATGGCAATCAGCTTGCCGTCCACGTCGCTGTGGGCGATCTTGACCGGGGTGCCTTCGCGCAGCGTCGCCGCGATATCGACCGGCGCCTGAATTTCCAGCCAGAGCGGCGAAAGCCTGGCGATCCGGTAGATCAGGGCCGAGGTGTCGACGCGCTGACCAAGCTGGACGCCCTGTTCGAGCACGACGCCGTCAATGCTGGCGGTTAACGCCAGGCGGCCGCCCAGTTTGCCCGGTGTCGCGCCGGCCAGCGCCAGGCCCTGGCGCCGTTCGCTGGCTTGCGTGCTGGCCTGGGCGGCGGCGGCACGGCTGCCCTGCAGGCGGGATTCGGCAATCAGTCCCTCGGCAAAAAGCTGTTCGTCGCGCTTCCGGTTCTGTTCGAGCAGGGCGGCCTGGCTGCTGGCCTGCAAGGCGTCGCGTTGCAGTTCCAATGCCTGCGGGCTGCTCAGGTATGCCACGATCTGGCCGCGCCTGACCGTCGCCCCCGGCGCTACGGCGAGCATCTCGATCAGGCCGCCCGCCGGCGCGGCGATGACGCGCATCTGCTCGTTGGGGACCAGCACGCGGGCCGGCAAGCTGCCGCCGCGAGTCGTTGCCGATTCGCCGGCAATCGCCGTTTCAATGCCCAGCGACTTGACCTGTGCCGCTTGCAGCAATACGGGATCGGCCGCCGATGCCGGTCCGACGATGGCAAGGAAGGGCAGTAGCAAAAAAAACCGGGTAAGGGTCATGGAAGTGCTCATTGTGGAATGGCGATGATTTTAGCCAGCCTGGATTAAGGATTCCTTAACGTTTGCTTCCGATCAGGAAAAACTAAGATTGACTGGCGATAATGATGTTTACCAGTGTTGTGCAAAGCAAGGGAGGGACGGATGAATGCGTTCAAAAAGCGGACTGCCTGGCGCATTGCCCTGGTGAGCGCGCTGCTGGCGATGCTGGCCAGTCCGGTCGCCTGGTTTGTCGCCCGGGAGCGTGCCGAGGAAAGTGCGGTTGCCCTGGCGGTGGAAGAGTCGCAGCGCCTGCTCCAGCATTTCGCTGCGCTCAGCCCGAGCGGAGCGGCGGCGCAAGCGCATGCCAGCGATGCGGCGCGAGCGATTACCGGCGGATTGTTTCATATCGCTGAAATCTACAATGCCCGGGGGGAGCGCCTGGCCGAAGCCATGACGGCGGAGGGCCAAGTGGTCGAGGGGGTGCTGCTGCACCACGCCGCGCCAAGCTACGCGACGCCTTCCTACGAGAGTGTGAAACTGCCGGATCAGCGCTGGGTGCTGCGCATCTTCGTACCGCTGCGCTCGTCGAGTGCCGCTGGCGCGCCGATTACCGGCTATTTCGAGGGCGTCCGCATCGTCCCCGACTGGCAACGCCGGCAGATACTGGAGAGTGCGCTTTACGCCGCCCTGCTCGTCGGGCTGGCCTCCTTGCTTTGCGGACTGGCAATCTATCCGGTGGTGGTCCATCTGTCGGCGGACAATGCCCGCAAGGCCCGTGAAGTGCTCGATTCGCATATCGCCATGATGGAAGCGCTGGGCCGGGCGATTGCCCAGCGTGATTCCGATACCGGGGCACACAATTACCGGGTGGCCTGGATCGCGGCCCGTATTGCCGAACGGATCGGCCTCACCGGCAAGGCCATGCAGTCACTGATCGCCGGCAGCTTTCTGCACGATGTCGGCAAGATCGGCATCGCCGACACCATCCTGCGCAAGCCGGGAAAGCTGGACGAAACCGAGTCCGCCATCATGCGCACGCATGTCACGCAGGGCGAGGAAATCGTCTCCGGCATCGGCTGGCTGGCCGGCGCCAATGCGGTCGTCGCCGGCCATCACGAGAAATGGAACGGCTCGGGTTACCCGCGGCGTCTGGCGGGCGAAGCCATTCCGCTGGCTGCGCGCATTTTCGCCGTGGCCGACGTCTTCGATGCCCTGTGCTCCAAGCGCCCTTACAAGGAAGCCCTGGGTTTTGCCGCCGCTATGGAAATTCTGGAAAACGACACCGGCCACCATTTCGATCCTGCCGTGATGGCCGTTTTCCGGCCCATGGCGCGCGAAATCTTCGACTGTCTGGCCGGCTGCGACGAGGCGCAGGCCCGGCAATTGCTGCAGAGGCGGGTCCGCTTTCACTTCGGCGAGTGAGCGGCAGGCCGGGACGCCAGATCTCCCCTTGGCGCAATCCAGCGCTGCAACAGCCAGGCCGCCAGCAAGGCGCAACTGCCCGAGAACAGAAAGGCGGCCCAACTGGCAATGCCTTGCCAGAGCCAGCCGAAAATCACCGAGGCCGGCAACAGCATCGCCCCGGCGGTCAGGTTGAACCAGCCAAAGGCCGTGCCCCGCCGGTCGGGCGGGGCAAGGTCGGCGACCAGCGCCTTTTCGACGCCTTCGGTCGCCGCCATGAACAGCCCGTAGAAGCCGAACAGCCCGAACAGCCCCAGGCTGCCGCCGGTGATGTTGCCGAGCGCGAGGTAGAAAATGCCGTAGGCGAGGTAACCGCCGGCCAGCAGGCGGACTCGTCCGTAGCGGTCGGAGAGTGCCGACAGCGGTGTCGAGAACAGCGCGGCGATCAGAGAGACCGCCGCCCAGAGCAGCGGGATTTGCGCCTCGGCGATACCCAGTTCGCGGGCGCGCAGGAGCAGGAACATGTTCGACGAATTGCCCAGGGTGAACAGCGCGACGATGGCGAGGTAGCGCCGGAAAGTCGGCGGCATGTTGTTCAGGTGCCAATCGAATGGCGCCGCCGGAGCATGGCTGGCCGCCGGCGTTTCGCGGATGGCGAGGGCCAGCCCCAGGCAGGCCAGGCCCGGCAGCAGCGACCACAGGAAGATATCGCGTAGCGGCATGCCGGCCGCCAGCAGCAGCGAGGCGATGAGCGGCCCGAGAACGGCGCCGCTGTTGTCCATGGCGCGATGCAGGCCGAATGCGAGTCCGCGCTGGGTCGACGGCACGCTGGCGGCGAGCAGCGCGTCGCGTGGCGACGAGCGCAGCCCCTTGCCGATGCGGTCGGCGAAGCGGGTCGCCAGCAGTCCCGGCCAGGCGGTGACCAGGGCCGTCAGCGGCCGGGCGAAGCCGGCCAGTCCGTAACCGACCATGATCCATGGCTTGCTGCGTCGGGTACGATCGACAATGACCCCGGAAAACAGCTTGAGCAGGCTGGCGGTTGCCTCGGCCACCCCTTCGATCAGGCCGAGTACCCGGGGACCGGCCATCAGGACCGAGGCCAGGTAAATGGGGACGAGCGGATAGAGCATTTCGCTGGCCGAGTCGTTGATCAGGCTGATCAGGCCGACGAGCCAGACGGTACGGGGCAGTGAACGGATGGCCTGGAGCATGGTTCGCCTAGCATGCCAGAGAGCTGGCGGCAGTGGCTAGCGTGGCGATCGTCCAGAGGGAGGGGGGCGCAGTCGACGGGGAGCTGAGGGCTGGTTTTTTGCCGTTTTGTCAGGTCGACCGTAGGGGGCCGCCGTGGTTGCCCGGGCGGCCGCCTGCCCGCCTGCGACCCGGGGGGGCTAATCGCGGACGCGTTCGAAGATCAGCGACGCCGAGTCGACCCCATCATGGTGCGCCGTTGCCCTGACTGGCGACGGGGAAAAGTAGGATGACCACTGCTGAGCGGAGAGTTCGACTTCCTGGACGACGGTGGCGCGCCGTTCCTGCTGGCAACGCCTTTCCGTCAGGCCTTCGGGCGGCCCGTCGTTTTTCGTGCGTCGTTCCTTGCCCTGTCTGCGTTCGCTCTTGTCGGCGCCGGGCCGCTCGATTTCGGGCGCCGGCAACGCCAGGCCGGGCGGTTTCTCGGCGCCATGCGCCAGCAGCAGATTGACAATGCACCAGTGCTTGCCGCGGGCGGCGGTACGCAGCGGGGCGCTGGCACCATCGGCGTTGGCAGCGTGGATGTTGGCGCCGCGCTGGATCAATTCGACGACGATGGCGTCATGTCCCTTGAAACAGGCTGTCCGCAGCGGCAGGCCCGGCGCGCCGTGGATATCGCTCGCCTCGAGGTCTGCGCCCTGGTCGAGGGCGGCAATGACGGCGCGAAGGTCTCCCTGTTCAATGGCTTTCTGAAGTTGGCTGTTCATGGCTGTCGTCAAACGATCCCTTTGTTCCGGGAGATATACCGGTTATTGATATTGCAAATGGCATTTGATGTATCGCTGGGCGGAGCATAGTCAGAAGCGTCGATTTGACTTATGAAATATTTCACATTGGCAAGGAATCGCCGAGAGCGGGGGTGCTGTCTTTATCTTTGCCAGCGCAGGCGGTGCGCGATGGCCGTGCCGCTGCTGCCCTGAAAGCACTTTCTGCCGCGGGCCTCGGCCGGGCTGGCGATGGCAGGCGTTGCCCGTTTGGCCACCGTTCGGGCAAGCGCATCTCGCGGCGTATTAGTGTGCTGCCGAGCCTGGTCAGGCCTCGTCACCGTGGCCGTTCGATGAGATGCGGCCGGGCAGTTGTCTGCTGCGGCGCAGACTGGTTCGACGGCGCAACATTTGGCCGTTGAGGCAAAAAAAAGCCGCCCGGGTGTCGGGCGGCTTTGAGCTGCTGGCAGAAGCGCTTACTGCTTGATCGCTTCGAGGGCGATGTCGATGGTCACGTCGTCGCCGACGTAAGGTGCGTGCTTGCCCATGTTGAAATCGGTGCGCTTGACGGTGGTCGTTGCGTTGGCGCCGATGGCGTCCTTCTTCATCATCGGGTGCGGCATGGCTTGGAAGGATGTGACCTTGAGGGTGACTGGCTTGGTGATGCCCTTCAGCGTCAGGTTGCCTTCGATGGCGGCGGGCTTGTCACCTTCGAAGATCACTTTGGTGGACTTGAAGGTGGCGGTCGGGTATTTGGCGGTGTCGAGGAAATCCTCGCCCTGGATGTGCTCGTTGAAGGTCGTCGAACCGGTATTGACCGATTTCGTGTCGATCACGATGTCGACCGCAGCGGTCTTCGCGGCCTTGTCGAGGACGACGGTGCCGGTGGCCTTGTCGAAGCGGCTCATCTGGATCGAGTAGCCGAGATGGCTGTACGAGAAGCGCGGGAAGCTGTGGTTGCCGTCGAGGGTGAAGGTTTCGGGGGCGGCGAATGCCGGGGCGGCAGCGGCGATGGCGAGGACGAGCGTGGCGAGTTGTTTTTTCATGGTGAGACTCCGATTGAGGTGGGGGGTTACTTGCTGGTTGCGGTGATACGGAACTTGATCTGGACATCGTTGGCTACGATGTCGAACTTGGCCCAGGTGCCTTCGCCGATCGAAAAATCGGCGCGGCGGATGGTGAAGGCACCCTCGAAAACGCCGCTGTTGCCCTGGGCGGTGAAGGTGGCGGGGACGACGACATCCTGCGTCTTGCCCTTGATGCTCAACTGGCCGGCCACTTC
The DNA here is from genome assembly GCA_946479855.1 of uncultured Pseudomonadota bacterium. The sequence continues at coordinate 8,824 of CAMLHL010000009.1, forward strand.
GTAGCGATTGCCGCCAAGGGCCTTGACGTTGCCGGAGACGAAACGGGCACTCGGGAAAGCCTTGGTATTGAACCACTGCTTGCCGGCCACTTCTTCGTCACCTTCCGCGGCGCCGGTATCGACGCTGGCCAGTTCGACGTCGAACGTCGCCTTGGCGGCAGCCGGCTTGGCCGGGTCGAAGCTGAGCTGGCTGGAAAACTTCTTGAAACTGCCGTCGACCGCCACCCCCATCTGCTTGTAGACGAAATTGATGGCGCTTTTGGCGGGCTGGACCTGGGTATATTCGACGGCTTGCGCAGCGGGGATCAGGGCGGCGAAGGCGAGGGCGAGAGCGATGCGTTTCATGTCAGTTCTCCTTGGAATGGGCCGGCAGCATGCGGGTCAGGATGTCGTCACGGTCAATGAAATGGTGTTTCAGCGCGGCGCCGATATGGCCGGCCAGCACGGCCACGAACAACAGGTTCAGGCTCTTGTGCACCAGCGCCAGCAGGTCGCCGAGTTCCTTGTTCTTGCCGAGCAGGTCGGGGATGGGCAGAACGCCGAAATACACCGTCTGAAACCCCTTGGCCGAACTCATCAGCCAGCCGGAGACCGGGATCGCGATCATCAGCACGTAGAGCAGAAAATGGCCGACGTGGGCCGCCAGTTGCATCAGCTTCGGCATGCTCTCGGGCAGCGCTGGCGGGCGGTGCGTGGCGCGCCAGAGCAGGCGGACGAGCAACAGCGTGAAGGCGGTGACACCGGCCCACTTGTGCCAGGAATAGAGCTTCAGCTTGTCCGGTGACAGCGGCAGGTCGTGCATGTAGAAGCCGAGCGCCAGCAGACCAAAGATCAGAACAGCCATCAGCCAGTGCAGGGACTTGGCGGTGGCAGTGTATTGGTTTCCCACGGTCGACCTCCTCAGTTGGGCAAAAATGCGTAAGCATCCATGGCGATGACGTAATCATCAATGCCGGCGTGGAAACGGTTGGCCTCGGCCTTTTCGCCGGCGGCCCCGAGTGCGACAAAAAGCGGCAGCAAATGTTCATCGCTCGGGTGGGCCTGGGTGCCGCCAGGGGCCTGGCGACGGTAATCGAGCAGGGCGGCAATGTCGTGCGCATGCAGGTGCTCGGCCAGCCAGTCGGTGAATTGGCGCACATAGGCGGGCGTCCGGCCGCCGCTGTGGGCGGCGAGTTGGTAGTCGCGCAGGTTGTGGGTCAGGTTGCCGGAGGCGATGACGAGAAAGCCCCGGGGGGCCAGCGGCGCCAGCGCCCGGCCGAGACGGTAGGCCTGTTCCGGGCCGCCATGGCTCTGGATGGAGAGCGGAATGACCGGCACTTCGGCCTCGGGGAACATCAGGCGCAAAGGCACCCAGGCGCCATGGTCGAGGCCGCGGGCCGCATCGGTGGCGACCGTCAGGCCGGCCTCCTTCAGCGTGGCGACAACTTCCTCGGCCGCTTCGCGGCAGCCGGTGGCCGGGTAGCGGATGGCATACAGTTCTTCCGGAAAACCCCAGAAGTCGTGGATGGTTTCCGGACGCTCGGCGAAGCCGACGGTCGGCACCGCCGTATCCCAGTGGGCGCTGACGATGACGATAGCGCGCGGCAAGGGCAGTCCTTGCGCCAGCGCAGCCATGGCCGCTCCGGCCGCGCCCGGACGCAGCGCGAAAGTCGGGGCGCCGTGCGGGACGAATAGTGCGGATGGGGACGGTGTCATGGTGGCAACTCCTGATGCGATGGACGCACTTTATGCCTGTTGTCTGGATCGAAATAGAGGACAATAAGCAAATTACTATTGCTATATTGACAACAATGGACAGACTGGACGCCATGCATCTCTTCGTGCGGGTCGCCGAACTCGGCAGTTTTTCGGCCGTCGCCCAGCAACTCGGCCTGGCCCGCTCGGTGGTGACCCGGCAGATCGCCGCGCTCGAAGCGCACCTCGGCATCAAGCTGATGGCACGCAGCACGCGCCGGCTGGCCCTGACGTCGGCCGGTACCGCCTATCTGGAAAAGTGCCGGGTCATCCTCAACCTGGTCGAGGCGGCAGAAACCGGCGTCGCCGAAGAGCGCCTGACACCGCGCGGCAACATCCGCATCAGCCTGCCGCTGAGCTACGGCTTGAAACGCCTGGCGCCGCTGCTCCTCGAATTTTCGCAGCGCTACCCGGAAGTGGTGCTCGACATGGATTACAGCGACCGGCGGGTCAACCTGATCGAGGAAGGCATCGACTTGTCGATCCGCATCACCCGGCGCCTCGAAGCCGGGGACGTGGCGCGGCGGATTGGCTCGACCCACTTGCTGGTGCTGGCCTCCCCGGAATACCTGGCTCGCCACGGTCGACCGGAAAAACCGGCCGAATTGGCGCACCACGTCTGTCTTGGCTACACCAATGCCGGCAGCAGCCAGCTCTGGCAGTTCATGGTGGACGGGCAGCTCGAAAGTTTCCACATCCATAGTCGCCTCAACGCCAACAACGGCGAAGTGCTGACCGAAGCGGCGGCCCAGGGGCTGGGCATCACCTGCCAGCCGGATTTCATTGCCGACAGCTTTCTGGCGGCCGGCCGGGTCGAGGCCATCCTGACCGACTTCACCATTCCCGAACTCGGCATCTATGCCATGTTGCCCAGCAACCGCCATGTACCCCACCGGGTGCGGGTGCTGATGGATTTTCTGGCCGAACAGCCGGCGCCGGCCTGATATTTCCTGCCGGCAAGAACAAATCGATGTGCGTGGCGTCCAACCAAAGCCATGCCAAAGCGTTAGTATTCGAATTGCATCGGGCGTCATGAGAGAGGGCATTCGTTTATGGGAATCGTGTGGACCATCCTTGCCGGATTCCTGGTCGGCGTGCTAGCCAAGCTGCTGCATCCCGGCAAGGAGGACATGGGTTTCGTCGCCACCGTGCTGCTCGGGATCGGCGGTTCGCTGCTGGCCGGTCTGTTCGGCCAGATGCTGGGCTGGTATCGGGCCGGAGAAGGCGCCGGCTTCGTGGCCTCGATCGTGGCGGCCATCGTGCTGCTGGTAATCTACGGGCATCTGCGGGACAAGGGGGGGCGATGAAAAAACCAGTGGTGATCCTGTTGGCCGGCTGCCTGGCGGCTACGGCAGCCCAGGCCGGGGCACTGGTCAACCTCGCCGCCGATGCCAGCCGTCCGGCGGTGAACGATCTGGTTCGCGCCAGCGTCTACAGCGAAGCCAACGGTGGCCACCCCGGCGAACTGGCTCGCCGGGTGAATGCCGATATCGCCGAGGCCCTCAAGGTGATCCGCGAGAAGGCCGGCGTGACTGTCAAAAGCGGTCACCAGTCGACTTACCCGGTGTACGGTCAGCTGCGAAAAATCGACGGCTGGCGCATGCGTAGCGAGCTGATTCTCGAATCGAAGGATCAGGGCAGGGTGTCCGAACTGCTCGGCCAGTTGCAGCAGATGCGCCTGGCGGTTGGCGAAGTCAGCCTGATGCCGTCGCCGGAAACCCGGCGCCGGGTCGAGGATGAAGCGACCCGCGAAGCGATTCGGGCCTTCCAGAATCGTGCCGCGGTGATTGCCGAACAACTCGGCAAGGGCTGGAAGATCAAGCAGCTCAACGTCGAGCAGGGCGGCAGCATGCCGATTCCGATGCGGGCCGGGCGTGCCGCGATGCTGGCCGAGGCGGCGCCGGCGCCGCTGGAGGCCGGCGAAAGCCTGGTCACCGCGACGGTCAGCGGACAGATCGAACTGGCCGACTGAACCGCGGCGCCAGCGGCTGCGGGCCGGGCGCTCAGAAGCGCAGGGTCGTCCGGAGCAGGGCGCCGCGTCCGGCTTGTGGCATTTGCCAGCGGGTGATGGGCGTCAGGTTGTCGATGGCAACGGGGTCGCTGTAGCGTTGGTTGAGAAGGTTGTAGATGCCGAGTGCCACGCTCCACGGACGGCCAACCGGCGCGTAGCTCAGATTGAAATTGGCCAGTGTATAGGCATCGACCTGCCCGGTGCCCAGATTGCCCAGGCGTGCGCCGATCCACTGCGCTTCGAAAGCTGCCATCAGGTCGGGAACGCCGGTTGGCACCGCGAAATTCAGCTTGGCCATGTTGCGTGGCGAGTTATCCAGGCGCTGGGTTTCATCGGCGGCGTACTGGAGCGAATAGCCGGTGCGCAGGCGGCTGCCATTGTGCCACTGCTGTTCGTATTCAATCTCGAAACCGTTGGCGGTGACCGGGCTGCCATTGACGGCGAAGCCGGTCTCGTCGGTGGACACCATTTTTTCGATCCTGAAGTGGTAGACCGTGGCGGTCAGGCGAGATTGCCGGCTGAGCCGCTTTTCCCATGAAAACTCCAGTGAGCGCATCTTTTCCGAGCGAAGATCCGGGTTGCCATAGTGCATCGGCGGAATGATGTAGGCCCGCTCATATACCGACGGGGTGCGGAAGGCGGTGCCGTAGAGCAGCTTGAACAGTCCGGCATGGCCGGCATCGTGCACGATGCCCAGGCGCGGGCTCCAGAACGAGCCGAGGCTGCCCTGGCGGTCGTGGCTTAGACCGAGGGTGAGGAGGGTGTGATCGCCGATCTGGATTTCGTCCTGGGCGATCAAAGTCAGCTGCGTGCTGGTCTGCCGGTCGTCGAGGCAGGGCGTGCTGCCCATGCCGTAGCAGCCGTAGCCGCGATCGAGGTTGCGCTGATCCTGGCGCGTGTTGGCTTTGTATTCGACGCCCAGGGTCAGCCGGTGGCCTGTCCAGGTCGTGTTGATCAGCCGGTTTTCGATTCCCCACCATTGGCCGACGGCCTTGTCGACATTGAGCACGCGGGGATCGCCGGGCGAATAGTCGTACGGAAAGACGCCGTCGTAGCGATAGTTGCCGACATAAAGGCGTTGCTGGAGCTGGTTGCGGACATTCAGCCGCCAGTCCTTGGTCACCTGGAACAGGTCGTAACGGTCCGATTCGACATGGCCGTTGTCGTTCGGAATGGTGCCATAGCTGCCATGGGGAACGATGCGATCGCGTTCGGCGTGGATGAGGGAGGCGCTCCAGTCCTCGCCCCTGAGCTTGACGAACAGCTGCTTGCCGTCTTCGGCACCGGCGTCGTGGATATTCAGGGGGCTGGCGTCGGCACGGAGATCATTGACGGTGATGCCGCGCCCGTCAGCATCGAAGCCGCTGGCCGAGATCAGCACGTCCGTGGCGCCGATCTCGCCGCCCCAAGTGGCGCGCAGGCGACGGTCGCTACCGCTGCCGACGCCGAGGCTGATTTCGCTGCCGTTGATATGGCTACCGCTGCGGGTCACGATATTGATCACGCCGAACATCGCATCGCCGCCATAGACCGAGGCGCTCGGGCCGCGGATGATCTCGATCCGCTCGATCAGGCCGATATCGAGCGGGAAGGCCGAATCGCCGGGGCTGCTGGCATAGATGTTTTCATTGACCGACAGGCCGTCGATCAGGATCTGCAGTCGCGGGCGGTAATCGCCGGGCTGCGAAATGCCGCGTACGCCGGCATAGTCGTAGGTATAGTCGTTGGTGACATTGAACCCCTGCAGCGTCCGCAAGGCGTCGCCCAGATTGCGCCAGCCATAGAGACGGATGTCTTCGGCGGTCAGGATCGATACGATGGAAGGAATCTGGTCCGGGTTTTCGGCAAATTTCGGTGCCGAGACGATGCCGATCTGGAGCAGTTCGTCGAGCGGCATGTCGATGGCGTCGAGGGCGGCCAGGGAAGGGGCCGCCGGCAGCGCCAGCAAGGCGGCCAGCAGCGCCCGAATCGTTCGCGGCAAGGGAATAGCGTATTTCATCGTGAGCCAGTTTTCAGGGGCCGGGCCAGGCGCAGCATCTGCGGACTGGCTCTCAGGCCGGCACGATTCAAGGTTTCGACATTGACCTCGAATTGCAGACGGCCTTCGGCGCGGATCAGGGCGATGCCGCCGCCGTCGTGGGTGAAGGTTTCAGCATCGCTGACGGTCAGGATGGGCTGCTTGTCGACCCAGCGCAAAACGGCTGAAAACCGCGGTTCTTCGGTATCGGGAATGAACAGTTCCTGGCAGCCAAGCAGTTGCTCCGGGCTGCTCACGTGGCGGATGTGCAGTTCGCGGCCACCAATCTGCCTCCCCTCGTAGCCGGCCAGGTAGGGGCCCAGGCTGTCACGGCCGAACAGGCAGAGATTGATGGTCGTTTGCGTGCCAGGGAAATCGACGTATTTCAGAAAGTTGACCAGATAGGCGGCCTTGAGTTGGGCCTCGGTGGTGATCTGGCCAAAGGTCGGCAATACGGTAACCGCCAGGAGTGCCGTTAGGGCAATCCGAGTGAGCAGGCGGCTGGGTCGATCGAGGCACATGGCGGATCAGAAGCTCCAGCGAGTGCTGATCAGCCAGGTCGGCGCAATTTCAGTGGCGGCGGTCGGGATGAAGTCGGAAAGATATTCAAGGCGCTGCGTGCCGATCAGGTTGCGTCCGATCAGGGCCAGTTCCAGGTTCTTGTTCACCCAATAGGCATAGCGGAGATCGAGAGTCAGGTAGCCTGGGATGTGGGTGAAGGTCGGTGCGCCGGTGGGGCTGGGCACGGTATCGATCAGTTTGAGGCGGTCGAAGCCGCTGCTGCCCCGCAGCCAGAGGTCGAATTGCTGGCTGCTGGTGACGTTCCACTGCGAGCGCAGGGATAGGGTGTGGCGAGGGGCTGAGCGCTCGGTGATGTCGGCATTCGCGTTGATGACCGCTTCGCTGCTGCCATCCATCTTCATGTGGCTCCAGCTATACGACAGTTGCAGGCGCCAGGCAGGGGCGAGCAGCCAGTCGGCCGACAGTTCGACGCCGTCGTTCCAGCCGGACAGGCCGTTGATGGTCTGCATCTCGGTGAAGGCGACCGGGGTGCCGGGCGGCAGGCCAAAGTAGGCGCACTTGGCCGGATCAACCGGAAAGCCGAAGGCGGCGAACATTGCGGAGCAGCCAAAGCTGCCGACCGAGCTGCCGGTGCGCAGATCGCTGTAGTGGGTGCGATAGGCGTTGATGTCGGCGCTGAAGGTGGTGGAGAACTGCTTGCGGTAGCCCAGTTCGATGCCCTGGGATTTTTCGGCGCCCAGATTGCTGTTTCCATGCACATAGGTGATGACGGGCATGGGAGGGAAGGGTTGCGGCGTCTGGATGATCGCCGCGCCGGTCAGGATCGAGACATCACGTTCGGCACGGGCCGAGGTGCGCGGCGCCTGGGCAAGCTTCAGCCAGAGGGAGTCGCTGCGCGACGGTGTCCACAGCAAGGTGGCGTTGGCTGAGACATTGGTGCCGTTGTGGCTGGCGACATCGGCCCGGATCCCGGCGCCGATCTTGAAGCGATCGGGCACCAGCGTCCAGTCGTCATGGATGAAGAGGCCAGTGTTGCGCTGGATGTAGGACTTTCCGGCAATGGTGAGCGAAGGCTCGTTGGTCGTGATTTCGTCGGTCGAGCTGCGATGATTCAAACCCCACAGGATGTCATGGCGGTCGATGGCGTAGCGGGCCTGGTAATCGAGATCGACCGTGGTCCGGGATTCGGTGAGTAAATTGTTGATTTCGATGTTCGAGTGGGTGCCGGAAGCCTGGATCGACGATTCGATCCCCGAATCGCCCAGCCAGCGGTAGCGACCGACCAGGCTCTCGCTGTTAAGAACCTGCCGGGGCGTTAGCGCAGAGAGATTCAGGCCGGGCTGCGAAAAATCAGGATTTATCTGCCACAGTTCCCTGGTCTTGGAACGGGTGGCGCTGGCCCACAGGCTGAGGTCGCGACCGGTGCCGAAATCGTGGTCGAGGCGGAAGTCGACGACGGCATTGTCGAGGCGGTCCTCGCTCTCCTGGTTGCTGCCGTACTGCCGCGAGGGGTCGACATGGCGGCCCTGAACCGAGAGTTTCCAGTTCGTGCTCTCGCTGGCCGCCTGGCCGATGCGGGCGTAGACATTGCCGCTGCCCTTGTTTCCGGCGGCGGCGGTGACGGCAGTGCCGCCCTGGTTGCGCGTGTGCTTGCTGATGATGTTGATGACGCCGTTGACGGCATTGGCACCCCACATCACGGCGCCGGCTCCGCGAATGATTTCGATGCGCTCGATGTCTTCCAGCGGGATCGGGTCGAGTTCCCAGGTGACGCCGGCAAACAGCGGGTGGTAGATGCTGCGGCCGTCGACCAGTACCAGCAGCTTATTGGCGAAGCGGCCGTTGAAACTGCGGGCGGTGACGGCATAGCGGCCATTGTCGATCTGGGCGACCTGGATGCCTGGAGCCATGCGCAGTACGTCGGGCAGGGCCTGGGCGCCGGAACGGCGGATGTCGTCGGCAGAAATGACAAAGACGGCGGCGGGCACGTCAGCCAGGCTCTGGCTCTTGCGAGCGACGGAGGTGATGTCGGTTTTGACGAGGTCTTCGAGGCTCATCTCGTCAAGAGGATCGTCAGCCGCGTGGCTGCAGGGGGCGAGGGCGGCCAGGATGGCTATCCACAAACTCGCTCGCATCATTGGAATTCCCTGATATTGATGAATGATGGAGGTGCTGGCCGAAGGCCGCCATGCCATCGCATAAGTTTGTTGTATTCGTTTGTAATTATAACTAAGGTGTTACTTATATTGTTTGTGAATTATTTTTCAATTCTGGGTTTATTTAAGTAAATTTCCGCACCCGCGCGGCGGTGGCCATCCATGGATCATCAATTGCCGGCGACGGCGGCGGCCCTGTTTCAGGCGAGCAGCGCGACGGCCTTGATCTGGGCATGCAGGGCGAGACCGGCCCGAATGCCCAGTTTTTCTGCCGAACGGCGGGTGATGCGGGCGAGCAGCGGTCCGCCGGCGACGTCGAGCCGGACCAGCACATGTCCCGGTGTGTCGGTCGGTGCCAGGTCGACGACGACGGCGCTGACGCTGTTCAGGATGCTGGTCTGGACCTGCGGAACCAGCGCCAGGCTGACATCGCGGGCGTGAATGCGGCAGCGCAGCGGTGTGCCGGCCGGTTCTTGGCGACGCGACACGTAAATGGCCCCGCCGGGAAATTCCAGGCGGGTCAGCTCGTCGGCCTCGTGCCCGGCGACGACGGTTTCGACCACGACCCCGGCATCGTCGGCAAAGGCGGCCGGCAGGTCGATACGGCTCAGGACTGCGTTGAGGCCGCCGCTGGCGACGATCCGGCCTTCGTCGAAGAGGACCAGATGATCGGCCAGCCGGGCGACTTCATCCGGGGCATGGCTGACGTAAATGATGGGGATGGCCAGTTCGCGGTGCAGGCGTTCGAGGTAGGGCAGGATTTCCAGCTTGCGCTTGAGATCGAGGGCGGCCAGCGGTTCGTCCATGAGCAGGATCTTCGGCGCGCTGAGCAAGGCTCGGGCAATGGCGACGCGCTGGCGTTCGCCGCCTGACAACTGAGCGGGCGAACGATCGAGCAGAGGGGCGATGCCGAGCAACTGGGCAATGTCCGACAGGGAAGAGCCATGGCTTACGGTCGACGTCCTTTTCTGGCCAAATTCCATGTTGCCGCGCACCGACAGGTGCGGGAACAGGCTGGCTTCCTGAAAGACGACGCCGAGCGAACGTTGGTGGGGGGGCAGAAAAAGGCCGCGCGCCTCGTCCTGCCAGACCTCGTCGCCGAGCTGGAAATAGCCGTCCGGCGCCCGCTCCAGCCCGGCCATGGCGCGCAGGCAGGTCGTCTTGCCCGATCCGGAATGGCCGAACAGTGCCGTGATGCCGCGTCCGGGCAGGCGCAGGTCTACGTCGAGGCTGAAAGCGCGCCGGTCGATGCGGAATTTGGCGAGGATTTCGCGATTCATGCCGTCTTTCGCCGCGCCGGGTCGTAGGTGTATAGCGCCAGTAGGACGACAAAGCTGAACAGCACCATGGCGCCGGACAGCCAGTGGGCCTGGGTGTATTCGAGCGCCTCGACGTGATCGTAAATTTGTACCGAAACGACGCGGGTTTTCTCCGGGATGTTGCCGCCGATCATCAACACGATGCCGAATTCGCCGACGGTGTGGGCGAAGCCGAGGATGGCGCCGGACAGGAAGCCGGGTCTGGCCAGGGGAACGGCGACCGACCAGAAGGTATCCCACGGACTGGCGCGCAGCGTCGCGGCCACCTCCAGCGGCCGTTCGCCGATCGCCTCGAAGGCATTCTGGATCGGCTGCACGACGAAGGGCAGTGAATAAAACACCGAGGCAACGACCAGGCCGGGGAAAGTGAAGGGCAGCAGGCCGAGGCCGAGCGAGTGCATCAGTTGCCCGATGGGGCCGTTCGGCCCCATGACAACGAGCAGGTAGAAGCCGATGACCGTCGGCGGCAGGACCAGCGGCAGCGCGACAACGGCGCCGACCATCCCCTTGAGGGCGGAACGCGTGCGGGCCAGCCACCAGGCGATGGGCGTCCCGACGACGAGCAGCAACAGGGTGACGACCGTCGCCAGCTTGAATGTCAGCCAGACGGCGGCAAGATCGGTGCTATCCATGCGGATCAATGGTTGGAGAACGGATGGCGCAGTTTACACAGGCTGATCGCGATCACGAAGTGCGGTTCGGGTCGAGCCCGCTCCGGTTCAGGGGCGATCCGGCGCCGGTTGGGCGGCAATGGCCGGAAAAGACGCGGACTGCTAGCCGGCCATTGCCGGGCTGGCACCGCATGGCGGCGTTTCGATGAAATCCAGCCTGCGGCAGCGATGTTCACAGGCCGTAGCCGTAGCTTTTAATGATGCGCCGGGCCTTGTCGCCACGCAGATAGTCGAGCAGGGCCGCAGCGGCGGGATTGCCACTGCCGCGCTTGAGCAGTTGGGCGTCCTGGCGGATCGGCTGATGCAGGTCGGCCGGCACGATCCAGCCCGAGCCGCTGGTCAGCCTGCCGTCCTGCCAAACCTGCGACAGCGCGACGAAACCGAGCTCGGCATTGCCGGTGTCGACAAACTGGTAGGTCTGGGCGATATTTTCGGCCTGGACCAAGACGGGCTGCCATTGCGCCAGGACACCCAGGCGCTGCAAGGTCTCGATCGCAGCGGCGCCGTAGGGGGCGGTTTTCGGGTTGGCCAGTGCCAGCCGGCCGAGCGGACCCCGCTTGAGAATATTGCCCTGCGCATCGACCTTGCCGGCCTGCGCCGACCACAGGACCAACTGGCCGATGGCATAGGTGTAGCGACTGCCGGCGACGGCATGGCCTTCCTTTTCCAGAAGGGCCGGCGTTTCGTCGTCGGCAGCGAGAAAGACCTCGAACGGGGCCCCGTTGGTGATCTGGGCGTAGAACTTGCCGGTGGCTCCGAAGGCCAGTTGGGCCTTGTGGCCGGTGTCATGGGCGAATTCGGCGGCGATTTTCTGCATCGGGGCGGCGAAGTTCGCCGCCACGGCGACCTGTACCTCGGCCGCCCGGGCGGTATTGACCAGGAACAGGGCGAACAGGATTGGGCAGAGTCTTTTCATGCCGTAAACGTATACCACTCGGGGGCCGAAAGGCCTAGCCGGACTGGCTGGCACCCTGGCAGCGCGAGTCGCCCAATATCCCTCGGTGTGATTTTGATCACGGACATTTTTCGAAGCCTTAAGCAGAATGCTCGCACAAGATCACGAAAGCATAAAAATGCCCATTTCGCCTACCCCGGTGTTTCCCTCGCAAACCAACCGTACTGCCGCTGGCAAAGTTTCCACCCATGGCGGAGAAGGGGATCTGGGGGCATTCAACCTGCGCGATACGCTGAGCGGAATTGTCGTTCGCGAGGCGAACTTCGGAGAATTCCTGGCGGCGCTGAAGAATTTCGGAGCGCAGGCCGTCAAGCATTAGGCGGGGTGCCGGATTACGGCAAAAGGGTGGTGCCCATGGGCAGGATCGAACTGCCGACCTCTCCCTTACCAAGGGAGTGCTCTACCACTGAGCCACATGGGCAACCTGGTGCTTCCGACGAGGGCAAGGTAACGGCTGGATGGACCGTTTGCCATGATTTTCCGATCGGATCTTTTGGATACCGTTAGAAATGCCATTGGTTGCATTGTGCTTGGGCATCTCAAAATCCTCGATGCCGGCGCCGTGATAGGTGGTCACGCCTCAAAGCGGGGCGAATTGTATCAGCGTAATAAGCGTTGTGCTTGGTAAATTGCTGCTATTTGGACGAATGGCAGCAGAAAAATGAAAAATCGGTATCGGCCCCGGTTCCGCGCTGCTCTCGGCGATTGCTGACCGCGGCTTTCCGTCCGCTCGGCCAGCCTCGGCAAGTTGAGGCGAGGGCAGTGAAAGGCACGCTGTCAGCGCATGGCAGGCTGGTATTTGAGATGGCCGACGCCTAGAATCTGCGAGTCGTATCTATATTTTCAGGAAGCAATGCAAACGCTGTTTCAAGATTCCACAAAATTCGAGGCTGCTGAATCATGCAATTGATCGCCCTTCTGTTGGCCGTTTTGGGCCTTGCGATTCCGCTGCTTGTTTTTTACTTTTTGTACAAACGAAGTGAAAAGCGCAAGCAGTTGCCAAGCAAGTGATGGCGGCGCTGCCCGCACCAAATCGTCCGCAACGAGAAGTCGGGGGCCTGCACGGAAGCACCCTACTGCCGGAGTCGCTGGACGACTATATTGATGAGGCTAATCCGGTCCGGGTCATCGACCTATAGGTCGATGAAGTGGATCTTGGCAAATTGGGTTTTTGAGGCTTCTCCCAGCGACCACAAGGCGGCCGGCCCAGTATCCAGCGGTACTGCTCGATATCTACAGCTATCTCAAACGCATCCAGTACAGTCGGCGCCCGGAGAAAGAAAGCCCACGCAAGGTTGAACTGATGTGGTTAGCCGGGCCGCTGATGCCTGACTTCAAGACCCTTCGCCAATTTCCGCAAAGATAATGGTCCGGCGATGCGCAGTACCTGCCGCCTGTTCGTGCTGATAGACCAGCGTCTAGGGCTTTTCTCTGAGGCATCGCTCGCCATTTAAAAGCAACCTGTGCTGATTACGGACCGGCCAACGGCTATCTGAAAGGGAAAAGAGCAGGTACTTTGGATTGACGGCTTCGTTTTCATGGCGAATTTGACAGTTCCTATTTCCTGAATTCAGCGTTGCACGCGAAATAGTCAACCCTTAAATACCATTCGATTTTCGTGCGGCGAGTTCGGTAGCGCGACGGATACTGGCCGGGATGCCTCCGATGCCCCAGCGGTCGGGGTGGGCGTGTTCGATATGAAGCCGTATGCGATCCTTGTCGACATTCAGCTGGCGCGCTGTGATGTCGCTGAGTTCAGCGATGACCCGGTGCAGTTGCTCAACCGTACGCCCTTCCATCAGGATCATCTTGATGAAGGGCATTTCAGCCTCGCGACGCGGTGTATGAGCCAGCACCTCGCTGGCTGGATCGCCGCAAATCCCCCACAGATCGGGGTCGATTTCGGTGACCCACACTTCGAGCCGGTCCAGCGGGGCGGCGAGGATCTCCGACAGGGCGCGGGAAGCCTCGCGCACCCAGTTTTTCAGGTTGTCGCGCGGATGGCCCGCGAGGACATGGAGGTTGGCGACGGGCATCTTCTTCTCCTTCGTTTAGGGTAGGCCACGGCGGCGGCCGGCGTCGAGCATCAGGCTGGAACCGGTCATCGCATCGGCTTCCGGAGCGAGCAGCAGGGTGACCGCCCAGGCGATCTGTTCCGGGGTGCTCAGGATGCCGAGCGACGATTCAGCGCGCATTTCGGCGAGCACGTCTTCGGTGCTGCCGTTGCGCTGTTCGGCACGGGTGGCCGCAACGCGCCGCAGGCGTTCGGTGTCGGCCGGTCCGGGGACGATGGTGTGGGCCGTGATGCCGCGCGGGCCGTAGGCCAGGCTCAGCTGGCGGACGACGTTGAGAATGGCGGCATTGGCGACTCCGGCTGCGGCAGCATAGGCGGTCGGCTCGAGGCCGTAGTGGCCGCCGATGGCGACGATGCGCGAGCCGGGAGACAGGCGGGCATCGGCTGCCCGGACCAGGCGGAGCAGGCCGCCAACCTTGATGTTGACGGCATCGACCATCAACTCGGTCGGTACCGTCAGGATGCCGCCGGCAACGGCCACACCGGGGCCGTGCACGAGCATGCGAACCGGCTTGTCGATGGCGGCAGCAATGGCCGTGATGGCCGAATCGCTGGCGATGTCGGCAACGCAGGCGCGGACGCCGGGATGGCTATCGGTCATCGCCTGCAGGCTGTCGACCGAACGGGCCACGGCGATGACACCGAGCCCGGCATCGAGCAGGCGTTTGGTGATCGCCGCGCCAAAGGCGCCGGTGGCGCCAACCAAAATGGCACAGGCTTCGTGTTCGGCGTAGGGCTTCATGGCGTGGCTCCCACGGCAGCGTCTTTGAGCAGGCCGCGCTCCTTGGCCATGGTCATTGCGGTGTCGATGATCATGTCCTCCTGGCCGCCGATCATCTTCTTGCGGCCGAGTTCAACGAGGATGTCGCGGGCCGGGATGCCGAAGCGTTCGGCGGCGCGGTTGGCGTGGAGCAGGAAGGTGGAGTAGACGCCGGCGAAGCCCAGGGTCAGCGACGAGCGGTCGACACGGACGATATGGTCCATGAGCGGGAAAATGATGTCCTCGGCCATGTCCATCAGCTTGAACAGGTCGCAGCCGGTTTCGATGCCCATGCGTTCGCAAACGGCGACGAAGGCTTCGAGCGGCGTGTTGCCGGCACCCGCACCAAGACCCCCAACGGAGGCGTCGATGCGGCTGGCGCCGGCCTCGATGGCGGTGATGGAGTTGGCGATGCCCATGCCCATGTTGTGATGACCGTGGAAGCCAATCTCGGTTTCCGGCTTGAGCACGTCGCGCAGGGCGCTGACCCGGGCTTGCACATCAGCGGGCAGCATGTAGCCGGCCGAGTCGGTGATGTACACCGTCTGCGCGCCGTAGGATTCCATCAGCTTGCCTTGCTGGGCGAGGCCTTCCGGCGTGTTGAGGTGGGCCATCATCAGGAAGCCGGTGCTGTCCATGCCCAGCTTGCGGGCAAAGGCGATGTGCTGCGGCGACGTGTCGGCTTCGGTGCAGTGGGTGGCCACATGCACGCTGCGCGCGCCGCAGTCGTAAGCCGACTGCAGTTCGCGCATGGTCCCCAGGCCGGGCAGCAGCAGGACCGAGACCTTGGTGCGCTTTACGGCGCTGCACACGGCCGAGAGGTAGTCCTCGTTGCTGTGCGGTGCGAAGCCGTGTTGCAGCGAATTGCCGCCCAGCCCGGCACCGTGGGTGACCTGGATGTAGGGAACGCCAGCATCGTCCAGCGCGGTGGCGATCTTGACCATCTGTTCGACCGACATCTGCTCGCGCTTGGCGTGCATGCCGTCGCGCAGGCACATGTCGTGGATGGTGACGCGGCGGCCTTTCAGATTGACTTCACTCATGCTGCAACCTCCATCGGCTTGAGCTGGATGCTGCCGGCGAGGATTTCCTCGGCGAACATCTCGGCGGTGCGCGTCGCGGCCGCCGTCATGATGTCGAGGTTGCCGGCATACTTGGGCAGGTAGTCGCCGAGGCCGGCCACTTCCATGAAGACGGTGACGCGCTTGCCGTCGAACAGCGGGCCATTGACCAAGCGGTAGCCGGGCACGTACTTCTGCACTTCCTTGATGATGGCGAGCACCGATTCGATGATGCGCGTCTCGTCCGGCGTCTCGTCAGTCAGGCAGGAGATGGTGTTGCGCATCATCATCGGCGGTTCGGCCGGGTTGATGATGGCCAGCGCCTTGCCCTTGCGCGCGCCGCCGACCACCTCGATGGCGTTCGAGGTGGTGTAGGTGAATTCGTCGAGATTGGCGCGGGTGCCGGGGCCGATCGATTTCGAGGCCAGGCTGGCGACGATCTCACCGTAGGCCACGGATTGCACGCGCGATACGGCATGGACGATGGGAATGGTCGCCTGTCCGGCACAGGAGATCATATTTACGTTCATCTCGACCTTCTCGGCGTGCTGGCGCAGGTTTACCGGCGGCACGCACAAGGGGCCGATGGCGGCCGGGGTCAGGTCGATCATCATGACGCCCAGTTCGTTCAGCTTGCGCGAATTCTCGGCATGGACGTAGGCCGAGGTGGCGTCGAAGGCGAGCTGGATGTTGTCTTTCAGCACGTGCGGCAGCAAGCCGTCGACGCCGGCGGCAGTGGTCTTCAACCCCATCTCACGGGCGCGGGCCAGGCCTTCGGACTCCGGGTCGATGCCGACCATCCACACCGGTTCGAGGACGGGGCTGCGCTGGATCTTGTAAATCAGGTCAGTGCCGATGTTGCCGGAGCCGATCAGGGCGCATCGTATTTTTTTCATGGTCGCCTCTTGGTTTAGAGCTTGATGCAGACCTTGCGGGTCTTGGTATAGAACTCGAGCGAATGGACGCCGCCTTCGCGGCCGATATGGGCGATAGCCCTTCCGTCGACCGGCAAAGCATTGTCGAAATAGCGGGCATTGGGGTGGACGGTGAATTCGCCATGTATGAAATGGTGGATACGTTGCGGCTGGCTCATGGCGACTTCCGGGTCATTGAAGGCGTAAAAATCCTGCGGCAGTTGGGGACTGCACGTGGCGGACGGCGAAGAGGGGGGCGGCCGGATGCTGCCGGCCGCCAGGAAAGATCAGGTCACGACGGTGAGGAAGGTTTCGTGCAGCTTGCGCTGCGGGTAATCCAGGCCGCCGCCGGCGCCCAGGCCATCGAAGGTCCAGGTCGTCGGTTCGTAGTCGGGGTAGGGTTGGTAGCCGCCCATGAAGGTCTCGAAACGGTTGCCGGACGGGTCCCAGGCGTAGATGGTGCAGCCGCGGGTGATGCCGTGGCGGGTCGGGCCGATGTCGATGGGCACGCCGTTCATCGACAGGATGTCGCTGGCACGCAGTACTTCCTCCCAGCTATCGAGCAGGAAGGACAGGTGATGCAGCTTGCCGGGTTCCGGGTGCTCGACAAAGGCGATGTCGTGCACCTTGTGCGAGCAGGAGAGCCAGATGGCGGCGCTGTTTTCGTTGTCCGGGGCGAGCACGTGCTCGACCAGGTAGAAGCCGAGCACCTCGGTGAAAATCTTCTGCACGGCGGCGATGTTCGGGCCGTAGAGCAGGCAGTGGTCGAGACGGACCGGCGCGATGCCATTCTCGGATGCCTTGGTCCACGGTGCCGGGTTGGTGACTTGCAGGCCATTGCCGACTGCTTTTTTCTCGGCATAGAGTTCGATCATGTGACCGGACGGAATTTCGAAGCGGACGCGCTCGCCGGTCTCCAGCATCTCGCCGGCCGGGATGCGCTCGGTTTTCAGGCCGTAGGCGCGCAGATCGGTTTCCATCTTGTCCAGGGTGGGCTTGTCGCGCACCTTGAAGCCGAAGAAATCGATCCCGGCCCGATCGGCCTGACGCAGTACGAGGCTGTTATGGTCGCGTTCGTCCCAGCATTTGAGATAGACCCGCCCCTGGGGATCGCGCCCGGTTTCCACCATGCCAAGGATGTCGCGATAGTGGTGTACCGCCTCCTCCAGATCGAGTACGCGGATTGCCCCGTGTCCGGGCCGTAAAACACCTGTCATTGCCATTGCCTACACTCCTTTGGTTGTCGAATGGGCCATTCGTCGATGGCTTTGGTTTGCTGAATCCGTTTGTTCAGTACGATCCGGGCACCCCTGCCGGCGAGCTCTCCGGCTTGTAGCTCCGGCATAGCGCCGTGGTCGCCGCGGTGAGCAGCAGGGCATCGATGCCGACTGCGACAAAGTTGGCGCCGGCCTGCATGTAGCGCTCGTTCAGTTGCCGGTCGCTGCACAGCACGCCGCCCGCCTTGCCAGCGGCGCGTGTCTGCCGCAGGCCGTCCTCGATGGCAGCGACGATTTCCGGGTGCGTCGACTGGCCCAGGTAGCCGTAGGAAGCGGCGAGGTCGGCCGAGCCGAAAAACAAGCCATCCACCCCGTCGACCGCAAGGATGCTGTCGAGTTGTTCGTAGCCAGCCCGCGTCTCGACCTGAACGAGCAGGCACATCTGGTCGTTGGCCAGATGGGCGTAGTTATCGATGCGGCCCCAGCGCGAGGCACGGGCCAGAGCGCTGCCGACGCCACGAATGCCGGCCGGCGGATAGCGCATGGCCTCGACCAGTCCGCGGGCCTGTTCGGCCGATTCGACCATCGGGATGAGCAGGGTCTGGGCGCCGGTTTCCAGCAGTTGCTTGATCAGGACGTGATCGCCCTGCGGCGGGCGGACCACCGGCTGGGTCGGGTAGGGCGCCAGCGCCTGCAATTGCGACAGGATGCTGCGCAGGTCGTTGGGACCGTGCTCGGCGTCAATCAGCAACCAATCGAAACCGGCTCCGGCACAGATTTCGGCGCTGAATGTCTCGCCCAGACCGAGCCACAGACCGATCTGATTATGGCCTGCCTTGAGCGCCGACTTGAACTGATTGTTGGGTATTTGCATTGCCCCTCGCATGTCTTTAATTTGCCCCGGGTGTGTCCTTGCACCATATGCCCGGCGTTTCAAATCCATTAAACGTGATGCGAGGAATACCGTCCAATACCATTCGAATTGCGATGCGATACGGAAAAGGTATGCCAGTGAGGATTTAAGGCACCTGAAAACAAGCCGCCTTTGAGGGGGCGCCGCTTTGATGGGGAACGGGGGTACAGGGCAAGTTGCGGTGATGCAATCAGCATCTAAACCAAAGTCTAATAGATCGACTTTGTCGAGGCGGATAGCTTCAGCTGTTATTTGCTTCGGGCGATTGCCCTCTGTTTGCCTCTGTCCGGTGCCCCGGCGGGAGGGGCAAGTCCATTTTCTAAAGGAATGTAATGGTTTTCGATAAGTTCGGTGAACTTTCCCCGTTCAGGCATTGGTCGCTGCGTCAGCGCTTTTCATTGGCCATCTGGACGATCGTGGTAGTGATTGTGGTTTCGATGTACGGGACGCGCTTGCTCGGCAAGGCAGCAACCTTCCATTATCTCGAGCGTCACCATATGGAAATGGCATTGCGCATTGAGACGGCAATCGGCAATGTCGAGCAGGAGGCAAGGAACGCGGCGGAGACGCGTATCGAAAATATTGTCAGTATGCTGCGCGAGGCACGTCAGTTGGCGGTGCAGGCCGGCGAGGAAACCCTTTGGTTTGAGAAAATCCTGTTGTCTTTTCTTGGTTTTGGCCCGCTGATCGAACTGCCGGCCAAGGATATTGATGACGTGGATGGAATGCTGTCGATCATATCTGCCGATTCGGTCCAGAGTGGTAGCCTGCCCCGGGAACTGGCGACAAGATTGCGCCCGGGGATGAATGCAATAATGAAAAACTCGCGTGATTTCGCCCCCCTGACCTTTCAGGCGGCCCAGTTCATCAAGATCAACGTTGCAGTGCTTTCTTTGTGCAGTGCATTGGTGCTGATCCTGACGGCAACCGGCTTGCGGCGTCGTACCCTGCAGCCGCTGGCGACGGCGGTCGCCTCGGCGCAAAGGGTGGCGTCCGGTGATCTGAGCGAAACGCTGACGGCGAATGGTACGGATGAGGCTGCACAGTTGACGCAGGCGCTGGCCGACATGAATGCCAGCCTGGCGCGCCTGGTCAGCGATGCACGCAGGGATGCCAATCTGATTGCCGAGAGTGCGACGACGGTGCGCCATCAATCTGAAGCGGGGGCGGCAGAGATGCACCTGCAGAACGATGCAGTGACGCGGATTTCAAGCACGATTGAGGAGCTTGCGGTCAGTATTTCTATCGTCGCCGAGCGGGCCGGCGAAGTAAAGAACCTGTCGGCGGAGAGTCTTTCCTGCTCCCGAGAAGGTTGGGGGCACATGCGGCGCCTAGCCGGCAATGTCGAGGAAATCCAGCAGGCGGTCGAGGATATTCGGACGACGACCGAGGCCTTCATGCGCAATACCGGTTCGATCTCGGTGCTGACGCAGCAGGTCAAGGCCATTGCCGAGCAAACCAACCTGCTGGCGCTCAATGCGGCCATCGAGGCGGCGCGGGCCGGTGAGTCTGGCCGAGGCTTCGCTGTGGTGGCCGACGAGGTGCGCAAGCTGGCTGAGCAGTCACGGCGCTCTGGCGAGGATATCGAGAAATTGACGCGCCTGCTGTCGGAAAACTCGCTGTCCGTTTCCCGCTCCGTTGAGCGCGGCGTCGAGACTTTGCGCAGCGGCCATGAATGCATGGGGCATACCGTACAGGCGCTGGAAACGGCAATTGGGCGTGTCGAGGATGCCAATCGTGGGATCGACGAAATCGGCCTGTCGGTCAAGGAACAGGCGGTGGCCAGCAACGACATCGCCCGCGCCATGGAGAACATCTCGTCCGCGCTGGATGCGACGACTGCCAGTCTGGCGATCAGTCTGCATGAGGCACAGGGGCTGGATCAGCTGGCCGAACGCCTCAAGGGGTCGGTGGGTTCCTTCCAGCTCTGACTGGGTTCAGCGCGGCTGCGTCGCCAACTCGTTTGCGCAAGTCGGCGACGGACGCGAGCATGGCATCGATCTTGGCGAGCGGAAGGCGGGCGTCCGGGGTTTCCTGAGATGGTTCAAGATCGAGCAATGTTTGCCAATGAGCAAGGGCTTCAGTCAGCGACGAGAGCTTGCCTTCGAGTAATTCCATGAAAACAGCCAGATTGTGCATGGGGCTGACTACGGCCGCGCGCTGTGCGTCGATCAGGTCCTGCAACTGGTACAGCTCGGCCTTGCCAAGGCTGTTCTCTATCGCGCTGGTTATCAGGTCGCTGCAGAAGGCGTAGTAAACCTGAGGGTTGTTTTTGGCGGTGTCGGCGGTGACATCGAAAGGGGGCGTGGGGGGAGGCATGACCTCGGATCCTTTATCGGGTGATGGTGCGCCCCGACCCGGCAGTTTGCCGGCCTCCGCTGTGGCACCGGACTGACGCGCCATAGCGGGACGTTGGGCGCACCTTAGCGCCCGATGCCAGTGAAGGAAATCCAACTTTGGTTTAGAGAACCTATGGATGCTGAGGCGGAGCATTCAGGGCTTGCGCCTCTAAACCAAAGTCTAATTGGCGTCCTCTCTCTTTCCGAATAACTTTGATCCATGGCGAAATCTCGAGAAAGTTCTGATTTCGCTGAGATCTGGTGGCCGAGACCGTCCGGATTCGGAAATTGCAGGCCTTCAAGCCTGCTACATAGAGGAGACATAGATGGCTGTACTCAACAGAATGGATTGGTACGACCTGGCCAGGAGCACCAACTGGACCGCGTCGTACGTCACCGAAGATGAACTGTTCCCACCCAAGCTTGCGGGCGATTTCGGATTGCCTCAGAACGCCTGGGAAAAATATGACGAACCGTATAAACAGACCTATCCCGAGTATGTGAAGGTCCAGCGCGACAAGGATGCTGGCGCTTACTCGGTGAAAGCTGCGCTCGAACGTAGCCGCATCTTTGAAAATGCCGATCCGGGCTGGAAATCGGTCATGAAGGCCCACTACGGCGCCATTGCCCGTGGCGAATATGCCGCTGCCAGCGCCGAGGCCCGCATGATGCGCTTCTCCAAGGCCCCTGGCATGCGCAATATGTCCACGTTGGGCTGCCTGGATGAAATCCGCCACGGCCAGATGCAGCTCTATTTCCCACATGAGCACGTCTCCAAGGATCGCCAGATGGACTGGGCCTTCAAGGCCTACGACTCCAACGAGTGGGCGATGATCGCGGCACGTCACTTCTTCGATGACATCATGATGACGCGCGATGCGATCAGCGTATCGATCATGCTGACGTTCAGCTTCGAAACTGGCTTTACCAACATGCAGTTCCTCGGCTTGGCGGCCGATGCGGCGGAAGCAGGCGACCACACCTTCGCCAACCTGATTTCCAGCATCCAGACCGACGAGTCGCGTCATGCCCAGATTGGTGGCCCGGCCCTCAAGGTGCTGATCGAGAACGGCCACAAGGCCGAGGCGCAGAGGCGTGTCGACATCGCCGTCTGGGGCGCCTGGAAGCTGTTTTCAGTGCTGACCGGGCCGATCATGGACTATTACACGCCGCTCGAGCACCGCAAGCAGTCCTTCAAGGAATTCATGGAGGAATGGATCGTTGCTCAGTTCGAGCGCGCGCTTACCGACATGGGCCTCGACCTGCCCTGGTACTGGGACATCTTCCTAAAGGACATCGGCCAGACCCATCACGGCATGCATCTGGGTGCCTACTATTGGCGTCCGACACTGTGGTGGAACCCGGCGGCCGGTGTTACGCCGGACGAGCGAGCCTGGCTGGAAGAGAAGTACCCCGGCTGGAACGACACCTGGGGCCAGTGCTGGGACGTCTTCATCGACAACGTGGTCGACGGCAACATGGCCAAGGCCTATCCGGAAACCCTGCCTTATGTCTGCAACATGTGCCAGTTGCCGATTCTCGGTACGCCGGGCAAGGGTTGGAACGTCAAGGACTACCCGCTCGAATACAACGGCCGTTTGTATCACTTCGGTTCCGAAGTCGATCGCTGGGTCTTCCAGCAGGAACCTGAGCGCTATGCCGGCCACCTCTCCATCGTTGATCGCTTCCTGGCCGGCATGATCCAGCCAATGGACCTGGGCGGTGCGCTTCAGTACATGGGGCTGGCGCTGGGCGAAATCGGCGACGACGCGCACAACTATGCATGGGCCGAGGTGTACCGCGCGATGCGTGTCGCCAAGAAGGCCAGCTAAGACATAACCACCTGCACGGACCGGCGTCATGGGCGCCGTGTCCGGTCCAATGAGGAGACTGAACAAATGGCTTTATTTCCACTGACCTCGAATTTCGAGGGCGATTTCGTGCTGCAACTGGTGCCGGTCGATACCGAGAACACCATGGATGAAGTGGCTGCTGCTGCCGCTGTGCATTCTGTCGGGCGCCGGGTGCGTGCCCGTCCCGACTGCATCATGCGCGTGCGCCGCCAGGATGCAAAGGAGTGCTTCCCGCGCACGATGAAGGTGGCCGAATCCGGCCTGAAGCCGACGGAAACCGTCGAAATCATCTGGGAAGCAGCGTAGCGCAAACAAAAGCGTTGCGGCCATTCATAAGACATCGGAGATAAGTATGAGCTTTACAAAAGTCTGCACGGTCGATGACCTGTGGGAAGGGGAGATGGAGTCGTTCTCGGTCAACGGCCACGACATTCTGCTGGTTTGTGCCGAGGGAGGCGATGTCAAGGCTTTCCAGGGGATTTGCCCACATCAGGACATTCCTCTTTCGGAAGGCAAATTCGACGGCCAGAAGATCATTTGTCGTGCCCACCTCTGGCAGTTCGATGCCTGTAACGGCAAGGGCATCAACCCGGATGACTGTGCCCTGGCGGAATACCCGGTCAAGTTGATCGGTGACGAGATTCTGGTCAAAACCGACGGCGTGGCCCCTTTCTTTGCCCATTCCTGATCTCTCCGGATGAACTAAGCGGGAAATCGGATGAAATTCATCAACTGGTTGAAAAACATACTGAATCCCCAACTGGCGCCTGTCGAGCCAGCGGGCACCGCCAGGGAGGCGGTGAAGGAACAGGACAAGGAGAAAACGATGAGCGCATCAAATTCAGGGCAGGGCTATCACAACAACATGGTTGGCCCGGTGATGCGGGCCGGTGATCTGGCCTTGGCCGTGATCGAGGCTGCAAAGCTTGATAACCCAGGCAAGGAAATTTTCGTGGAGGACAAACGTGCCTACATCCGGATCCATGCCGAACAGGAAATGATCCTGCAGCAAGAAACCATCGAGGAAGAGCTCGGCCGCCCGTTCAAGATGAATGACCTGGAAGTGGACCTGAGCTCCTTTGCCGGTCAGATCGAGAGCCAGGACAACGCCGTCCGCTTTTATTTCAACAAGAAATTGTAGGCGCCCATCGGCACTTGCCCGGTAACGCCAGACACCAAAACTCGTGGAGACAAAATAATGTCTGAAACCCAGATACTGAAGCCCCTGAAGACCTGGAGCCATCTCGCCGCCCGCCGTCGCAAGCCGAGCGAGTACGAAATCGTCAGTGCCAACCTGCACTATAACGACAAGCGGCCGGATTCGCCGTATGAGCTCGACCCGAACATGTTCATGAACCAGTGGTACAAGAAGAACACCTTCGGCACCCCGCTCAAACATCCGGACTGGAATGCCTTCCGTGACCCGGACGAGGTCGTATACCGCACCTACAACCTGATGCAGGATGGCCAGGAGACCTATGTCTTCGGCCTGTTCGACCAGTTCAACCAGCGTGAACACGATAAGGCGCTTGATCCGCGCTGGGCTGGTACGCTGGCCCGTTTCTATACACCCTCCCGTTACCTGTTCCACACCTTGCAGATGGCTTCGGCCTATGTCGGTCAGGTTTCTCCGGCCAGCACGATCACCAACTGCAACTACTTCCAGATGGCTGACAGCCTGCGCTGGCTGAGCCACACCGCCTATCGCACCAAAGAATTGTCCAATACCTTCGCCGACAAGGGTTTCGGTGCAGACGAGCGCAACTATTGGGAAACCGACCCGGTCTGGCAGGGCTTTCGCGAACTGATGGAAAAGACGCTGACCGTCTGGGATTGGGGCGAAGCGATCGTTGTCCTAAACCTGATCGCCAAGCCGGCCATCGAGGAAAGCGTGCTGCGCAAGCTGGGTGAATCGGCCCGCCATAACGGCGATACCTTGCTCGGCCTGATCACCGATGCGGAATTGATCGATTCGGCGCGCCATCGTCGCTGGGCAAGCGCCTTCGTCAAGATGGCACTGGAAACCCCGGGTAATCTCGAGATTATCCAGGGCTGGATTGCCAAGTGGGAGCCGCTGGCCGACAAGGCGATCGATGCCTACTGTTCGCTGCTGCCAGACGTTGCGAACGCCGCTGCATCCGCCCAGGCAGCAACGCGCGAATTCCGCCATTCCCTCGGGCTGTGAGAGGGGCGCCTGTTAACACCGTTCCTGGGAGGCGTAGCTGCGCCTTCCGGGCATCTCTTTCCGTGACCGAGGGACCATGAGCGATCAGGCAAGAATCACCAATCAGAAAGATGGCAGCACATTCGCGCAAGCGGCAGAGGACAGCATCCTGCGCGCGGCATTGCGGGCTGGCGTCGGGATGTCCTATGAATGCAATTCCGGCGGTTGTGGCGGTTGCAAATTCGATCTGATCGAAGGCGAAATCGAGAATTTGTGGCCCGAGGCGCCGGGGCTGACGGAGCGCGACAGGAAGCGTGGCCGGCATCTGGCCTGCCAATGCCGGGCGCGCGGCGACATCACGATCACAGCCCCCAGTGCCGGCGAATATGTGCCACGCCTGCCACCGCGCCGTCAGGCAGCGCAACTGGCGTTGGTGCGCGACATTACCCACGATATCCGCGAATTCCGATTCGTAGCCGCCGACGGTGCCGAGTTCCTGCCAGGCCAGTTCGCGATGCTCGATTTTCCCGGAGTCACCGGTTCGCGCGCCTATTCGCTGGCCAATACGCCCAACACCCAGCGCGAGTGGCATTTCCAGATTCGCCGTGTTCCCCATGGACAGGGTACGCACACCCTGTTCGACCGGCTTGCCGTCGGCGACAAGATTTGCCTCGATGCCCCCTATGGCCTGGCGTATCTACGAACCGAAAGTCCGCGCGATCTGGTTTGTGTTGCTGGCGGTTCCGGTTTGGCACCGATGGTTTCCATTGCCCGGGGTGCGGTCGAGGCCGGCATGCTGGGCGACAGGAGGCTTTACTTCTTCTATGGGGCACGCACGCCACGTGACGTTTGTGGTGAAGACATGCTCCGTTCGCTTGACGGGTTTGGCGACCGGATCCAATTCATACCAGTCGTTTCTCTCCCCGGCGACGAAGGCGCATGGTCCGGTGCGACGGGCTACGTGCACGACCAGCTAGAGCGAGTGTTGCCGGAAATTCTTCCCAATTACGAATTCTATTTTGCCGGTCCCCCCCCCATGACCCAGGCCCTGCAGGAGCTGCTGATGGTCGGTCACAAGGTGCCGTTCGGACAGATTCACTTTGACCGCTTTTTTTAATGGTTCATGGCAAGGGACACGGGGACTCCTCGCGTCCGGAATTTCAAAAACAAAGGAGATTATGGGGATGACAACAAGAAGAATTTTTGCATCAATGCTGGCTTCTGGATTGGCCGGTTTCAGCGGTCTGGCCTTGGCGACCGATGTTTTTCGCCTGGAAGGCTATGGTGCGATATCGCGTGGCATGGGCGGTACGGCCGTAGCCCACGACGTCGGCCCGGCCGGTATGATGACCAATCCAGCCACGCTGTCCCTGATGCAAGAGGACGACCAGATCATGGTCGGTCTGGATCTAGTGACGACCGACATTGAAGTCAAGAACAAGAATACCGGCGAACGAGTTTCGTCCAGCGACCATGGCAGTAACCGGGGGCCATATGCCGCCCCTGAACTGGCCTACACCAAGCGCTTCGGTGATTGGGCGCTTGGTATTGGCGCCTTTGCGCAGGGTGGCCTCGGTACCGAGTACGGTACGGGCAGTTTTCTTTCCAGGGCAACCGGTGGGCTGAATACTGGTCTCGATAATTCAAGCCGCCTGCTGGTCCTCAACATCCCTATTGCCGCGAGTTTCAAGGTCAGCGAAAAACTGGCCATCGGTGGCAGCCTCGATGCCATGTGGCAAGGCCTGAACCTGAATCTGCTGCTTGGCGCCGACCAG
Organism: uncultured Pseudomonadota bacterium; assembly: GCA_946479855.1. Next base: position 35,279 of record CAMLHL010000009.1, read on the forward strand.
GTTGGCAGCCTGATTACTTCCGGCCGGGCTAACGGTACCCTGGTGCCGGTTCTGGGAGGGCTGCCTGACATGCGGGGCGCCCACTTCAGCCTGACCAAGAACCAGCCTCTAGGCAGCGGTGTTGAAGCCTGGGGCTATAGCGGCAAGCTGGGCATGATCTACAAGGCCACCCAGGAGACGACGCTGGGCGCTTCCTATACCTTCAAGAGCCAGATGGACGACATGGATGGCGGCGCCACCCTGACGGCGGTGGACGGCATTGCCGGCCAGATTCCTCTCAAGGGGAAGATCAAGATCCAGGATTTCCAGATGCCGGCCCATCTCGACCTTGGATTAAGCCAGCGCCTGTCGTCGCAATGGGCGGTGGCGGTCGATGTGTCTCAGGTCTTCTGGAAGGATGTGATGAAGGACATCAAGGTGGCCTTCGTGGCCGACCCTAGTGCTGCTGTCCCGACCGGCGGTACGCTCAACATCCTGCTGCCGCAGGACTACAAGGATCAGACCATCCTCTCTCTGGGTACGTCCTACGCGCTGAACGACCAACTGACCTTGCGCGGCGGTATGCGTTTCGCTACCCAGGCCTTGCGTTCCTCGACGCTGTTCGCGGTGATTCCGGCCACGCCGAGCAAGCACCTGTCGTTGGGCTTCTCGTACAAGTTCTCGCCGACGAGTTGTATCGACTTCGCCTTCTCCCACGCGCTCCAGGAAAAGATGTCCAACAGCAAACTACCGAACACGTCTGAGCCCATCGAGGTCAAGCATTCACAAAACAACGCGACGCTCAACTACAGCCTCAGCTTCTGATCAAGGCCCCCCCACCTCCTTCGGGGCTTTTTAAGCGAGGCTAGCCTCGCTTTTTTTTGGAGAGTGTTGGATGCTTTACGTCTCTTAGTTGTTGCGATGCATTCATGGCAAAAATTTCACGCTTCGGGCCGAATTTGCGGGGAGCATCCGTGAAGGGTGTCAAACTCTCGGACAATGACTCGCTCGATGTCAGGCGTCAGAAACTGGCTCGAATCATCCTTGATTCGATGTACCAGTTTCTTGGCTTGCTCGATGTCGAGGGGAACGTCATCGAGATCAACCAGGCGGCGCTCGATGGCGCCGGGGTGGTTTTGCACGAAGTTGTGGGCAAGCCCTTCTGGGAGGCTCGCTGGTGGGCTCTTTCGGAGGAGACGCGAAATCGTGTGCGCTCGATGGTCGAAGAGGCGGGAACCGGAAAATTTGTCCGTTGCGATATCGAAATTTATGGCGAATCCAAAGGCAGCCGGACCATTGTGGTCGATTTTTCCCTGACGCCCATTTTCGACGACGCAGGCCGGGTTGCCTTCCTTCTACCCGAGGGGCGGAACATTTCGGAAAAGATTGCCATCGAGGCGGAGCTGACTCGCCGTAACAACGAGGTGCAAGCTGCACTCGAGAAGTTGCGCAAAATCGACGGCTTCAAGACAAAATTCTTTGCTAACGTCAGCCATGAACTGAGAACGCCACTGACCCTCATTCTGGGGCCGGTTAACCAGTTGCTGCAGTCTTCCGGTGGTATTGCCGAGCGTGAGCACTTCCGGCTGGCCACCATCAAACGGAACGCCCAGGCGCTCCTCCAGCAGGTCAATGATCTGCTCGATCTGGCACGTATCGATGCGGGTGAAATGCCGTTGGTGTACGTGTGCGCCGATATCGTCGGTTTGGTCCGGGAGGTGGCCGATGAGTTTGAGGCAGCGGCCGAAGAGCGGGGGGTCAGCCTGTCGTTTGCCGGCGAAGAAGAGCTTTATGCAGATGTCGACCGGGCGAAATTTGTCCGGGTTGTTACCAATCTGTTTTCGAATGCATTCAAATTTACGCCGCCAGGCGGGCGGATACGGTGTTCATTCGACCGCTTGCCCGGAGGACGGGTCCTGCTCAGCATTCAGGATAGTGGTCCTGGTGTTCCTGATCACATGAAAAGCCTGGTTTTCGATCGCTATGCCCAGGGCGCGGACGAGCTTTCGTCCAAGGGCAGCGGTCTCGGACTCAATATCGTCAAGGAGTTCGTTGAACTGCACCACGGAACGATCTCGCTCCTCGATGCGCCCGAGCGCGGTGCCTTGTTTCAGGTTGAGTTGCCCCTGCGCGCGCCGGCTGGTTCCTTCGTCAGGGCAGGCGAAGCCACCTGGGTACCAGCGCTTGCGCACGACGAATTGCCCAAGCACTGCGAGCCGCCAAAACTTCCGGAAAACCTGGGGCATCCCCGCATCGTGGTCGCCGAGGACAATCCGGACCTTCGCCAGTTTCTTTACGATGTGCTGGCCGATGATTATCAGGTGACCTTGGCCGAGAACGGGGAACTGGCGCTGAAACTGGTATGTGCCGATCCGCCAGATCTTGTCATCACCGACCTGATGATGCCGGAAATGGATGGCGAACGGTTTGTGCACGAATTGCGCCGGCTGCAGACCTCGCATATTCCGGTACTTGTGCTCTCTGCCCGGGCCGACGATGCTATGCGCGAAACGCTGCTCGAGGCCTTCGTCCAGGATTACCTGACCAAGCCTTTCTCTCCACAGGAACTACGGGCCCGTGTTCGCAACCTGATCACGGTCAAGCGGACCGTAGACATCCTCCAGCGAGAGCTTAATTCCCAGGCTTCCGACATCAGCGAATTGACGAATGGACTGATCGTCAGCCGAAAGTCCCTGCAGGAAGGCATGCGTGCCCTGCAGATATCCGAGCGTCGCTGGCAGGGCTTTTACGAAAACACGGCGGTTGGGATTGCATTGCTTGATACCGATGGCAAAGTCATGAAGGCCAACCCAGCGCTGCAACAGATGCTCGGTTACTGCCAGGAGGAGATCCTTGGGGTATCTCTGGTCGACCTCAGCGAAGCCACGGAAAGAGCGACGACCCTTGATAATGTCTACAGCCTGCTGGAGGGGCGGTGTGGCAGCTACCAGATGCAGAAGCGTTACGAGCGCAAGGATGGCAGCTACCTGTGGGCCAAGGTCTGTGCCTCCGTCATCCCGGTCGTGGATCGAGAGGGGCCGCGGATCGCGGTGATCGTCGAGGATCTGTCAGCGCAGAAGACCGCCGAGGATGCGCTGGCCAAGACGCAGGCCGATCTGGCGCGTGTCTCGCGCCTGACCACCATGGGGGAATTAGTCGCCTCGATTGCCCATGAAGTCAATCAGCCGCTGGCAGCCATCGTGACCAATAGCCATGCGGCATTGCGCTGGCTGGAGCGTGAGGAGCCGGATTATCAGGAGGTTGTTGCCGCGCTGCAGCGGGTGCACCGTGATGCGGCCCATGCCGGCAATGTGATTACGCGTATTCGCAGCTTCCTGAAGAAGGAAGGTTTGAAACGGGAACGGGTCGATATTCTCGGGATGATCGATGCGCTGATCCAGATGCTGCAGCGCATCCTGAACCAGGCGGCGGTCCACGTCGAAGTCAGTATTGCGCCGCAACTCCCCGAGTTGAAGGGCGATCAGGTTCAGTTGCAGCAGGTCATCCTGAATTTGCTGGTCAATGCGATCGATGCCATGCGCAGCCAGGAAGGCCGGGCGCACCGCATTGTCGTTGATGTCCGCCTGGACCCGGCATGCGGCATACTGTTTTCGGTCGAAGATACCGGGCCGGGCGTTCCGGCTGAAATATCCGCCGCGATTTTCGAGCCTTTCCATTCGACCAAGAGCGATGGGCTGGGCATGGGGCTGGCGATCAGCAAGTCCATTGTCGAAAGCCACGGCGGTGCACTGTGGCTCGATGCCTCAGGTGTCGGCGGATCCCGCTTCGCATTCTGCATTCCGATAAGCAACTTATGAAAAGTACAACGTCCATGTCGCCGACGGTCTATGTCGTTGATGACGATGTTTCCATTCGAGAATCGCTGAGCAGTCTGATCCGCGCCGAGGGGATGGCGGTTGAGGTGTTTGCCTCACCGCTCGATTTTCTGGCGCTTGAGCAGCTCAAGGATTTTTCCTGCGTCGTACTCGACGTCCGTATGCCTGGTCTCGATGGACTGTCGTTACAGGACGTACTGGCGTCTCGGGGCTGGGAGGTGCCGATCATCTTCATTACCGGCCACGGCGACGTGCCGGATGCAGTGCGCGCCATGAAGGCGGGAGCGATCGATTTCCTGAAGAAACCGTTCGAGGATTTCGCCCTGATGCACGCTATTACGTCGGCACTTTCCCGCGTCAGCAGCGAGTTTGACAAGAAACTCGAAATTGCCGACTTGCAGGCGCGTTACGACCAGCTGACGCCGCGCGAGAAGGAAGTTCTGGTCATGGCGATACAGGGAAAGCCAAACAAGGTGATTGCACTGGACTTGGGTATCTCGGAAAGTACGATCAAGGTGCATCGGCACAATGTCATGAGCAAGATGTGTTTCCGCTCGTTGCCGGAACTGGCGCTGGCCATGCAGCGCCTGAAGAAAGGCAGTTGAGTGGGAAGGTTCGAGCGGGAAACCGGGTTTTAACAACGACCCATAAAGAGGCCATGATGAACGCATGTCATTGGCAGGTGGATGCAGTTGCGGCGCGGCAGTGGCTACGGTATCCGCGGTGCCCTGAGCGGCTTTCCTCTGCTGCAAGGCAAGACGTCCAACTATGCCTATACCAGGATAGCGGATACCCGGTAACGCAGTATTTCTGCCCGACTTGTAGTTCGTGCGTGCTGCCAGTTTGAGCACTCGCAGGAGTGCTGGCTAGTGTTACCTGCGACTAATGGTTTTCTGCCTGAACTCGCGAATCGTTTGCAGAAAGGCCTGCAAGATCGGTGAGCCCTCGTCGGTACGGTAGATGCAACTGAGATCGATGACAGCATCCGGCGCGTTGGCCAGCCGGCGGTAGACGACCCCGGGTACGCTCAGACTGGTGGCGGCTTCGGGCACCAGGCTGATGCCGAAGCCGGCTGCCACCAGGGCAACGCTGGTTGGGGCATCGCCAACTTCCTGGGCGACGGTCGGCTCGAATCCTTCGCCGGCGCACAGGGACCACACCTTGTCAATGAAGCTGGGACGCGCGCCGCTGGGAAAGAGGATCAGTGGCTGGCCGGAAAGTTCCTTGAGCAGAATCGCCGGTTTGCTGGCCAGCAGATGATTTTCGTTGACCGCCACCATGATGCTTTCGAGCATGACCGGCTCTGACGAGATGTCCGGTAGTGGGGCCAGCATACGGTTGAACCCGGCCATGATGCGGTGCTGGCGCAGCGCTTCAATCTGTTCCTTCTTGCTCATCTGGTGCAGGGCGATCTGCACATCGGGGTGGCTGGCGCGGAAGGCGTGCAGGACTTTTGGAATGACGTCGAGGATGCCCGAGCCGAAAATGCCGATGTCCATCTTGCCGCGCTTGCCCTGACCGGCCTCGCGGACGCGCTCGACGGCCTGCTGCATCAGGTCGCGGATGTTGCGGGCATCGTGCAGCAACATTTCGCCGGCCTGGGTCAATTCGACGCCGCGCGCCGTGCGCAGGAAAAGCTGAGTGCCGAATTCCTCTTCGAGTTGTTGAATTTGCCGGGTCAGTGGCGGCTGCGAAATGTGCAGGCGGGTCGCGGCGCGGCCGATGTTGAGTTCCTCGGCGACGGCGATGAAATACTTGAGTTGGCGAAATTCCATGCCGGCGGCTCCGTCAGACGCTTTCCTTCTTCTTCAGGCGATATTGCAGTTGTGGCCGAGTGATGCCTAGCGTGCGGGCTGCGCCGGCCAGATTGCCGTCGGCGCGTTTGACAGCCTCGTCGATCAGCTGGGTTTCCAGATCTTCGAAGGGGATGCCGCTGCTCAGAATGGCGTCGATCAGGCTGGATGAGGCACCGGGTTCCTGTTTTCGCTCCAGGCTGCCGGCCTGGGTAATCTGCGCTTCGCTGAAATCGCTTTCGGCAACATTGGCGAACAGGTGCTCCTGTTCAATCCAGCCACCGTTGGGGGCGAGAATGATGCCGCGCTCGATCATGTTTTCCAGTTCGCGCACGTTGCCTGGCCACTGGTAGCGCTTGATGGCCTGCATTGCCTTGTCGCTGACGCCGAGCAGCTTCTTTTCATAGAGCATGCTGAAGCGGGCGAGCATGGCTTCGATCAGGAGCGGGATGTCGGCGATGCGTTCGCGCAGCGGCGGAATCTGGATGGGATAGACGCTCAGCCGGTAAAAGAGATCGGAGCGAAAACGCCCGGCCTTGACGGCTGCCTGCAGGTCGACATTGGTGGCAGCGACGAGGCGGATGTTCAGCTTGCGGACGCGGTCGTCGCCCAGACGCTCGATCTCGCCTTCCTGTAGCACACGCAGCAGCTTAGCCTGGGCGGCGAGCGGCAGTTCGCCGATCTCGTCGAGGAACAGGGTGCCACCGTCCGCCCGCTCAAACTTGCCCATGCGGGAGGTGTGGGCGCCGGTGAAAGCGCCTTTCTCGACGCCGAACAATTCGGATTCGATCAGGTCGTTGGGCATGGCCGCGCAATTGACGGCGACGAACGGCCCTTGTCGCCGATTGCTCATTTGGTGAAGTGTGCGGGCAAAGCGTTCTTTGCCGACGCCGGTTTCCCCGAGCAGCAGCACGGTGACCTGGGTGCCCGAGGCACGGGTGACAAGGTCGTAGGCGTGCTTGAACCCCTTGGAATTACCCACCAGTTGGGGCGTCTGTGTCTGCTGCGAAATGGTGGTGCGCAGGTAATCGACCTGATGACGCAGTTCCAGGAGATGGTTGAGCATCGAATCGGATTCGAAATAGCTGGCGTGCTGGTCAGCGTCTTCCCATTCCTCAAGCGGTTTGCCGACGATGCGGCAGTTGTTGTGGCCGCAGGCCACGCATTCAACTTCCTTGAACAGGATGAAGCGTCCCATGAAGGCCGAGGTGTAGCCCGAGGCATACCCAATCTGCGACCAGCAGACCGGTTCATCCGATTGCCCGAGTTCGCGCAGATGGATGTCCTGCTCCCAGGAGTTTTCCCAAAGGAACTCGCCGGAGAAGGTGCCATTCTCGAAATCGAGGTTCATGTGCACCGGGGTGACGCGCACAATGCCTTCGAGCATGTGCAGTTGCGGGCCGGTAAAGAAGGCGTCCTGCATCGACAGGTTGCCGCGGATACGCTTGGCCAGTTCGGCGTCGCAGACACCGGCGGCGTACCCCATGCGGGTCAGCAGGCGGCGGGCGTGTTCCTTGCCCACCGAGCCGACCAGTTCGCGGCGCAAGGCGCCGAGTGCCGCGGTGTGCATAAGGACCATGCGGTTCTCGGCCAGCCAGATCGTTCCGTCCTTTTCGCAAAACCTGACTAGATTGCGCAGGTCGTTCGACTCGGGGTACTGAATGGTAGTCATCTTGTCTCTCTGTCACCGCTAACCCCTTCGCTGGGGGCAATCCGGTTATTTCTAGGGTTCATGCCTGCCGGTTTGCTTCGGAAAGGTCAGCTCCGGTAGATGGTATTTTTTTCTCGAGATTATTCCACGGTTTCGCTTTTTTGTGGGTTATTGCTCGTGCTGGAAGCTCCCCCTGCCGTTCAGTTTTCGCAGATGCCCGGGGCAATTTACCGGTTGCCCACACTGCACTCCGTGAGTATGCAGTAGCAGCACCCGGGAGTTGATCATTTGATTAACCGGAACGAAATCAATTCATCGGATCGTAATCATGCGTCGCGGCAAAAACGGGCGTCGTGTTTTGTTTTTTCAATAAAAACATATGCTTGTCAAAGTGGCACGCTCCTTGATTAAGAGAAGTCCTGCAGCGAGATGCGCTGCGCAGTTTTCAGGAGAGAAGCGATGGGGCAACAAGAGAGGCAAGGCAGTACGTTTGACGCAGGGCGTCGTTACGTTCGCATCTGCAAGCGTCGTCCAGACGGTTTCATCGAGTTTGAGTTTTCGATCGGCGATCCGGAACTGGCTGTCGAACTGATGTTGCCTGAACCCGCTTTCCACGAGTTTTGCCTGGCCAACGAAGTCATCGTTCTTGATCCGGCCACTTCGGATCAGGGCGACTGGGTTTCCCGGTTGAATGATGCCTCACGCCAGGGTTTTGAAGACGCAGTCTGAACACATCATCCCGCCATCGGGAATAACGAGAGGAGATTTACATGCAGATTGATCTGCGTACCGTGGCCATCAAACCATTGCGCCATACCTTCGATCACCTGGTCGAGCGCTTCGGCGACAAGCCGGCCAGCCGTTATCAGGAAGGCAGCTACAACATCCAGCAGGAACATGTTTTCCATTACCGGCCGAGCTGGGATGCTGACCGTGTGCTGTTCGACAAGAAGCGCACCAAGATCCAGATGAAGGACTGGTATGCCCTGAAGGATCCGCGCCAGTTCTACTACGGTGCCTACACCATCGCCCGTGCCCGTCAGCAGGATGCTGCCGAATCGAGCTTCGAGATGATCGAGGATCGCGGCCTGGCCGAGCTGATCCCGGCTTACCTGAAGCAAACCGCGCTCGACGTCCTGGTACCGATGCGCCATGTCGAGTGGGGCGGCAACATGGGTAATTCCTATATCTCGGCCTATGGCTACGGTACGGTCATCACCCAGCCCTGTCTCTATCACGCCATGGATCACCTCGGCGTTGCCCAGTACCTGACCCGCATCGGCCTCGTACTCGACGGCCCGGATGCCCTCGATGCCGCCAAGGAAGCCTGGATGTCCGGCGCCGCCTGGCAACCGATGCGCCAGCACGTCGAGAACCTGCTGGTCCTGCAGGACTGGTTTGAAATCTTCGTCGCCCAGAATCTGGTACTCGAAGGCCTGCTCAACCCGATGCTCTACGACTATCTCGATGCCGAGTTCTCGGCCAACGGGGGGACGGCGATCTCGATGATGACGCGCTTCATGGCCGAATGGTCCACCGAAACCGCCAAGTGGGTGGATGCCCAGATCAAGCTTGCGGCCGCCGAATCGCCGGAGAACAAGGCTCAACTGAGCGAATGGGTTCAGCGGTACCGCGCCGCCACGCTCAAGGCCCTGGCTCCGATCGCCCAGCGTGCCTTCGCTGACAAGGCCGACGATCTGCTGGCCGAACTCACGTCCGAATTCAACGCCCGCTGCGCCAAGCTTGGCCTGGCTGTGTAGGAGTATCCATGTCTACCGTATTCATCGCTTTTCAAACCAACGAGGACACCCGTCCGATCGTCGAATCGATCCTCGCCGACAACCCGCATGCCGTGCTCGACGAGCAGCCGGCCATGGTCAAGATCAATGCCGAGGGCAGCCTGGTCATCAAGCGCGAATCCATCGAGGAACGCATTGGCCGCGATTTCGACCTGCAGGAGCTGCAGGTCAACCTGATCACACTCTCCGGTTATCTGGACGAGGACGACGACCAGCTGACGCTGGCCTGGAAAAACTGAGCAAGGAGACTCTCATGGACATGAAAGCCAACAAAAAAAAGCTGGGCCTGAAGGAAAAGTACGCCCACATGACGCGCGGTCTGGATTGGGAAACGACCTACCAGCCGAAGGAAAAGGTATTCCCGCAAGCCACCTTCGAGGGCATCAAGGTGCACGACTGGGACAAGTGGGAAGACCCCTTCCGCCTGACCATGGACGCCTACTGGAAATACCAGGCCGAAAAGGAGCGCAAGCTGTACGCCGTGCTCGACGCCTTCGCCCAGAACAACGGCCACCTCGGGATTACCGATGCGCGCTACCTGAGTGCCGTCAAGCTGTTCCTGACCGGTATTTCGCCGCTGGAATATATGGCCCATCGCGGTTTCGCCGCCGCCGGCCGCAATTTCCCAGGTGTGGGGCCGCGCGTTGCCTGCCTGATGCAGTCGATCGACGAAATGCGTCACGCCCAGACCCAGATCCACGCCCTGTCGAACTACAACAAGTTCTACGAAGGCTTCCATGCCGGCGCAAGCCACCAGATCGAATGCCTCTGGTACCTGTCGGTGCCCAAGTCCTTCTTCGATGACGCCTTCAGTGCCGGCCCCTTCGAATGGATGATCGCTATCGGCTTCTCCTTCGAATACGTGCTGACCAACCTGCTGTTCGTGCCCTTCATGTCCGGCGCCGCCTACAACGGCGACATGGCGACGGTGACCTTCGGATTCTCGGCCCAGTCTGACGAAGCCCGTCACATGACGCTTGGCCTCGAGTGCATCAAGTTCATGCTGGAACAGGATCCGGACAACCTGCCGATCGTCCAGAAGTGGATCGACAAGTGGGCCTGGCGCGGCATCCGCGTGCTGAGCCTAGTTTCCACGATGATGGACTACATGCTGCCGAAGCGCGTGATGAGCTGGAAGGAAGCCTGGGAAATCTATTTCGAGCAGAACGGCGGCGCGCTGTTCAATGACCTGGCCAAGTACGGCATCAAGGTCCCGGACTGCATTGCCCAATGCACGGTCGACAAGGAACATCAGTCGCACCAGCTGTGGCTGACCCTGTGCACCCACTCGCACGCCATGGGCCTGCACACCTGGTTGCCGAATGCCGAGGAAATGGACTGGCTGTCGGCCAAATACCCGAACACTTTCGACCAGTACTACCGTCCGCGTTTCGACGAGCTGCGCGAACGCGCCGACAAGGGCGAGCGCTTCTTCGCCAATACGCTGCCCATGCTGTGCCAGGTCTGCCAGATTCCGATGCTCTTCACCGAGCCGGACGACCCAACCAAGATCTGCTATCGCGAGTCGGAGTTCCAGGGCGAGAAGTACCACACCTGCTCGGACGGTTGTAAGCACATTTTTGACGACGAGCCGGAGAAGTACATCCAGGCCTGGTTGCCGGTATATCAGCTGTATCAGGGCAATTGCTGGCCGGAAGGCACTGATCCGACGGCCGAAGGGTTCAATCCGGTGGCCAAGTATCTCGAATGGTGCCACATCGACGCCAAGGACACCGGCGATTACGAAGGCTCCAGCGACCAGGCGAATTTTGCTGCCTGGCGTGGCGTGGCAACCCAAAACACCTGATCGATCAGTATCAACGGAGGGCAGCTTTGCCCTCCGGACAAAAATTTAGGAGACGAACATGGCTGTCAAAGCCCTCTACGATTATCAATATCCTGCCGCCGATACCCAGGACAAATTTCATGGCAACCAACTGCTCTTCGTTGGTTGGGATGACCATTTCCTGTTTGTCGCGCCGCTCGCTTTTTCGGTGGCGCCGAATACCAAGTTTTCCGATCTGGTCGAGAAGACACTGACGTTCGCTTATGGCCGTCACTCAGACTGGGCCAAGATCGATTTCAGCAAGGTCGTCTGGCTGAAGTCCGGCCAGCCGTTCCAGCCGGATTTCAACAAGACGCTGGCCGAGCAGGGGATCAAGCACAAGGATGCCTTGCGCTTGCAAACCCCGGGCTTGAACGGCAACGGCACTTGCTTCTGATTCGGGGGCGTCATGGCTTACGAACTGACCATTGAACCGCTCGGCCAGACCATCGAGGTCGAGGACGGCCAGACCATCCTCGACGCCGCGCTGCGCGCTGGCATCTACCTGCCGCACGCCTGCTGCCACGGCCTGTGCGCGACCTGCAAGGTGCAGGTCACGGACGGCGAGGTCGATCATGGCGAGGCCTCCACCTTTGCCCTGATGGACTTCGAGCGCGAGGAGGGCAAGTGCCTGGCCTGCTGTGCCCGTCTTGAATCGGATGTGGTGATCGAGGCCGAGATCGAAGACGATCCCGATTCGCTGAACCTGGCGGTCGAGGATTACTCGGGCGAGGTGATCAGGATCGAGTCGCTGACGCCGACGATCAAGGGAATCTGGCTCAAGCTGGACCGGCCGATGAAGTTCCAGGCCGGCCAGTACGTCAATCTGGAAGTCGATGCCCTGGGTGGCCAGTCGCGCGCCTTCTCGCTGGCCAATGCGCCGCAGACCGACAACGTGGTCGAGCTCAACGTCCGGATCGTGCCCGGCGGCCAGGTCACCACCTGGCTGCACGAGCAATTGGCAGTCGGAGACCGGCTGAAATTCACCGGCCCTTATGGTCGTTTCTTCGTCAAGAAGTCGGCCAATGTTCCGTTGATCTTCATGGCTGGCGGTTCCGGTCTGTCCAGTCCGAAATCGATGATCGAGGATCTGCTCAGCGAAGGCTGCTCCCTGCCGATTACGCTCGTTTATGGCCAGCGCAGCCGCGCCGAACTTTACTACGATGCTGAATTCAGGGCGCTCGCCGCGAAATACCCAAACTTCAACTACGTACCATCGCTGTCCGATGAATCGGCGGGCTCCGATTGGTTGGGTTCGCGCGGTTTTGTGCACGAGGCGGCCAAGGTGCATTTCGATAATGACTTCCGTGGCCACAAGGCTTACCTGTGCGGGCCACCGGCCATGATCGAAGCCTGCATCACGACCTTGATCCAGGGCCGGCTGTTCGAGCGGGACATCTACATGGAGAAATTCTTCTCCGCGGCCGATGCCTCGCAACAACTGAAAAGCCCGCTGTTCAAGAACATCTGACTGTCGACGGAGCAGCCATGATCTATTTCAACGTGCAGATCGAGGAAACCGGCGAGACCTTTCGCTGTTCTCCCAGCGAGTCGCTGCTGGTCGGGATGGAGCGCCTGGGCAAGAAGGGCATTCCGGTCGGTTGCCGTGGCGGCGGGTGCGGTGTGTGCAAGGTGGAAATCACTGCCGGCACCTACGCCAAACGGGTGATGAGCCGCGACTACATCAGCATCGAGGACGAGGCGGCAGGCCGGGTGCTGGCCTGCCGGGTGCGGCCGAGCAGCGATATCACCTTGCGGGTGCTCGGCAAGATGGCAAAAAACGTCTGCCGGACGTCGCTGGCACAGGGGGTGGTGGCCGCTGCGTAGCGGCCGGAATGCTCATGTCAGCAGCTTGGCGTTCAACTGTTCAGCCGGAATGGCCTGTACCGAGCGGAAAGTCAGCAGGATGTGCTCGGACAGGATGGCGGCAGCCTTGTCAGCCTCGCGGTTGATGGCGGCGTGGAGCAGGGCCTCGTGTTCGACATGAATGTCGCGCGGAATCGGTTGCAGGTAGAGCGACAGGCGCCGGTAGCGTTCGGCCTGGAAATAGAGGATGGACAGGAAATGCTTGAGCCAGCGGGAGGGGCAGGCGGCGATCAGGACTTCGTGAAAGATGCGGTTGCGCTCTTCCCATTCCTCGCGGACTTCGCTGCCGATGCGCTTTTCCTCCGCCTTGGCCAGGCGGTGGAAGGCAGCGACTAGGTCGGCTTCCCAGGCGTCGTCGCCCATTGCGATCGACTGGCGCAGGGCCTCGCATTCGAGCATCACGCGGGTCTGGGCGATGTCCTCGAAGTCGGCCAGCGAGACCGGGGCGACGCGGAAGCCGCGCTGCCCCTGGCTGATGACCAGGGCATCGGAAATGAGCAGGGAGAGTGCCTCGCGCAGGGTGCCAGCACCGACCCCGTAGTTGTCCTTGAGGTGCTCGACGCGGAGCTTTTCACCGGGGGCGAGGTTGCCCTCGATGATGTCCCGGCGCAGGGCGCGATAGGCGGATTCGACCAGGGTCTTGGGTTCGGTAAGGCCTTCGGCTGCGACATTTTTGTTCATGGTATTTGAATAGCTGACAGGAAACGGACGGGAAAATTTTAACCCGATAACAGCAATTGTCGGGTGTGTTTAAAAATCTCGAGAAAATATATTGACATCGAGATTGATTGCAAATATCGTTAAGTTAAATCGATTGCACGGGTTTTGTGCAGTCATCACATCTAAAAAAGAGGAGCAGACAAATGGCAATGACAGGCGTACTTCGTCCCGGGCACATTCAGATGCGGGTGCTCGACATGGCAGAAAGCGTTGATTTCTATTCAAAGGTGCTGGGCCTGATCGAAACCGGTCGTGATGCCCAGGGCCGCGTTTATTTCAAGACTTGGGAGGAGCGCGATCACAACAGCGTGATCCTGCGCCAGGCCGATAACGCCGGCATCGACTTCTTCGCCTTCAAGGTCGATAGCGACGCCACACTGGCCAAGCTGGAAAAGGATCTGAACGCCTACGGCGTCGCCACCAGGCGCCTTCCGGCCGGCGAATTACTGGAGACTGGCGAGCGCGTGCGTTTCACGCTGCCGACCGGCCACGACATCGAGCTGTATTCGCAAAAGACCGCCATTGGCAACGACATGGGCGAGCTCAATCCGGAAGCCTGGTGCGCCTCGGCCGAAAAGGGCATCGCCCCGATCCGCCTCGACCACTGCCTGCTTTACGGTCCGGACATTGAAAAGGCCCAGGCCATTTTCCAGGACGTGCTCGGCTTCTTCCTGGTCGAACACATCGTGCTCGAAGACGGCAAGACCGACCTCGCCATCTGGTTGTCGTGCTCGACCAAGGCCCATGACATCGCCTTCGTTCGCCATCCGGAACCGGGCAAGCTGCACCACGTTTCCTTCCTGCTCGAAACCTGGGAACAGGTCTTGCGCGCCGCCGACCTGATGTCGATGAACCGGGTTTCGATCGACATCGGCCCGACCCGCCACGGCGTCACCCGCGGCACGACGATTTATGCGTTCGACCCGAACGGCAATCGCTTCGAAACCTTCTGTGGCGGCAACTACGCCTACCCCGATCAGAAGCCGACGACGTGGACCATGGATGAAGTCGGTGCTGCCGTGTTCTATCACGACCGCAAGCTGAACGACCGCTTTCTGACGGTGGTGACCTGATGCAAGTCGCCGTCAGCACGCCGGGGATCACTGCCGAGGCAGCCTCCGCAGCCTGTGCGGCGGCGGTCGCTTTCGCGGTGGCCAAGGGCTGGAAGATCAACGTCGCGGTCGTTGACCGCAGCGGCAATCTGATGGCTTTCCTGCGTCAACCGGGGGCCTTCATTCACTCGATCGATATTGCCATCGACAAGGCCTACACCTCCGCTAGCTTCGGCTTTCCGACCAAGGCCTGGATGGGGGCGATCGGCCACGACGACGGAATGAAGTTTGGCTTCTCCAACCAGCCGCGACTGGTCGTTTTCGGTGGCGGTCTGCCGGTGCCCGGTGAGGGCGGCGAGTGGATCGGCGGTATCGGTGTTTCCGGCGCCTCGGAGTCCGAGGATGAAGAGTGCGCCAAGGCTGGGCTAGCGGCTATCGGGCTGGCCTGACAACAAAACTACAGAGGACACGATGAAACAGATCCTGAATTTTATTAACGGCGAGTTCGTTGCTACTGGTAAGCAGTTCGAGAAGCGCACGCCGCTCGACAACTCGCTGATCGGCATGGTGCATGAAGCCGGCAAGGCCGAGGTCGATGCCGCGGTCAAGGCTGCACACGATGCGCTGGAAGGGCCGTGGGGCAAGATGACCGTGGTCGAGCGTACCGACATCCTGAACAAAGTGGCCGACGAGATTACCCGGCGCTTCGACGAGTTCCTCGATGCCGAGTGCGCCGACACCGGCAAGCCGAAGAGCCTCGCTGCCCATATCGATATCCCGCGCGGTGCGGCCAATTTCAAGATTTTCGCCGACGTGATCAAGAATGCGCCGACCGAGTTCTTCGAAATGGCGACGCCGGATGGCAAGGGCGCGCTGAATTACGCGGTTCGCCGGCCGGTTGGCGTCGTCGGCGTCGTCTGCCCGTGGAACCTGCCGCTGCTGCTGATGACCTGGAAGGTTGGTCCGGCGCTGGCCTGTGGCAATGCGGTCGTCGTCAAACCGTCGGAAGAAACACCGTCGACGGCCACGCTGCTCGGCGAAGTGATGAATGCCTGCGGCGTGCCGAAGGGCGTCTACAACGTCGTGCATGGTTTCGGGCCGAATTCGGCTGGCGAATTCCTGACCACCAACCAGAAGGTGAATGCGATCACCTTTACCGGTGAGACTCGTACCGGTGCCGCGATCATGAAGGCCGCTGCCGACGGTGCCCGCCCGGTGTCGCTGGAAATGGGCGGCAAGAACCCGGCCATCGTTTTTGCCGACGCCAATCTGGATGTTGCTATCGAAGCCACCCTCCGCTCCTGCTTCTCGAATTGTGGTCAGGTCTGCCTGGGCACCGAGCGTGTCTATGTCGAGCGCCCGTTCTTCGAGACCTTTGTTGCTGCCCTGAAGGCCGGTGCCGAAAAACTCAAGCTCGGCGTGCCGAGCGACCCGAGTGCCAACATGGGGCCGCTGGTCAGCCAGGAACACCGCAACAAGGTCTTGTCGTACTACAAGAAGGCCGTCGAGGAGGGCGCCACGGTGGTTACCGGTGGCGGCATCCCCGACATGCCGGGCGAACTGGCCAACGGCGCCTGGGTGCAGCCGACCATCTGGACCGGCCTCGACGACAACGCTGCCGTGGTTCGCGAGGAAATATTTGGTCCCTGCACGACGGTGATGCCCTTCGACAGCGAAGATGAAGTGATCCGCCGCGCCAACAACACGACGTACGGTCTGGCCGCTTCGGTGTTTACGCAGGACGTCAATCGCGCTCACCGCGTTGCCGGTCGTATCGAAGCCGGTCTGGTCTGGGTGAATAGCTGGTTCCTGCGTGACTTGCGCACGCCGTTCGGTGGTGCCAAGCAGTCCGGCATCGGCCGCGAGGGTGGTGTGCATTCGCTTGAGTTCTACACCGAACTCAAGAACGTCTGCATCAAGCTGTAGGGCGAAACCAGCATGTCGGCAAATTCTCCAGAAATCGGCCGCCAGATTGTGGCGGGCGGCATCGCCACCAACTACCACGATGTCGGTAGCGGAGCGCCGGTGCTGCTCATCCACGGCTCGGGGCCAGGGGTGACGGCGTGGGTCAACTGGCGTCTGGTTCTGCCGGAGCTGGCCAAGACCTGCCGCGCCATCGCGCCGGACATGGTTGGCTTCGGTTATACCGAGCGGCCGGCCGGTATCGAATACGGTGTCGATGGCTGGGTCAATCAGGCGGTCGGTCTGCTCGATGCGCTGGGCATCGAACAGACCGACCTGATCGGCAACTCCTTCGGTGGCGCCATTGCACTGGCGCTGGCCATCCGTCATCCGCAGCGCGTGCGTCGGCTGGTATTGATGGGCAGCGTCGGCGTGCCCTTTGAACTGACGCCGGAACTCGATGCCGCGTGGGGCTATGAGCCGTCATTGCAAGCCATGCGCGGCCTGCTCGACATCTTTGCCTATGACCGCAGCCTGGTCACCGACGAACTGGCCGAACTGCGTTATCAGGCCAGCATTCGACCCGGTTTTCAGGAATCGTTTTCGGCCATGTTCCCGGCCCCGCGTCAGCGCTGGGTCGATGCGATGGCCAGTGCCGAGGTGGACATTCGGGCGCTCAGCCACAAGACGCTGATCATCCATGGTCGTGACGACCGGGTGATTCCGCTGAGCAATTCCCTGACCCTGAACCGCTGGATCGACGACTCGCAGTTGCATGTTTTCGGGCGCTGCGGGCACTGGGTCCAGATCGAACACAACCGCGACTTCAACCAGCTGGTCAGCAATTTCCTGGCCGATTAACGAGAAACCATCATGGAACAATCGCAAATCAACCAACTCGGCGACGAGCTCTACGAAGCTTTGGTTGCCGGCAAGACGGTCAGCCCGCTGACTTCGCGTGGCTTCGAGATCACTATCGAGGATGCTTATCACATCCAGCAGCAGATGCTGTCGCGCCGCCTGGCCAAGGGCGAGCGGATCGTCGGCAAGAAGATCGGCGTCACCAGCAAGCCGGTCATGAACCTGCTCGGCGTGCATCAGCCGGACTTCGGCTACCTGCTCGACGGCATGGTCTACAACGAAGGCGAATCCATCGAGATGAGCTCGCTGATCCAGCCGAAAGCCGAGGGTGAAATCGCCTTCCTGCTCAAGAAGGATCTGCAAGGCCCGGGCGTCACGGCCGCCGATGTGCTGGCCGCCACCGAAGGCGTCATGGCCTGCTTCGAGATCGTCGATTCGCGCATCACCGACTGGAAGATCAAGATCCAGGACACCGTCGCCGACAACGCCTCCTGCGGTGTCTTCGTCCTTGGCGACCAGCTGGTCGATATCGGCAATGTCGACCTCGGCCTGTGCGGCATGGTGCTCGAGAAGAACGGCGAGATCGTCGTCACCGGCGCCGGCGCCGCGACCATGGGCCACCCGGTCAATGCCATGGTCTGGCTGGCCAATACGCTGGGCAAGCTGGGCATCACGCTCAAGGCCGGCGACATCGTGCTGTCCGGCGCGATGGGCGCCATGGTCCCGGTGGCCAAGGGCGACAACCTGCGCATGACCATCGGTGGCATCGGTGGTTGTTCGGTGCGTTTCGTCTAAGCGGATCGCTCGAAAATGGACTTCCAGATACATTCCAAAAAAGCCGTAATTTCCGGGTCGACCGTAGGAATCGGCTTTGCCATCGCCACCGAGCTGGCCCGCGAGGGGGCGAGGGTGGTGATCAACGGCCGCAGCCAGAAAAGTGTCGATGCAGCGCTTGCCAAGCTGCGTTCCCTGGTGGCCGGGGCCGATGTGCAGGGGGTGGCCGCTGATTTGTCTACGGCGGAAGGCTGCCAGTTTTTGTTCGATGCCTGCCCGCAGGCCGACATTCTGGTCAACAACCTCGGCATTTTTGATCCGGTGCCCTTCGACGCCATTCCGGACCGCGAATGGCAGCGATTTTTCGACGTCAACGTGATGAGCGGCGTCCGTCTGGCACGTCATTACCTGCCGGCCATGAAGGCGGCCAACTGGGGACGTGTCGTTTTCATCTCCAGCGAATCCGGCATCAACACGCCAGGCGAGATGATCCACTACGGCATGACCAAGTCGGCCCAGCTCGCCGTGTCGCGTGGTCTGGCCCAGAGCTGCACCGGCACCGGTGTCACGGTCAATGCCGTGCTGCCTGGTCCGACCCGCTCGGAAGGCGTCGCCGAATTCTTCGGCAAGTTGGCCGATGAATCCGGCATCGGCCTCGATGAAATGGAGCGCCGTTTCTTTGCCGAAGGGCGTCCGACCTCAATTATCAAACGCATGATCGATCCGGCCGAAGTGGCTGCGCTGGTCGCCTACGTCTGCAGCGCGCGAGCGGCTGCGACGACGGGCGCCGCGCTGCGCGTCGAAGGCGGGATCGTTTCGACCATTTGCTGAACCACGATCAATAAGGAAATATTGATGATCCAAAAAATCAAATGCGCCCTGATCGGCCCGGGCAACATCGGCACCGATCTACTCTACAAACTCAAGCGCAGCCCCTTCCTCGAGCCGGTCTGGATGATCGGCATCGACCCCGAATCCGAAGGCCTCAAGCGGGCTGCCGACATGGGCCTGAAGACCTGCGCCACCGGCGTGGACGGCTTCCTGCCCCATGTCCTCGAAGACAACATCCAGATCGCCTTCGACGCCACCTCGGCCTACGTCCACGCCGAGAACTCGCGCAAGCTCAACGCCTTGGGTGTCCTGATGATCGACCTGACGCCGGCCGCCATCGGCCCGTTCTGCGTGCCGCCGGTCAACCTCAAGGAACACGTCGGTCGCCGTGAAATGAACGTCAACATGGTCACCTGCGGTGGCCAGGCCACCATCCCGATGGTGGCAGCCGTCTCCCGCGTTCAGCCGGTCGCCTATGGCGAAATCGTCGCCACGGTGTCTTCGAAAAGCGCCGGTCCCGGCACCCGCAAGAACATCGACGAATTCACCCGCACCACCGCCGGTGCCGTCGAAAAGGTCGGCGGCGCCAAGAAGGGCAAGGCCATCATCGTCATCAACCCGGCCGAACCGCCGCTCGTCATGCGCGACACGGTGCACTGCCTGACCGAAACGACGCCGGATCAAGCGGCGATCACCGAATCGATCCACGCCATGATCAAGGAAGTCCAGAAGTACGTTCCGGGCTACCGCCTGGTCAACGGCCCGGTCTTCGACGGCAACCGCGTCTCCGTCTACATGGAAGTCACCGGTCTTGGCGACTTCCTGCCGACCTACGCCGGCAACCTCGACATCATGACCGCCGCCGGTGCCCGCACCGCCGAAATGTTCGCCGAAGAAATGATCAAGGGCACGCTCAAGCTCGAGCCGGTGCACGCCTAAGGAATAAGGAGAAAAGACAAATGACCCTCAAAGGCAAAAAAGTCACCGTCCATGACATGACCCTGCGCGATGGTATGCATCCCAAGCGTCACCTGATGACCCTCGACCAGATGATCAGCATTGCCACCGGCCTCGACGCCGCCGGCGTGCCGCTGATCGAAGTCACCCACGGCGATGGCCTGGGTGGTTCCTCGGTGAACTACGGCTTCCCGGCCCATACCGATGAAGAATATCTGGGTGCTGTCATCCCGCGGATGAAGAAAGCCAAGGTCTCGGCCCTGCTGCTGCCCGGCATCGGTACCGTCGACCACCTGAAGATGGCCCGTGACCTCGGCGTCAACACCATCCGTGTCGCCACCCACTGCACCGAAGCCGACGTCTCGGAGCAGCACATCACCATGGCCCGCAAGCTGGACATGGATACCGTCGGCTTCCTGATGATGGCCCACATGAACAGCGCTGAAGGGCTGGTCACGCAAGCCAAGCTGATGGAATCCTACGGCGCCAACTGTATCTACGTCACCGACTCGGCGGGTCACCTGCTGCCGGAAGGCGTCAAGGAACGCCTCAGCGCGGTGCGTGCGGCCCTGAAGCCGGAAACTGAACTCGGTTTCCACGGCCACCACAACCTGGCCATGGGTGTGGCCAACTCCATCGCTGCCATCGAAGTCGGCGCCAACCGCATTGACGCGGCTGCGGCCGGCCTCGGCGCTGGCGCCGGCAACACGCCGATGGAAGTGCTGATCGCCGTGTGCAGCCTGATGGGTATCGAGACCGGTGTCGACGTGGCGAAGATCACCGACGTCGCTGAAGACCTCGTCGTGCCGATGATGGACTTTCCGATCCGCATCGACCGCGATGCGCTGACGCTCGGCTATGCCGGCGTCTACGGCTCCTTCCTGCTGTTTGCCAAGCGCGCTTCGGCGAAATACGGCGTACCGGCTCGGGACATCCTGGTCGAACTGGGACGACGGGGCATGGTCGGCGGGCAGGAGGACATGATCGAAGACACCGCCATCACGATGGCACGCGAACGGGGGTTGCTGAAATGAAACTGAATCAACAAACCATTGGCCAACTGGCCGAGTTGCTCGAAAACGCCGAGCTGCAAGCCCATGATGTGGTCAAGATCACCGACGCCCATCCCGAGATGGACTGGGATGACGCCTACGCCATCCAGAATGAGATCCTGCGCCGCAAACTGGCGCGTGGCAATAAGGTCGTTGGTCTGAAAGCCGGCCTGACTTCGCATGCCAAAATGAAGCAGATGGGCGTCGAAACCCCCTGTTTCGGCTTTCTGGTCGATTACTTCAGCGTGCCGGATGGCGGTGAAATCAAGATCAAGGAACTGATCCACCCGAAGGTCGAGCCGGAAATCGTCTTCGTGCTGAAGAAGGCGCTGAAAGGCCCTGGTTGCCACATCGGGGCCGTGCTGGCCGCAACGGATTTCATCATGCCCGGCATCGAGATCATCGATTCGCGTTACCGTGATTTCAAGTTCGATCTGAAGAGCGTCATCGCCGACAACTGTTCGTCCTCGCGCTTCGTGCTCGGTGGCCAGATGACGCCGGTGAGCGGTCTTGATCTGCGTACCCTGGGCGTGGTCATGGAAAAGAATGGCGAACCCGTCGCCATCGGTGCCGGCGCCGCCGTGCTCGGTCACCCGGCGGCTGCCATCGCCATGCTGGCCAACCATCTCGGTGCGCGCGGCGAGGAAATTCCCGCCGGCACGATGATTCTTTCCGGTGGGGTTACTGAGGCGGTTGCCGTCAACGCCGGTGATCACGTCAATCTGCGTATCCAGTCGCTGGGTAGCGCCAGCGTCAAGTTCGCCTAAGAAAGTACGGAGGAAACATGCCATTCGCACAGATCTATCTGATTGAAGGCCGTACCGACGAGCAAAAGAAGCGGTTGATCGAGAAGGTCAGCGCGGCCATGTCCGAAGCGCTGGGTGCGCCGCTGGAAAACACCCGGGTCTGGATCCAGGACATACCCAAGGCCCAGTGGGGTATCGGCGGCAAGACCGCCAAGGACCTCGGGCGCTAGTCATCCGACATGGCGGGCGGGGGGAATCCCCGGCCCGTCAGGCAGCGCTGGGTCGATACCTGGAAGGTATCAGAAAAGCGACTAAATGGTATTGGACGGTATTGGCCGGTGTCGGCCATTATTAAGCCATATAAAAAATATCGAGATTTCCAGCAATTTACGTGATATAAATAAATCCCGGAAGAAGCGGAAGCCGGAGCAAATCAAGGGTGTGCCGCAACAACGGTCGCCCGGTAAGGAGGAGGTTTTATGGGGCGGATATTTGCCACCCGACAATTGCCGCTGGGCGTAGCGGTGGCCGGCGTATTGCTGTCGGCCTGCACGCAAGCCCCGGACATGTCCGGTATAGCCACCGAGCGTCAGCGTTCGGTGCATCGTTACGACATTAGCCAGGCCATTGCCAGCAATGGCAAGGTAATCGTTGTCGGCACCCAGAGCGGTGTCGCACTGGTTTCGAGCGACAAGGGCGCAACCTGGCAGCGTCAGGCGCTCGGCCAGACTTCGCTGGTCGATATTGCTGTTTGCGCTGACCAGACCTTCGTCGCGATCGACCATTATCACAGGGTGTGGTCGGCCGATGCCGAAGGCAAGAACTGGCAATCGGCCAAGCTCGAGCAGCCGCGCACGCCGCTGGCCGTGACCTGCGACTCGCAGGGGGGCTGGTGGGTGGCTGGCACCAATGCCGTGATCGCCGCTAGCGCCGACCGGGGCAAGACCTGGCAGGTCACCGACCTCGGCGAGGACACCCAGATCACCACCATTCAGTTCGTCAGCGACAAGCAGGTTGTGGCGCTCGGCGAGTTTGGCTTGACGGTGATGTCCGAAGATGGCGGCGCGACCTGGACGAAGGGCCCGAAGATTCCGGGCGACTTCTATCCCTACGCTGCATTGTTCCGCGATGCCCGCGAAGGCTGGGTCAGCGGGATTGCCGGCCAGATGCTGCATACCCGCGATGGTGGCCAGACCTGGCAGAAACAGGTCAATGCCACCCAGGCTTCCCTGAATCGCCTGTTCATGCACGACGGCGGCATGTTTGCTGTCGGCAACGGCGGTGTTGTCGCCCGCCTGGAGGGTGATAGCTGGCGCAACGTGCCTTATCCCGATCCGCTACCGATGTTCCTCGGCGGCGGAGCTTCCCTGCAAGGCCAGACGGCGATCGTCATCGGCGGCCCCGGTGGCCTGCTGCGGGCTGTCGGCACAGCCAACCACAAATAGATCAGGGAGCGAGTAACACCATGGTGAGCCAAATCCGTCATTCCATTACCCATCGCCTGCATCAGGGCGAGGAATGGATTTTCCGTAACCCGAAAATCGTGCTGGCGCTGGTTCTGGCCGTCACGATCATGTTCGGTATCGCGCTGCCCAAGCTGCGCATTTTCACCGACTTCTCCGACCTGCTGCCGCAGAACCACGGCTACATCAAGGTCTACAACCACCTGAAGGAGAACTTCGGCGGCGCCAACATGATCGTCATGTCGGTCGAGGTCGAGCAGGGCACCATCTTCAACGACGAAACGCTGAAGCTGATCCACGAGGTCACTCAGGGCATCGACAACCTGCCCGGCGTGAACCACAACCTGGTCAATAGCCTGACGCACCGCACGGCACGCAAGGTATTTCTCGATGACCAGGGCGGTTTCGCCTCAGAGTCCTACTACGATCCATTGAAGCCGACACGCACCGTCGCCGAGCTGGAGCAGTTGAAGAAGGACGTCATTGCCAACCCGACCATCTACGGCCTGCTCGTCTCGCCGGATATGAAGGCGGCGCTGATCAAGGCGCAGCTCAACGAAGGCGACATCGACTATCCAGTAACCTTTGCCGCCTTGCAGGAAGTGCGCAAGAGTCTGGCCAAGCCGGGTCATCACCTCTATGTCACCGGTAATCCGGTACTGACCGGCTGGGTCTACACCTACCTGAACCAGATCGTCGAGATCATGGCGTGGACGCTGGCCCTGCTGGCGACGCTGCTCATTGTCTATTTCCGCCGCTTCTACGGCATCGCGCTGCCGTTGCTCGGCATTGCGCTGTCGTCGATCTGGGGTCTTGGCTTCATGGCGGCGATGGGGATCAATCTCGAGCCACTGTCGCTGCCGATTCCCTTCCTGATTGCGGCGCGGGCCACTTCTCACGGTGTCCAGCTGGTGGTGCGCTACTACGAAGAACTGGCCATCGTCCACGACGGCAAGAAGGCGGCACGCAATGCCCTCGACGCGCTGTTCCGGCCGGGTTCGCTGGCCATCATCGTCGATGCGATCGGCATTGCCGTACTCGTCCTTGGCGCTGCGCCGTTCAACCACAAGCTCGGTCTGGCCGCCGGTTTCTGGGGATTCTCGGTGATCTTCACGGTGCACTTCATGGTGCCGCTGGCCCTGACCGTGCTGCCGGCTCCGAAGAAGCACGAGAACGGCAACGAGGGCGTGCGCAATTTCCTGGCCAAGGCCATGGCGCTGACTGGCGGCACCGATGGCGGCGCTCGCTCCATCCTGATCCTGACCCTGATCGGCGCCATCGGCGGCACCTATCTGGTTGGCAAGGTGCAGCTCGGCGAATCCGAGCCGGGCTCGCCGCTGCTGCATCGCGACCACGACTACAACATCTCGACCAAGGCGATCAACACCCGCTTTCCGGGGTCCGAGGAACTGCATGTTGTCGCCCGTACGGACGAAAAGGGCGGCATCAAGCGTCCGGAAGTCATGGCCGCCATCGAGCGCTTCCAGGCGCACATGCTGTCCGATCCGCAACTCGGCGGCACCAAGGCCTTGCCCGGTGTCGTCCGGGTGGTCAACAAGCTGACCCACAACGACGACCCGCGCTGGATGCAGTTGCCGGACACCGCCGACGAAATCGGCGGCCTGATGTTCGCCTACATGGCGTCCAGCCCTATCCCGGGCGCCCTGAAGGAGTTTGTCACGCCGGACGAGAACGAAGCCGACATGGTGTTCTATTACAAGGATCACCAGGCTGACACGATCATGGTCGGCAAGTCACACGCCGATCATCATCTGCCAGTCAACAAGGGCGCCGG
>CAMLHL010000010.1 GCA_946479855.1 uncultured Pseudomonadota bacterium
CGCTGAAGAACGCCATGCGCCAGGCCCCGGACTGCATCCTGATCGGCGAAATCCGTGACAAGGAAACCATGCAGGCGGCCATCGCCTATGCCCAGACCGGCCATCTATGCCTGGCGACACTGCACGCCAATAACAGCTACCACGCGCTGAACCGCATCATCAGCTTCTTCCCGCCGGAAAACCGCCCCGCTCTCTTCCTCGACCTCTCGGTCGCCCTGCGTGCCATCATTTCGCAACGCCTGGTCAAGAAGCCGGACGGCAAGCGCATCCCGACCTGCGAAATCATGCTCAACACGCGCCACATCAGCGAACTGATCGAACGCGGCGAAGTCCAGGGCATCAAGGACGCCATGGAACAGACCCTGGCGCCGGGATCGCAGACTTTCGAACAGGACCTGTTCAAGCTCTACAGCAACGCCACCATCACTATCGACGAAGCCCTGGCCAACGCCGATTCGCCGACCAACCTGTCGTGGCTGATCAACAATTCCGAATTCGGCGCCAGCAACGGCAAGGAAGAACGCAAGACCGATGCTGCTCTCGAATTTGACAGCACCAGCGAGGGGGGGGCGTCCTTCAAGGAATTCACCCTCAGCCTGGCCGACCACGAAGAAACCCACTGATGTCCGATCCCACGTTTGAACTGGCCCGGCAGATCATCGCCTGCCACTCGGTCACGCCGGAAGATGGCGGCTGCATGGAAATCATCGCCGAGCGCCTGAAACCGCTCGGCTTCGCCATCGAATACATCAACCGCAACGGCGTCACCAATCTCTGGGCACGGCGGGGCACGACCGCCCCGCTGTTCGTCTTCGCCGGCCACACCGACGTCGTACCGACCGGCCCGCTGGACAAATGGACTTCGCCGCCATTCGCGCCGGAAATCCGCGACGGCATGCTCTACGGCCGCGGCACCGCCGACATGAAATCCTCGGTCGCCGCATCGGTTACCGCTGTCGAGTCCTTCGTCGCGGCGCATCCCGAGCATCCGGGTTCGCTGGCCTTCCTGCTCACCTCCGATGAGGAAGGCGATGCCACCGACGGCACCGTGACCGTCGTCGAGGCGCTGAAGGTCCGCGGCGAAACTATCGATTTCTGCATCATCGGCGAACCGACCTCGGTCGACACGCTCGGCGACATGATCAAGAACGGCCGCCGCGGCTCGCTGTCCGGGGTACTGACGATCCAGGGCATCCAGTGCCACATCGCCTATCCGGAAAAGGGCCGTAACCCGATCCACGAAGCTGCCCCGGCGCTGACCGAGCTGGCCGCGACGGAATGGGACCAGGGCAACGAATACTACCAGCCGACCACCTGGCAGATCTCCAACATCCACGGCGGCACCGGCGCCACCAACGTTGTGCCGGGCAGCGTCGAGATCAAGTTCAATTTCCGCTTCTCGACGGCGAGCACGCCGGAAGGCCTGCAGCAGCGCCTGTGCGCCATCCTGGAAAAACACCGGCTCGACTACGAGATCAAATGGACGCTCGGCGCCCGCCCCTTCCTGACCGGCCGCGGCCCGCTGGCCGATGCGGCGACGACGGCGATCCGCGATATCTGCGGCATCGAGACTGAACTATCAACTACCGGCGGCACCTCCGACGGCCGATTCATCGCCGACATCTGCAAGCAGATGCTGGAAATCGGCCCGTCCAACGCGACCAGCCACAAGATCGACGAGTGCATCGCCGTCGACGCCCTGCCCAAACTGTCGGCCATCTATCGCCGCATCCTTGAACAACTGATGACCGCATGAGTGACCTGACTGCCACAGCCGAACTGATCACCGTTCGCGACTATCTCCGCTACGCCGTCAGCCGCTTCACGGCCGCCCGGCTGTTCTTCGGCCACGGCAGCGACAACGCCTGGGACGAGGCCGTCTATCTGACGCTGCATACGCTCTCCCTGCCGCTCGACCGTCTGGAGCCCTTCCTCGACGCCCGCCTGCTGCCGCACGAGCGCGAGGCGCTGCTCGACATCTACCGCCGCCGCTGCGAGGAACGCCTGCCGGCCGCCTACCTGACCCACGAGGCCTGGCTCGGCGAACATCGCTTCTACGTGGACGAGCGCGTCATCGTGCCGCGCTCCTTCATCGCCGAACTACTCGACGAACAACTGGTGCCGTGGATCGACGATCCATGGGCCGTCGAATCGGCACTCGACTTGTGCACCGGTTCCGGCTGCCTGGCCGTTCTCACCGCCCTCGCCTTCCCGAATGCCGAGGTTGCCGCGGTCGACCTGTCCAAGGACGCCCTTTCCGTCGCCGAGCGCAACATTGCCGACTACGGCCTGACCGAGCGCATCGAACTGATCCACTCGGATGCCTTTGCCAAGCTGCAAGGCCGGCGCTTCGACCTGATTATTTCCAATCCGCCCTACGTCAACGCCGAATCGGTCGCCGCCCTGCCGCCGGAATACCTGCACGAACCGGAACTGGCTCTCGGCTCGGGCGACGACGGCCTCGACTTCACCCGCATCATCCTGCGCGAGGCAAAGCAACACCTGACGGAAAACGGCATCCTGGTCGTCGAGATCGGTCACAACCGCGAAGCCCTCGAAGCCGCCTATCCGACCCTGCCCTTTACCTGGCTGGACACGGCCGCTGGCGACGAATACGTCTTCCTGCTGCAGGCCGCCGACCTGCCGGACTAAGCGCCTAGCTTGAGCCAGTTTTACGAGTTGCCCAGCCCGTTCGAAGTCGAAACGGGCACAGTGCTGATGCACGAGCCGTCATGGGCCAGGGCAAGCGAGCTGCGCGCCCGGCTGCTCGACGAAAGCTACCCCAAACCTTTCATCATCGACGACGGCAAATCCCGTTTCCTGTATTTCAACGTCCGTCTGATGCAGAGCGAGATGTCGCTCAAGGCGCCGCACGACCTGGCCATCCGCTACACGCAGAAAATGATGGCCTTCCTGCTCTTCCAGCCGCGCCCGAAGCGTATCGTGCTGATCGGCCTCGGTGGCGGTTCGCTGATCAAGTTCTGCTACCGCCGGATGCCCGGCAGCCACCTGACGGCCATCGAACTCGACCCCGATGTCATCGCCTTCCGCGATGCCTTCATGGTGCCGCCCGACGATGAGCGCTTGCAGATTTTGCAGGCTGACGGCGCCGAGTACATCGAAAACGCCGAGAAAGGCATCGACGTGCTGCTGGTCGATGCCTTCGACAAAACCGGTTTCGCCCCCAGCCTGGCCAACCGCGAGTTCTTCGACAACGCTTTCGCCAAACTGGCCGGCAATGGCGTACTGGTCATCAACCTGGCCGGCGAAAAGGAAAGCTACGCCGGGCTGATTGGCGAGGCCATGCACGTTTTCGACGATCAGGTCATCGTCATCTCGGTGCCGGACGATGGCAACCATGTGCTCTACGCCTTCAAGGAGCGCTATTTCGAGCCACGCTGGCGCTGGCTGCACAACTACGCCAAGGAGCTGCGCGCCAAGTTCGGCCTCGATTTCCCGGCTTTTGTGCAAAAGATGGAGCGTTCGACCAAGCTCGGCCTCGCCCGCCGCGAAGCGGTTCGCCGCCGCTGAGCCCTATTTCGTCGCTTCCTCGGCCTGCGCCGCACGCTGCGCCATCTGCTGGCTGGCTGCATCCAGATCGCGCTGCACCCGCGCCATCGTCGCCTGCGCCCGTTCGTGTTCCTGTTTTTTTGCCATGGCCGCCGTTGCCGCCGTGCTGGCGGTTTCCACGCCGCAACCGGCCAGGCCGACCAGGGCAATCATGATCAAGACTGTTTTCATCTCTTCTGCCCTCAGTCCAAGGCCGCCAGGATGGCAGTCAACAGCCGCCAGCATTTTTCCACCGAAGCCACTTCGACCCGTTCGCCCGGCGCATGTGCCCCGCGGATGGTCGGGCCAAACGATACGGTATCCATGCCCGGGTACTTGGCCCCGATAATGCCGCACTCCAGACCGGCGTGCACCACCTGAACCCGGGAATCAGCTGCAAAATGCCGTCGATAGACCGACTGGCACAACTTGAGCAGCGCCGAATCAGGATTCGGCGTCCAGCCCGGGTAATAGCCAGCCTTTTCCACCTTGCTTGCGGTCAACGCCCACAAACTGCAAATTTCATCGGCCAGCGCCAGGCTGCCGCGGTCGAGCAGCGAACGCACCATGAAGTTGCAGGCGCCTCCCTCCGGGCGCACCTCGACCATACCCAGATTGTTCGAGGTCTCGACGACACCCGGCACCTGCCGGCTCATCCGGTGCACGCCATGGGGCGCCGCATGCAGCGAGGCCAGCCAGATCTTCTGCTCGGCCGCCGAGATCAGCGCATGGGCGCTACCGGCCGCCACGCTTAAGGTCAGCCCGTCATCAATGCCGCACAATTCGGCCCTCAGGCCCTCCTCAATCGCGGCCACGGCCGTTGCCAGCCGCTCTGCACAGTCTGGCGGCAGCACGATCACCGCCGCTGCCTCGCGCGGCAGGGCATTGCGCGCCGTTCCGCCCGTCAATTCGGCCAGTCGGAAGGGCAATGCTCCCGCCAGTTCATGCAAGGCGCGAACCAGCAGCTTGATGGCATTGCCGCGTTCTTCATGGATATCGACACCGGAATGGCCGCCGCGCAAGCCACGCAATACCACCCGCCAGGCTTGCTGCCCAGGCGGCAGCGGTTCGGCCTTGCCTGCCCGCTCAACGTTCACATCCAGCCCGCCGGCACAACCCAGATAAAACTCGCCCCAATCCTCGGTATCGAGGTTGAGCATCAGGCGGCCCTGCAAAATACCTGGCTCCAGACCGCGCGCCCCGCCCATGCCGGCTTCTTCATCAACCGTCAGCAGCGCCTCGATCGGACCATGTTCGAGGGTCTCGTCTTCCAGCGCGGCAAGAATCAGGGCGACACCGATTCCATTGTCAGCGCCCAGCGTGGTCTGGTCGGTGACGAGCCAACCATCGCGCAATTCGGGAACGATGGCATCGCGGGAAAAATCATGGAAACTGTCGGCATTCTTCTGGCAGACCATGTCCAGGTGCGCCTGCAGAACGACACCAGGAAAACTCTCCCGGCCGCGACTGGCCGGCTTGCGGATTATCAGGTTCCCGGCAGGGTCGACCGTAGCCGTCAAGCCGCGGGACATCGCCCATTGCTGCAAGGCTTGGCGCAGCGCCGCTTCCTGCTTCGAAGCCCGTGGCATGGCGCACAAGGTGGCAAAATGTCTCCAGACGGATGCTGGCTGAAGGCCGGAAAATGCAGCGAGAGTCATCTGGCGCGAGCTCCAAAGAGAAAACCCCCGAGAGCCTTTCGACTTTCGGGGGTTAAATTCTGGGGCGACTGATGGGGCTCGAACCCACGACAACCGGAATCACAATCCGGGACTCTACCAACTGAGCTACAGCCGCCGTCGAAGAAGGCGCGCATTGTACGAAGTTCCTTTGCTCCTGTCTACAGCTAAAGACAGAATTTGCTATCTCCACTCCCGGAAGGGGGAAGCATCCGGCAATTCGCTGAGCGTGATATTATTGCCAGCTTTATTTTTCGGCTCCGTAGTCACAAGGAACTCTCATGGAAGCAACCACTGCACAAGCTAACGAACTTGAACGCCGCGTCGATCTCTCCATCGCCATTGCCGATGTCGAGAAGGAAATGGAACAGCGCCTGAAGCGCATGGGCAAGAACATGAAGGTGCCCGGCTTCCGCCCGGGCAAGGTACCGTTCAGCATCGTCAAGCAGCAGTACGGCGACCAGGCTCGCCACGAAGTGCTGTCCGAGGAACTGGACCGCGTATTCGGCGAAACCGTCAGCGAGCAGAAGCTGCGCGTCGCCGGCTATCCGCGCATCGAGCCGAAGACCAGCGAAAGCAACACCCATCTTGAATTCTCGGCCATCTTCGAGGTTTATCCGGAATTCACCCCGGGCGACCTGTCGACCGCCGAAGTCGAACGCCCGGTGCTGGAAGTGACGGCTGCCGAAGTCGACAAGACCCTCGATATCCTGCGCAAGCAGCGTGTCACCTATGCCGACGCCGATCGGGCCGCCGCCAAGGAAGACCGCGTCGTCATCGATTTCCTCGGCAAGAAGGACGGCGTGCCGTTCGCCGGCGGCCAGGCCAGCGATTACCCCTTCGTCCTCGGCCAGGGCATGATGCTGCCCGATTTCGAAAATGCCGTTGAAGGCGCCAAGGCCGGCGAGGCCAAGACCTTTGACCTGACCTTCCCGGCCGACTACCACGCCAAGGATCTGGCCGGTCAGACCGTCCAGTTCGACATCACCGTCAAGCAGGTCCAGGCTCCGGTCCTCCCGGAACTCGATAGCGAATTCGCCACCAGCATGGGCATCGCCGACGGCGACGTCGCCAAGATGCGTAGCGAAATCGAAGCCAACCTGAAGCGCGAAGTAAAGCGCCGCATCGAAGGCAAGCTCAAGGACCAGGTCATGGAAGCCCTGCTCAAGGCCAACCCGATCACTGTTCCTGTCGCCCTGGTCGACATGGAAATCCAGCGGCTGATGCAGGCCGCCCGCCACGACATGGAACAACGTGGCATGAAGGTCAAGGACATGCCGATCCAGCCCGAGTGGTTTGCCGACCAGGCAAAACGCCGCGTGACCCTGGGTTTGATCCTGGCCGAGGTCGTCAAGACGGAAAAGCTTCAGGCAAGCCCGGAGCAGGTTCGCACGATGGTCGAGGAAACGGCCCAGAGCTACGAGCATCCGGAAGAAGTCATCCGCTGGTACTACGCTCAGCCCCAGCGCCTGCAGGAAGTCGAGGGCGTGGCGATCGAAAACAACGTGGTCGAATGGGTTCTTGGCAAGGCCAAGGTTACCGACAAGGCTGCAGTTTTTGATGAACTGATGGGCCAGAAGCAGTAATCTGGACCTTGTCGCGACAGCGACAATCGTCTTGAATGTAACTATAGGCAACACACAAGGGCTGACATGAATATCGACAACGCAAACAACTGGGATCCGCAGGCTTTGGGCCTCGTCCCGATGGTGGTGGAGCAGAGCGGACGCGGCGAACGCGCGTACGACATCTATTCGCGCCTGTTGAAGGAGCGGGTGATCTTTCTTGTCGGCCCGGTGAACGATGCCAGCGCCAACTTGGTCGTTGCCCAGTTGCTGTTCCTCGAAGCAGAGAATCCGGACAAGGACATCTACTTCTACATCAACTCGCCGGGTGGTTCGGTGACAGCGGGCATGTCGATCTACGACACCATGCAGTTCATCAAGCCGGACGTGTCGACGCTGTGCATCGGCCAGGCTGCCTCGATGGGCGCCTTCCTGCTCAATGCCGGCGCCAAGGGCAAGCGTTTCGCCCTGCCCAATTCCCGCGTGATGATCCACCAGCCGCTGGGCGGCTTCCAGGGCCAGGCCTCGGACATCGCCATCCACGCCAAGGAAATCCTCTCGATCCGCGATCGCCTGAACCGCATCATGGCCGAACATAGCGGCCAACCGCTGGAGCGTATCGAGAAGGATACCGACCGCGACAATTTCCTTTCTGCGGCCGAAGCAGCAGAATATGGTTTGATCGACAAGGTTTTGACCCGCCGCGACGCGGCTTGACCGGAGATTTTCAGATGTCTAAAGGCGGCCAGGAAAAACTGCTCTACTGCTCCTTCTGCGGCAAGAGCCAGCACGAAGTCAAAAAGCTCATCGCCGGCCCGTCGGTGTTCATCTGTGACGAGTGCATCGCACTCTGCAACGACATCATTCGCGATGAATTGCCCGAAGAGGCGGCCAAGGCCGGTCGTTCCGACCTGCCGACGCCGCGCGAAATCAGCTCCATCCTCGACCAATACGTGATCGGCCAGGATGTTGCCAAACGCATTCTTTCGGTAGCTGTGTACAACCACTACAAGCGCCTGCGCCACACGGCCCGTAATGCTGGCGATGTCGAACTCGCCAAGAGCAACATCCTGCTGATCGGCCCGACCGGCTCCGGCAAGACCCTGCTCGCCCAGACGCTGGCCCGTCTGCTCAATGTGCCCTTCGTCATGGCCGATGCGACGACGCTGACCGAAGCCGGCTACGTCGGCGAAGACGTCGAGAACATTATCCAGAAGCTGCTGCAAAAATGCGACTACGACGTCGAAAAGGCACAACAAGGTATTGTTTACATTGACGAAATCGACAAGATTTCACGCAAGTCGGACAACCCGTCGATCACCCGCGACGTTTCCGGCGAAGGCGTGCAACAGGCCCTGCTCAAGCTGATCGAAGGCACCACGGCTTCGATCCCGCCGCAAGGTGGCCGTAAGCACCCGAACCAGGATTTCGTCCAGGTCGACACCACCAATATCCTATTCATTTGCGGCGGCGCCTTCGCCGGTCTGGAAAAAGTCATTCAGAATCGCTCCGAAAGGGGGGGCATCGGCTTCGGCGCCGAAGTAAAGAGCAAGGAAGACAAGAAGACGGTCGGCCAGATTCTGCTCGGTGCAGAACCGGAAGACCTGATCAAGTTCGGCCTGATTCCCGAACTGATTGGCCGCCTGCCGGTCGTTGCCACCTTGCAGGAACTCGAAGAGCCGGCTCTCGTCCAGATCCTGACCGAACCGAAGAATGCGCTGGTCAAGCAATATCAGAAGCTATTCGGGATGGAAGATGTCGAACTGGAAATCCGTCCGGCCGCCCTGACCGCCATCGCCAAGAAGGCTCTGGAGCGCAAGACCGGGGCGCGCGGCCTGCGCTCGATCATGGAACATGCCCTGCTCGACACGATGTACGAACTCCCGGGGATGGAGAATGTCGAAAAGGTGGTCATCGACGAAAACATGATCAGCGGCGACACGCCACCACTGATCATTTACGCTGACCAGCCCAAGGTTTCCGGCTCAAACTGAGCCGGGGCTTGAATTGCGGTTTCCCGCCCCCAGTTAAGGGGCACATACCTATTTCGAAGGCATCGTAATGTCAAACCCCAACACCCTTCCGGAAACCGTCGAACTGCCGCTGCTGCCGTTGCGCGATGTCGTGGTTTTCCCGCACATGGTCATTCCGCTCTTCGTCGGCCGCCCGAAGTCGATCAAGGCCCTTGAAATGGCCATGGAAACCGGCAAGAACATCCTGCTGGTCGCCCAGAAATCGGCTGCCAAGGACGAACCGGAGCCGGAAGACCTCTACCGCATCGGCTGCATGGCCAACATTCTGCAGATGCTCAAGCTGCCCGACGGGACCGTCAAGGTGCTGGTCGAAGGCACGCAACGCGCCCGCGTTGAAGCCATCGAGGTCCAGGCCTCGCTCTTCATGGCCACCGCGGTACCGATCACCCAGCCGGGGGTTGAAGACCACGAAATCGAAGCAATGCGTCGTGCGGTCGTTGCCCAGTTCGACCAGTTCGTCAAACTGAACAAAAAGATTCCGCCGGAAGTTCTTTCGTCGATCGCCGGCATCGAGGATGCCGGCCGTCTGGCCGACACCATCGCCGCCCATCTGCCGCTGAAGCTGGAGCAGAAGCAGGAAGTGCTGGAGATGGAAAGCATCCGTGAGCGCATCGACCGCCTGCTCTCCCAACTGGAAGCCGAAATCGACATCCTGCAGGTCGAAAAGCGCATCCGTGGCCGCGTCAAGCGCCAGATGGAGAAGAGCCAGCGCGAGTACTACCTGAACGAACAGGTCAAGGCCATCCAGAAGGAACTCGGCGAAGGCGAGGAAGGTGCCGACCTTGAAGAACTGGACAAGAAGATCAAGGCCGCCGGCATGAGCAAGGAAGGCCTGGCCAAGGCCGAGGGCGAACTGAAGAAGTTGCGCCTGATGTCGCCGATGTCAGCTGAAGCCACGGTCGTTCGCAATTTCATCGAAACGCTGATCGGCCTGCCCTGGCGCAAGAAGACGCGCATCAGCAAGGACCTGCGCGAAGCGGAAAAGGTGCTGGACACCGACCACTACGGTCTCGAAAAGGTCAAGGAACGCATCGTCGAGTATCTCGCCGTGCAGCAGCGCGTGGACAAGGTCAAGGCGCCGATTCTCTGCCTCGTTGGCCCCCCGGGTGTCGGCAAGACCTCGCTCGGCCAGTCGATCGCCAAGGCAACGAACCGCAAGTTCGTGCGCATGGCTCTGGGCGGCGTCCGTGACGAAGCCGAAATTCGCGGCCATCGCCGCACCTATATCGGCTCGATGCCGGGCAAGATCCTGCAGAGCCTGACCAAGGTCGGCGTGCGCAATCCGCTGTTCCTGCTCGACGAAGTCGACAAGCTCGGCCAGGATTTCCGCGGTGATCCTTCATCCGCCCTGCTCGAAGTGCTTGATCCGGAACAGAACCATACCTTCCAGGATCACTACGTCGAGGTCGATTTCGATCTCTCCGACGTCATGTTCGTCGCCACGGCCAATACCCTGAACATCCCGGCGCCCCTCCTCGACCGGATGGAGGTGATCCGCCTCTCCGGCTACACGGAGGACGAGAAGGTCAATATCGCCATGCGCTACCTGCTGCCCAAGCAGATCAAGAATAATGGCCTGAAGAAGACCGAAATCGCCGTTGCCGACAGTGCTGTTCGCGACATCGTCCGCTATTACACCCGGGAGGCCGGCGTGCGCGCGCTGGAGCGGGAAATCTCGAAGATTTGCCGCAAAGTCGTCAAGACCCTGGTGCTCAAGAAGCGCGATACGAAGATTGCGGTCAACGCCCGGAACCTGGATAAATTCCTCGGTGTCCGCCGCTACAGCTTCGGCATGGCCGAAAAGGAAAACCAGGTGGGCCAGGTCACCGGTCTGGCGTGGACGGAAGTTGGCGGCGAATTGCTGACCATCGAATGCGCCAACATGCCGGGCAAGGGCAACATCATCCGCACCGGTTCGCTGGGCGATGTCATGAAGGAATCAGTCGAAGCTGCCCGCTCGGTCGTCCGTGCCCGCGCTCGTCGCCTAGGAATCAAGGACGAGGCCTTCGAGAAGACCGACATCCACATCCACGTCCCGGAAGGTGCCACTCCGAAGGACGGCCCTTCCGCTGGCAGCGCCATGACGACGGCCCTGGTTTCCTCCTACACCGGCATCCCGGTACGTTGCGACGTGTGCATGACCGGCGAAATTACCCTGCGCGGTGAAGTGCTGGCCATCGGCGGCCTCAAGGAAAAGCTGCTGGCAGCCGTCCGCGGCGGCCTGAAGACGGCATTGATCCCGGAAGAGAACGTCAAGGATCTCACTGAAATCCCTGACAACATCAAGAACAAGATCGAAATCGTCCCGGTCAAATGGATCGACCAGGTTCTTGAGCGGGCGCTGGAGCGCCTCCCCGAGGCACTTCCCGAACCGGTCGTTGCCGATTCTGCAGTTCAGGCTGCTGCTGATGCAGCTTCAGGGCAGGCAGTGCTTACCCATTGATTTACAAGGAAAGGATGCCGACGTATTAACTTCGGCCTCCTTTCCTTTGTCATCCGCCCTCTGCAATCCCGCGAGAATCCGCTTGACACAAGGATTTCGCCAGGGATATAAATCCGTCCTCGCAAAGTTTTCACCACTCCAAATCCATCCATTAGGGGACTTTAAATGAACAAGACTGAACTGATCGACTCCATCGCCGCCCAGGCCGATATTTCCAAGGCTGCTGCCAGCCGTGCGCTGGATGCTGCCGTGGACGCCATCAAGGGCGCGCTCAAGGCAGGCGATTCCGTCAGCCTGATCGGCTTCGGTACTTTCTACGTCGGCGAGCGCGCTGCCCGTACTGGCCGCAACCCGCGCACCGGCAAGACCCTGGAAATCAAGGCCGCCAAGTCGCCGAAGTTCCGCGCCGGCAAGGGTCTGAAGGACGCCTGCAACTAATTGCCGCCTTGGCCAGAACAAGTGGGTGGTGAGGGTTGGATCCCTCTGCACTACCCGACGGTTCCTCAAAGGACACAAAAACCCCGCCCACAAGGCGGGGTTTTTGTTGAATAATCCAGACCATGACAACATGCGCCGACCCCGACGATCTGGACAAGAAAGGTGATGCCCTCAAGGCGCAGCGCTTCCAGATGCTGGAGGACATCGCCAAGGAACTCTCTGGCGAAGTGGTCTTCCCGACCTATTTCGATGCCGTGCTGCGCCTGCGCAAGATCCTGCACAAGCCTGAGCAGAGCATCGCCAATATTACCCACGCCGTTTCTGTCGAGCCGCTGATCTCGGCCAAGCTGCTGCATCTGGCCAATTCGGTGATTTTCAACCCCGAAGGCCGGGAACTCGTCGATCTGAAATCAGCCATTATCCGGCTCGGCCTCAATGCGGTTCGGACGACGGCCCTCTCCATCGTCATGACCCAGTTGATGCGCGCCAAGGGCATGGCCGACTTCTCGGAGATCACCCGCTCGCTGTGGGAACACTCGCTGAAAAGTGCGGCAGCTGCCAAGGTAGTCGCCCAGCAGATGACCCGCTTCAACCCCGACGAGGCCATGCTGGCCGGCCTGATCCATGACCTCGGTGCCTTCTACATGCTCTATCGGGCCAGCCAGTATGAAGAACTCCGCCACCGACCGGAAAGTATCAAGTACCTGATCATCCAGTGGCATGAAAGTATTGGCGTCTCGCTGCTCAACGCCCTTGGCCTGCCGGAGGAGATCGTCAACGCAACAGTCGACCACGACCACTTGCGTCCGACGCCGACGACTATCAGAAATATGGCGGACGTCATCTATGTTGCCAACATGCTCAGCGGCGGCCATTTCGAATGGCTGTTGCAGGATCGGCCCGACGAGGGGGCGGAGCTAACGGAATTGGAAGAAAGATTCGCCCACCTGCGCCCGGACATCGATGCCCTGGCTGCGGAAATGCACAACGAATTCGCCTGACCCGGTCAGTTCTTGCGGCCGTGCCCGGTCTTGACCTGAGTCGATGCCAGGATACCGCGCAGGATGTTGATCTCGTCCTTCTCCAGCCGGACCCGACCGAACAGGCGGCGCAGTTTGGGCAGCAGACGCCCCGGCTGCGCGGGGTTGAAGAAACCAGTATCGGTCATCACCGTTTCGAGGTGGGTATACAACCCTTCCACCTCGTCATGCGTCGCTGCCGGCGAAATGAAAGGCGTGACTCCCTGCCCGGCTAGCGGCGGCCGAGCTGCGAACGCCGCCATCCGACACTCGTAGCACAGGACTTGGACAGCCGAACCAAGATTCAGCGAACTGAAATCAGGATTGGTCGGAATCGTTACTGCCGCATGGCAATGCAGGATTTCCTCGTTGCTCAGGCCCATCGTTTCATTGCCGAAGACCAGTGCCACTTCGCCCAACTCAGCCTCAGCCAGCAGCTGGGCCACGGTGTCACGTGGCGTCCCCGGCGCCGGCCCAAGGTCGCGCTGGCGCGCCGAAAGGGCCACGACATAGGTGGTTCCAGCCAGCGCCTCTTTCAGGGAAGCGGTGATTTTTGCCTTTTCCAGCAGGTCGACCGCACCGGTCGCCCGCGTATCGGCCTCGGGATCGGGAAACTGTTTCGGCGAGACAAGGTACAGGCGAGACAAGCCCATCGTCTTCATTGCCCGGGCCGCTGCCCCGATATTCCCCGGATGACTCGGGCGACACAATACAACTCTGATACGTGAAAGCAGGACTTCGGGGTTCATGGTGTAAAATTCGATCTTTCAAATATATATCGGGTGGCCTTGGCCGCCCTTTAGCTCTTTAAGCCCATGCATCCAGCCCTGAATATCGCCATCAAGGCGGCGCGCCGCGCCGCCCAGATCATCAATCGCGCCTCGAACGACCTCGACTTGCTCAAGGTCACCGCGAAGCAGCCCAACGATTTCGTTACCGAGGTCGACAAGGCTGCCGAAGCTGCAATCATCGAAACCCTGCGGGAAGCCTATCCCAATTACGGCATTCTAGCAGAGGAGTCCGGTGCAACTGCCGGCCAGGGCGGGTACGATGGCGATTACCAATGGATCATTGATCCGCTCGACGGTACGACCAACTTCATTCATGGCCTGCCGCAATACGCCATCTCGATTGCCCTAGCCAAGGGCAACGTCATCGAGCAGGCGGTCATTTTCGACCCCAACCGCAACGAACTGTTTACCGCCACCAAGGGTGGTGGCGCCTTTCTCAACGAGCGCCGCATTCGCGTCTCGCGCCGTACCAAGCTGGGCGAAGCCCTGATCGGCACCGGTTTCCCCTACCGGATGTTCGACAAGATCGACCTCTACCTGGCCATCTTCAAGGAACTGGCCGAGAAGACCGCCGGCCAGCGCCGCCCGGGCGCCGCCTCGCTCGACCTGGCCTATGTCGCCTGCGGCCGCTACGACGGTTTCTGGGAATTCGGCCTGTCGCCGTGGGACATGGCGGCCGGTGCGCTGCTCATCTCCGAAGCCGGCGGCCTGATCAGCGACCTGCGCGGCGACGCCAACTACCTGGAAACCGGTAACGTCATCGCCGGCACGCCCAAGGTCTTCGGCCCGCTGCTCAAGCTCATCCAGGACAAGCTGCCGGAATCGGTGCGCGGCTAGGAAGCCAGCAGCAGCCCGGCCAGGGCATCGAGAGAAAGCGCCGAATCCGGCGCTTTTTTTTCGCCCGGCCGGTTGCTCCAGATGAAATATTCGGTATGCCCGGCCGGGTCGCCCAGTTGCTGGTAGACCTCGGCCATGATCGGCACGTGGTCGCCGTACCAGCAGAAACGGGCCGGGCGCGGATGCCGCGTCAAGCAATCGCTCAACTCGCCGATCATCCGGTCGGCATTGCGCAGATGGCGCAGATAGACCGTCAGATCGTCGCAGCCGGCCGGCGGATAGGCAGCATACGCAGCCGGATAGTCCTCAGGCAACGGCTTTTCCAGATGCAGCGGGCCGTGGTTTTCCATGGTGATCACGAATACGAACAGCGGCTTATCCGCTGCTGCCAACAGCAACTTCACCTTGTCCGCCACCGCCCGGTCGGCAACATAAGGGCCGAAGCGCTCGCCGTCAGCGAATGAACGGATGTCGATAAACTCGTCAAAGCCGAGGTGCGGGTAGACCTTGTCGCGGCCATAGAACGAGGCCGGATAGGGATGAACGCAAACGGTGCGGTAGCCAGCGGCCTTCAGCACCGTCGCCAGCGTCACCAGCTCCGCCTTGAGAATCTGGCGGTAAGGGTTGAAGCGATGGACACCGAGCGATGCCGCCGGCGCCCCGCTCAGGAAAGCGAATTCGCTGCGCACGGTGTTAGCCCCCCAGGCCGGCACCTCGAGATGGCCCGACGACAGCGCTGCGCGGCAGAGACGATCGAACTCGGCCAGAACTTCGGGCCGGATCCCGGCCAGCAGCGGCCGCGGATCGAAAAAGGATTCGCTCTGCACGACCAGCAGATCGGGGCGCTCGGCCGCAACGCCCGGCACATCGACAAAGCAGTCCGGCAGTTGCAGCGGCGTCCGCTCGGCCAGGCCGTAGCGCCACAGGCAGGCGAGAAAACCCAGCTGGCGCAGGTCCTCGTCCGGCATGAAGCCCGGTGCCGGGCCGCCCGTCGACAGCGCAAGCAGCACGGCCCCGCCGATCAGCAGGGCCGCCGCCTGACCCAACTGGCCGTCCAGCGCAAAGCGCCCGGCCGGCGCCGCTTCCGCCCACAGGCCGATGCCCAGCGCAGCCAGCGCGGCAACGACGATCAGCGCGAACTTCCACCAGCCGAGGAAGGGGATGTACAAACGCGGATGCTTGATGGCGTCGGTGAAATATTCGAAATCCTGGAAAACAAAGGCCTCGCGCAGCGAATGGAACTTGGCATTACTGACCTGCACGAGCAACATCAGTAAGGCTAGGCCGAGCGCCATGGCGAACCACGGACGGCCGAGCACGAGCACCAGCAGCGCATGCAGGATCAGCCACAAGCCGGTGTGCAGCGTGACGCCCTGCAAGGCCCAACGCCACGGTGCCGGCAAGGCCGGGCGCAGCAAGGCGGTCACGGCGAACGAGCCGGCGAGCCCGACGGTCGACGCCAAAAAAAGGGCAAATTTCAAAATCAGCCCCGATAACCGAGCAGGCCGAGAATGCGCAGCGAGATGGCCGCCGGCAACACGGCAAGGAACCAGGTGCCCAGATTGAGCGGAAACGGGAAACTGATGCGCGCCTTGTCCTTCGCCAGCCCGCGCCGAATCAAGCTTGCCGCACGCTCGGGCCGCCACAGGAAGGGTTTGGGCCCCGGCATCGCCTCGCACATCGGCGATTCGACATAGCCCGGCATGATCACATTGACCCAGATCCCCTCCGGCGCCAGCCAGCCGCGCAGCGCTTCGCCGTAGGCCTTGATCCCGGCCTTGCTGGCGCAATAGGCCGGCGTCACCGGCAGGCCGAAATAACCGGCCAGCGAACTGACCAGCGCGATCTGCCCCCTGCCCCGCCGTCGCATCGCCGGCAATACACCATGCACCATGGCCAGGCTCGCCTTCAGATTGATGTCGAGCAGCGCCTCGACCTCATCCCATGGCTCGTTCTCTCCACCCGGACCGACATGGGTATTCATGCCGGCATTGATGATAACCAGATCGAGCGCCGCCGTAGCGCAAACCTCATCCAGCCAGGTGCGCAGTGCCGCCGTATCGCGCAGGTCGAAGCGCTGGGTCAGCACGGCCGCCCCCCGGGCGGCGCACCGCCCGGCCACGGCCGCCAGCTTGGCCGCGTTGCGACCGTGCAGATGCAACTCGATGCCCGGTGCCGCATAAAGCTCAGCCAGAGCGCCGCCAATGGCGCCGGTGGCGCCGGTGATCAAAATACACCGCAATCCATCGCTCATAACAACGATTCCAGCGGCGACGTTTCCGCACTCAACACCCGGGCAGCATTTTCAACGGCCAAAGCGATCCCTTGTCGAGAATAGAACCCACCATTGATTTGCGTGGCATGGATCACGGTATTGCGGAACCGTCGGAAAAACTCCTTGTCCGGCCGTTCCCGGCCCAGCCAAAAATGATCGAGATTTCCCTGAAAGCACAGTTTCGGTAGATTATAGATTGGGTCACTCAACGTGATGGTCGGGCATCCCAAACCCAGGGAAAAGCCGCCAACAGTGCTATTCACCGTGACCACGCCCTGCGCATTCCTGACCAGGACATCAAGGGGGCCAGTCTCGAGATAGCGGGTCCGTCCCTCAATCGCGTATTGCTTCTCAAGTTTGGCCAGAGCTTCCCTGAAATTAACCAGGCCGATATCCAGTGGATGATTCTTGATAACCAGGATATCCGCCGAAGAAGCATGCCTTGCAAAAGATGAAAGCACAAAATCGATCACTTCGATCATACCTTCAAAACGGGAGTGATCACGAATCTGGGCATCACTGCCCAGCTGAAGGGGCAGCAGAAAATATCGGGCGTTGTTTCTCAACAGTTCAGAAACCGTTGTCTCGTCCCGTTTTTCCCAAAAAGGCAAGGTCGCCAATCGTCTGCTGTAGGCCAGATACTCGACCGGCGCGATCACAGGAACATGCGTCCGGTAACGATGAAAAAACAACGGGTTCAGCAATCCTGCCGCATGATAGGCTACATCGTGCACAGCGCGCTGGAAAAAAGGGGCCTCAAAAGCCTTCCCGTCGCCATAATTGGCTAACCGTGCCCCGGTCTCCCAGAACCAGTCGGGATCCCTGGGCAATAACGAGTGGCCATTCACCCCTTCCCGCTCCAGCGTCACCCAATAGGGCCGGAAATAGCCCTCCTCAAAGACATGAGTACGCAATCCAAGCACTTCACCATGCTCAACAGGCGCCCGATGGACCGGGCGTCGATCGCCAAAAAGGACTTGGTCAGAAATTTCAAAGCGCCGGCAAAATTCATCAACATAGTCGCGCAAGTCGGCTAGGCTGCCACGATAATTGGTGCTCCGACGCGGCCACCAATAGGCAAGGTCCCCCATGTTGAAATTGAGTTTGAACACGCGGTGACCGTCGGCCTCCAGGCGATCTCCCAACTGGCGAAAGAAAGGCGAACAAACCCCTTGCAGAAAAAGAAAATTCCGCCTGACTGTCAATCAATCACTCTCATAAAATCCCCCGATAGGCGCGCCACCCGGACTCTACTCAAGATCATGGTCGGTTTTTTAAGTCGTCGCCAAAAACAAACTCTATTGTAACAATTCATTAATCATATCGACACGATCATGAATTTATTTGCGGGAACCCCGGAAAATTATATTTCAATGACAGCGACTCTATCCATGCAGCCGTAATGGCAAAACATTCAAATCGTCGCCGATCATCACCAAGCAAATTGACAACAGCATCAATCCAGACGGAAGGGGAATCATTGACCAACAAAGATCCCGATCCAGACAATGCTGAACGATAGGGTTCTCGATCCGAAAACACTCCCACAGCCCCGCAACGTGCGATATCAAAGACCTTGACGTGGGAACGATATGCATTGAAGCGGCCGGGCAGTAAAGGCGCCACGCCGACCGCCAGATTAGAAACACGGCAATGATTGAGATAACCAGTCCATGAACAAGCCGGCAAGACACTAACCCGGGGTATATGAGAAAACAGGCGCTGGATTCCGGCGTTGCCGAAGATTTCAAACTCAAAGGCGCTATCCACGGCCTGGACAGCCTCCACGATAGGGACCAGCCAGCGAATTTCCTGCTGATGCACCCGGGTTCCATGGTAAGCCCAACGCCTCCCCCCCGAAGGAGTCACTGCCCTGATTTTTCCAGGCTCGATGGGAAAAAGAAGCGACGCACGCTCTGACGGATAGCGCTCCAACAATGCCAAAGTCGAGTACCAGATTCGATCGCAAACCTTGGCCAATCCATTCCTGCTTCGCCAATATCGCCCTGCAGTCCAAAGGGCATAATCAATCGGCAATTCATGACAGCGCCACGCCCCGGGAATATCGTCATCCATCAGGAAGGCAACGCCACTGAGCCGCGTAGCAGCGTCGATTAATTTCCCAAGCCATTGTTGGCCGATATGACGAACGATCACTACAAAAACACCGGCGCCAATCAACACCTCATCACCGGCAGCAAAAGTCCGGGAGTCGCGATATACGGGATTACCATCGCCCAAGCCGACAAGCCGTGGCTTAAGATAAAAATCAACCGTCGGGATTAAACCAGGCGACAAAACAAGCACTTTGCCAGACCACGGTGTTCTATATCTGGCCAATGGCGTAAACATGTTAATTGCGGATTTAAACAGCCAATGTCATGGCTGATTGGCCGAAAAAAAATCCCCCTTCGCATCTTTGCCGGACAGCAAGACTTCTACACCGGTAACAGGCCAGCGGATATTAAGCAGGGGGTCATTCCAGACAATGCAACGCTCAAATTGCGGTGCATAATAATCTGTAGTCTTGTAAAGAAATTCTGCCGTGTCAGAAAGGACAAGGAATCCATGCGCGAACCCGGCGGGAATCCAGAGTTGGCGTTTATTCTCAGCACTAAGAATCTCTCCAACCCATTGCCCGCAAGTTGGTGAATTTTTCCGAATATCAACCGCCACGTCAAAAACCTCGCCCTGCACTACACGCACAAGTTTCCCTTGCGGTTGCTCGATTTGATAATGCAACCCACGCAACACATTGCGGCTACTCTTCGAGTGGTTGTCTTGGACAAATTGGACATCAAGTCCGGTCACATCCTGAAACACCTTCTGATT
The DNA here is from genome assembly GCA_946479855.1 of uncultured Pseudomonadota bacterium. The sequence goes on from CAMLHL010000010.1 coordinate 19,459, forward strand.
AAAGCTCTCTAAGAAAAATCCGCGATCGTCGCCGAACACCTTAGGCTCGATCAACAATACTTCCGGAATAATCGTGGATATTACTTTCATCAGAACACCCGCTCATTCAAAATACCCATCAAGTATTGCCCATAGGGGTTCTTCAACATCGGCTGTGCCAGCATTTCCAGTTGCCCAGCATCCAGCCAGCCCTTGCGAAAAGCAATTTCCTCCGGACAGGCCACTTTCAGACCCTGGCGTTTTTCGATGGTAGCAATGAACTGGCTGGCATCAAGCAGTGATTCGTGCGTCCCTGTATCCAACCAAGCATGGCCGCGCCCCATCACTTGAACATTTAGCTGATTACGCTCCAGATAGACACGATTGACATCAGTAATTTCCAATTCACCACGAGCAGAAGGCTTCATATCGCGGGCGATGTCGAGCACTTGGTTATCATAGAAATAGAGGCCTGTGACTGCATAGTTCGATTTCGGTATTTTTGGCTTTTCTTCCAAGCTTACCGCACAGCCAGCGCCATCGAATTCCACCACCCCATAGCGCTCAGGGTCATGCACGTGGTAAGCGAACACCGTCGCTCCACTTGACTGGCTTCCAGCCGAGTGAAGGTCCTTGGCGAACTCGTGACCGTAAAAAATATTATCGCCTAACACCAATGCGCTGTCGCCATTACCGACAAATTCCCGGCCGATGATGAAGGCCTGAGCCAAACCGTCCGGAGTAGGTTGCACTGCATACTGCAGATTTACTCCCCACAGGCTGCCATCACCAAGCAATTGCTCGAAACGTGGCGTATCCTGCGGTGTCGAAATAATCAGGACATCCCGTATCCCCGCTAGCATAAGCGTTGCCAAAGGATAGTAAATCATTGGTTTGTCATGAATAGGTAGCAACTGTTTCGAAACGGCCAGAGTAACTGGATAAAGCCGTGTGCCTGAGCCACCGGCGAGAATGATGCCTTTACGCATGGAAAATCTTTCTATCAAAGAATTTGTTGAAGAACATGATCCAAGCCCTGTTGCCAAGGTGGCAAGCGCAAACCAAATACCTCTGTAAAACGAGTGGTTGCCAGCCGCGAATTAGCCGGCCGCGGCGCCGGTAGTGGATAATCGGCTGTAGCGATTGGTGCAATATCCTCCAGCTTCAGCGCAAGCGGCTTACCAGCCGCCAAAGCAGATTGAACTACCACCTGAGCATAGGCATGCCAAGTTGTAACACCACCAGCGACCAAGTGATACAAGCCGAACGGAAATTTTTCCTTACCGGAACTTGCATACTGCCCAAGTACTTGAGACGTGACATCAGCCAATAGCGCAGCCGAAGTTGGTGCACCATGCTGATCAGCTACCACCTTCATCGAACTTCGCTCGCTGGCCAGCCGCAGCATGGTCTTCGCAAAATTGCCGCCATGCGCGCCAAACACCCAGCTCGTCCGAAAGATCAAATGGCGGGCGCCGCTGTCCGTCAATGCATACTCGCCGGCCAGCTTGGTCTTGCCATAAACACTTTGAGGATTCGGAATATCGTCTTCCGAATGCCAACCATCCTTACAACCATCAAAAACATAGTCGGTCGAGTAATGCACGACCAAGGCATCAATCCGGGCTGCCTCCTCTCCCAGGATGCCAGGCGCCGCTGCGTTGACTGCCTGGGCTAACTGCGGCTCTGACTCGGCCTTATCGACCGCCGTATAGGCGGCAGGATTAACGATCACATCAGGCTGTACCGCCCTGACCAAGGCTCGAATGGCCTGCGCATTGGCCAGATCACATTCCGCATAGTCAACCGCAACAATCTCGCCAAGCGGCGCCAGAGCCCGCTGCAATTCGAAGCCGACCTGACCCTGCTTGCCCGTCAAAAGAATTTTCATGGTCAGGCCCCGTATTGTGCGCCGACCCAGTTCTGGTATGTACCGCTGGTTACGTTCTGTACCCATCCCTGATTATCGAGATACCACTGAACGGTCTTGCGAATTCCCGTTTCAAAGGTCTCTGCCGGTTTCCAGCCCAGTTTACGTTCGATTTTGGTGGCATCAATGGCATAACGACGATCATGGCCAGGACGATCCTTGACGTAGGTAATCTGTTCCCGATAAGCCTTATGATCGGGCCGCGGGCTAAGTTCGTCTAGAATGGCACAGAGCGTATTGACCACTTCAAGATTTGCTTTTTCGTTCCAGCCGCCGATGTTGTAGGTTTCTCCCACCTCCCCCGCTTCGAGAACACGGCGAATTGCCGAGCAATGGTCCTTGACATACAGCCAGTCACGAATCTGCTGGCCATCGCCATAAATAGGCAGCGCCTTGCCGGCCAAGGCATTGTGAATGACCAGCGGGATCAGTTTTTCTGGGAAATGGTATGGCCCATAGTTATTCGAACAATTGGTAGTCAATACCGGCAAGCCATAAGTATGATGATAGGCTCTCACCAGATGGTCGCTTGCCGCTTTGCTTGCTGAATACGGGCTATTGGGTTCATAGCGCTTAGTTTCGGCAAATGCCGGATCATTCAGCTCAAGAGAACCGTAGACTTCATCGGTAGAAACATGGAGAAAGCGAAAATCAGCTTTCACATGGCCCTCCAACATATTCCAGTAAGCCAGCACCGCCTCCAGCAGTCGGAAAGTACCGACAATGTTGGTCTGGATAAAGTCCTCCGGACCATGAATGCTGCGGTCGACGTGCGACTCGGCGGCAAAGTTGACGACAGCTCTCGGTCGATGAGCAGCCAGTTGTGTTGCGACCAGATCAAAGTCGCCAATACTGCCCTTAACGAAAACATGCCTTGGATCACTGCTCAGGCTTGCCAAGTTCTCTAGATTTCCAGCATAGGTCAGCGCGTCCAGATTGACCACTGGCTCATCCGATTGCGCCAACCAGTCAAGAACAAAATTGCTGCCAATAAAGCCGGCTGCACCAGTGACAAGAATCATGATTACCTCAAAGAAATTCGTTAGGAAAGGTCTGTCAGCTGGGCTACAACCAAGGCTTGACAACACGCGGGTTATCACTCAGCGAAAAATCTGGTCTGCGATAGTTCAGATTTGGGTTGTAGTAAGGATCATGTCGCATACGCGCCTTCCAGCGCTTACGCATCTGGTCCGCTTCTCGTCGAGTTTTGCGCAGTTTTTTTGCAGAATCGTCTCGCCCCCGGGACGCCGACTCGTAATGAAACAGCTCCGCATAGGGTGTAAAGATCACCCGATAACCGGCCGCCTGCACCTTAAGGCAATAATCAACGTCGTTAAATGCAACTTTCAGTTTTACCTCATCGAGGCCACCGATCTGTTCGTATAACCACTTGGGAGTCATCAGACAAGCCCCAGTTACCGCAGAAACTTCCTGAGCCAACATTGCCCGATTACAATACCCAGGATCACCCGGGTCAAGTATGCCATGCATATGATCGGCGCACCCGCCCGGCCCAACGGCGTCTCCGGCGTGCTGAACCCTGCCATCCGGGAAATAAAGCTTCGCACCGACAACTCCGATACCAACCTGAGACAGGCGAGACAGCATCTCTTCCATCCAGTCGGGAGATATCACTTCAGTATCATTGTTGAGCAGGCACAAAACCTCTCCGGATGCCTCCTTTGCCGCCCTGTTATTCAAGGCGGAAAAGTTGAACGGGCCATCATCGCGAATAACCCTGACCTTGCTTCCCTCCTGGAAACCAGAAAGGTAGTTCAAAGTGGCAGCCTCGGACGATCCATTATCAACAATGATCAGTTCGAAATTACGATAAGTGCTTTTTTCCAAAACGCTGTCAACACAACGTTTCAGGAGATGCAAACCGTCCCGCGTCGGGATAATGATGCTAAGCATGGGAGTGGTGCCGTTCAAGCCGTAGTTCACGCGGAAGCATCCCGGCAAAGTCTGTTCTACCGCTGCCGTCACCCCCGAACGCTGAAGATGAGCAAGCCGGGCAGCAAGAAGATGTTCGTCATGCGCGGCATCAAAGTTCCGAACGCTTTGATGCAATAAAATCGCCGGAATATGGACGACTTTCCCTCGCTGAATTTCAGCTACCCGCAATAATAAATCATCGTTGGCAAAATAAAGGCACCCTTCGGACACACCACCGGCTTTGGCCACTATGCGTGTCCGAACACACACGGCATCTCCTATATAACCTGTTGAACGCAAATGCTCAGGAGACCAATCCGGCTTGAAACGCGGCGAGGAACGCATACCTTCTTGATCCAATACATCATCGTCGGCGTAGACCATGTCGGCATCACAATGATCGCAGGCCTCCTTGGCAAACCAATACAATGCATGTGCTGGCAACACATCACCGGCCCGAATGAGCATGATCAACTCGTTGTCATTTTGACGATCTGCGAACAGGCGGTTTTCATTCTCAATTACTGACGCAATGTGATAACGATGTACAAAGCGCCCGCCAACCCCCAAGCTGGAAAAATCGCAATCTGGGTCGAAGGCCGCAGCAGCATCACAAAAATCGAACACCGTCACCGAAAAATTGCGGTAGCGCTGATTCACCAAGGACGAGAGCGTCAGGTTTAGATCCTGCCTGGATGACTGAACGCTGATCCATAAACGGAAATGGGGCGCAGCCTCCAACCGTAAAATGGCAAGATCAATGCGCCTTTGCTCTACCGAGCTCAATGTCCCAAAGCGATTAATCCATTCGGCATAATTCAGTCGATGGCTATGCAATCTAAAATTGGTCGCCGCTTGATAGGCGGTTGGCAAATCGACAATTGCCCGCCAAAGCGTTAAACCATAAAACTGGCAGATAGACTGTGGTTGGGAAATCAACGTATCGCCAACCCGATTAACCATCCGCCACCAGCGCTCGGCAAAACCGAGCCTGCGCATTAAGAGATATGGCTGTTCAAACCACCCTGCCGAAGCCATGGGCCGCCAACCTAGACGCCTGACTCCAGAAGGAAGTCTGATGATTTCATGAATACGGCCGTTAGGCAGGACCGGAAGCGACAGAGTCATATCGGGGACGAGATCGTCCTCCCCAAATAGTAACAATTCTGCCGCACAAGAATCCCCGTGTCGCAACAAACGCCCTTCCACCAGTACCCAGCCTGAAGGCAGCCGCCCATCCTTTTCGACAAGCTCAAAAAGCGGACAAGGCTCCAGCAGATGCCAACGAGTACGATGAAAATCAAAATCTGCGATGCCGACATCATCGACAACCAAGTCAAACTCAAAACGTGACATGAATCAGCAATTACTAGCGGATGGTGATGGCAGCAAAGCCAGCACCGAAGGATCACCTACCGCAAAAAAATACGGATTAAGGATCGGCGACAGCAAACCATAACGCAAGCCTTCACCGGACATTGCAACAACTCTCCCACCGGCACATTCGAGAATACATTGGGCAGCCGCAGTATCCCACTGGCTGGTTGGGCCGAAGCGCGGATAGAGATCAGCTGCCCCTTCGGCTATCCGGCAAAACTTCAATGAACTACCAGCTGGGACGAAAGAATGTTCCGGCAGCGCCTTCAACCAATTAACCAGCATATCCGCGCCGTGAGAACGGCTGCCGGTAACCCGAAGCGCCCTCTCTCCACTAGCTGGTGCAACAGAGATTACGGTCTCTTGATTAGCAACCCGCTTCCAAGCGCCAACACCAACCGCAGCAAAGAACAATTCGTCGAGCGCGGGCGCATAAACCACACCGGCTATCAAGCCGTTACCATCATGGAATGCAATATTGACCGTGAACTCGTCATTCCGCTTCAAGAATTCCTTGGTCCCATCGAGCGGATCAACCAGGAACAAGCCACGCCCCATGTCAACATCCGAACTACGTGACTCTTCCGACAAAATGAATATACCTGGGAATCGCGTTTCCAAGCCCGAACGAATGATCCGGTCGGCTCGCAAATCTGCCTCAGTCAGCGGAGAAGCATCGCTTTTTTCCCAGACCATCGTCTGGCCGGAATAAACATCCATGATGGCTTGCCCAGCCTCAACAGCAATTTCCGCCAACCCATCCAGGATGATGCGATCAAATATCTGGGACATAGTTTAACTCGCCGACCATAGAAGCTTTACACCGATAACCAGCAAAACGGTCGACAACGCACCTCTTAACACCTTATGTGGCAAGCGTGTAGCCAGTATTGCACCAATCACAACGCCGGGAATGGAGCCCAGCAACAAGTTACCCAGGAGGCCAAAATTCACATTGCCGATCATCAAATGGCCGGCCCCGGCAAATATGGCCAGGGGAATGGCATGGACTATGTCAGTTGCGATCAGCCGTGGCGGCGTCAGCCGCAAAGGGTACAAATAGGCCATGAACACCGCTCCCAAAGCCCCTGCACCAACCGAAGTCAAAGTCACGAGAACGCCAAGGATCACCCCTGCCACAACCGTCAGCGGCGCCTGCAGGGCCTTGAATCGATCAGCCTCGGTCGTCCGGAAGTGCCGCCCGAAAGAATGCAGCGATTTCTGGAACAGCATGCCAACGGCGGTCAACATCACCGCACCGGCAATTGCCGGCTTCAGGAAACTGAAATCATTGCCATTGACAGCCTGGGTACTCATCCAAAGCACCGTCAGCGCCGAAGCCGTCAAGCTGCCCAGCCACAAACGCTTGACCACCTGCCAATCGATCAACCCCGCACCATGATGGATACGCGAAGCAACCAGCTTGGTCCCGGCCGCAAACCATAGATCTGTTCCGACTGCGGTCGTCGGCGCCATACCGAAGATCAGCAGCAACATCGGCGTCATCAATGCGCCACCACCAACCCCGGTCAAGCCCACCAGCAATCCGGTCAGTGCGCCGGCCACTACCAACATCATGTCCATGGCGCTACTCCAGAATACGCAGGATATCTTCGATGCATTCCTCGGGCGAGCGGCCCTTGGTCATCAATCGAACTTCCGGCTTCTCCGGAGCCTCGTAGGCGCTGTCCACACCGGTAAAATTCTTCAGCTCGCCGCGCCTTACCTTGGCATACAAACCCTTGGGATCACGCTTTTCGCACTCATCCAAAGGCGTATCGACATAGACCTCAATGAACTCGCCCTCGTCGAACAATTCCCTGGCCATCTGCCGCTCCGCCCGGAATGGCGAAATGAACGAAACCAGAACGATGAGACCGGATTCCACCATCAATTTCGAAACTTCAGCCACCCGCCGGATATTCTCAACCCGGTCGGCCTCGGTGAACCCCAGATCGCGGTTCAATCCATGGCGAACGTTATCGCCATCCAGAATGCTGGTATGCCGGCCTTCCGCGTGCAAACGCCGCTCCAGAAGGTTGGCAAGCGTCGATTTCCCGGAGCCGGAGAATCCAGTAAACCATACGCAACGAGGCTTCTGGTGCTTGAGTGAAGCACGGGCCGCCTTATTGATCTCCAGAGCCTGCCAATGAATATTTGAAGCCCGGCGCAAGGAAAAATCGATCATACCGGCGCCCACCGTCTCGAAAGTCAGCTTGTCGATCAGCACAAAACTCCCCATCGGACGATTCACACCATAAGGCTCAAACACCACCGGCTTGCCGAGACTCAGATTGACCACGGCGATTTCGTTCAAGGCCAGCGATTTGGCTGCCAGATGAGCCCCGGTATTCACATCCTCCCGATACTTGATTTCGGACACCGTCGCCGACACTTCCTGACAGTGCAGCTTGAGCAAATAAGGACGGCCGGCAGACAGTGGATGCTCGGCCATCCACAGCAATTTAGCTTCAAATTGATCCGTCACCTGCGGCGGATCATCGGCCGCCACGATGACATCACCGCGGCTGACGTCGACCTCATCCGCCAATGTCAGGGTGACCGAATTCCCCCGCTCGGCGTATTCAGCAGCCCCTTGCCAGATCACGATACCCTTGACCCGGGTCTGCTTGCCCGAAGGAAGAACCCGCACTTCATCGCCCGGCCTGACCGAGCCCTGGGCAATCCGCCCACAAAACCCCCGAAAATCCAGATTCGGCCGATTCACCCATTGCACCGGCATCCGGAAAGGCAGAGCGGTATCTTGCTGACCGACCTCAACGGTATCGAGGTAAGCCATCAAGCTCGGGCCTTCGTACCAGCGCATCCTCGGGCTGGGCGCCAGCATGTTGTCGCCCTCCAGTGCAGACAGCGGCACCGCCTGAATACTGACAAACCCGAATCCCTCGGCAAACGAACGGTATTCTTCAACGATGGCATCGAACACCGACTGCCGGTATTCGACCAGGTCCATCTTGTTGATGGCCAACACCACATGGCGAATCCCCATCATGGCGACAATACGGCTATGGCGCCGGGTCTGGGTTAACACTCCCTTGCGCGCATCCACCAAGATAACGGCTAGTTGTGCGGTCGATGCACCAGTCGCCATGTTGCGGGTGTACTGCTCATGCCCCGGAGTATCGGCAACGATAAAGCGGCGCTTGTCCGTGGCGAAAAACCGATAGGCCACATCGATGGTGATCCCCTGCTCCCGCTCGGCCTGCAAGCCATCCACCAGGAGTGCGAAATCGATACGCTCACCCTGGGTGCCATATTGCCGGGAGTCCGACTCAAGAGCCTTCAACTGGTCGTCAAAGATGCATTTCGACTCATGCAACAGCCGGCCGATGACTGTGGATTTACCATCATCCACACTGCCGCAGGTTATAAAACGCAGCGTATCCTTCCCCTCCTGGCCTGCCAGAAAGTCGCTGATCCCCGTAGCTGCAGTCCCCATCAAAAATATCCTTCCTGTTTTTTCTTTTCCATCGATCCTGGCTGATCCGAATCGATCAATCGTCCCTGCCGCTCTGACGAACGGGCATTGAAAGTCTCAGCAATGATCTCCTCGAGAGAAACTGCTGGACTTTCGATAGCCCCGGTCAGGGGGTAGCACCCCAAGGTCCGGAAGCGCACCTGGCGCATTTCCGGCTTTTCATCCGCCGCCAGCGGGAAACGTTCGTCATCCACCATGATCCAGGCCCCGTTGCGGCAGACCACCGGTCGCTCTTGGGCAAAATATAGCGGTACGATAGGAATGTTTTCCCGATAAATGTATTGCCAGATATCCAACTCGGTCCAGTTGGAAAGGGGAAACACCCGAATCGTCTCACCCGGCTTCACGTGAGTGTTATACAGACTCCACAACTCCGGCCGCTGGCCCTTCGGGTCCCAGCGATGCCCGGGCGCCCGGAAGGAAAAGACCCGCTCCTTGGCGCGGGACTTTTCCTCGTCGCGCCTCGCACCGCCGAAAATCACATCGTAGCCACCCTGATCCAGTGCCTGCTTGAGCGCCTCGGTCTTCATCACCTCCGTATAGTACGAAGAACCGTGCGTAAAGGGATTCACCCCCTCGCTCAAGCCGACCAAATTGGTATAGGTGATCAGGCGCATCCCCGACTCCTCTACCATCCGGGAGCGATGGAGATACATCTCCTGGAACTTCCACCCTGTATCGACATGGAGCAGGGGAAAAGGCGGGGGCGCAGGATAGAAGGCCTTGCGCGCCAGATGCAGCATCACCGAAGAGTCCTTGCCAATCGAGTAGAGCATCACCGGGTTCGTGGCACCAGCCACAGCCTCGCGAATGATCTCAATCGATTCGGACTCAAGCATAAAAAACTTATTTGACATATTCAATAACGCACCCGATCAGGCCCTTGGCTAGCCACCAAAGATTGCTTGATGAACTAGAAAATATCTGAATAGAACTGAATAGAAGCTTGGCAATTACGCGATAACGGAGATCGAAAAATCACAGCGCCGCCAGCCCATTTTTTTGAAATGGCTCGCATGCTTGATTTTCAAGCGGATTTTCCAAATCGCTCTTCCAACCATGTATCAAACCATGCCGCCGGCTTCAGGTTCAAAAGTTGCCCGGTGGAAGCCTTGAGATTTGCGAAAGTAAGCCTGGCTATCTGCTCCATAGTCATGTCGAGCATGCCTTCCGGGTTGCCTTTGGTAACGATTCCAACTCCGTGGTCTTCATCGATAACTGCTACGAATAAATCCGGATGCGTTGCGCGCAAGTGGGCAACCGCCTTATAGACGTCCCCCGTCCAGGCATTCCTGAAACCAGGCATCGCCCGAGCTGCCTCCAGCGAAGGCGCCGCCTCGACCGCCGAAGCAGGCAGACAGTCGTGCATCACGATCAACCCGCCCGGACGAAGATGGCGAAGGCAGTTTTCCACGTCGCGCAGCGACTGCTCATAAGTGTGCAGCCCATCGACAAGCGCAACGTCGATGCCGAATTCGACTAGTTCCTGAGGCGGCGCTGCAAAGAAAGCATCGCTGGTCATTTCAAAAAAACAGTGCCCGTCGAAATCCCTGGCTCCGCCCGGAATCTTGAATTCCGGATCGACTGCAAACTTCGAGCCTGCTTCGATCTGGAAGAAATTGATCCCTTGCTCGACACCGATTTCTAGGTAACGCTTGGCATTTGACGCATCGATATAACGCTGGACCACAGTAGTCCGCGTAATCGCCTCGGTACCCAAAGACTGGTTGCGCAGTTCAATGAACGCCGACTGGGCGACCGTGCTTTCCCCCGTCCCCCACAGTGCGAGACAGCGCCTTTCCGGGTGATTCTGATCGGCCGGCTCCAGCGCCGCCAGCGATTCCCAGCAAGCAGCCGCCAAGCGGTAATTGCCCCCTTCATGGGCGATGCTGGCCAAACGCTTCAGCGGCGGCAACTCGACCGGCAGCAACCTCCCGTAATAGGCACGCTGGTCAGGCGAAAGCAGATCGAATACCGAACCGGCAACTGCCACACTAGCCGGTTGAATCGGCCGCATGCCCAGCAAGGCCACCGCATGCTCGGCTGCTGCGACCACTTCGCCGGCAGCCAGCAAGGCGCTGACCACCTCCTGCCGGAGCGGTGCGTGGTTGAGAAACAACTCTGCACCCACTCGATATGCAAAATTCGCATCCGCATCCTGCCCGCGTTCGCGCAACAAAGTACCCAGCCGCAAGTAATAGGCCGGATTGCGCGGTCTTGCGGTCAACGCCTTGAAATACTCCGAAAACGCCGCATCGCGGTTGGTCATTGCAGGGAAAGGGGCGGAAACTCCTTGGCCGAGCGGCTTCTGAAAGACGGCAAAAGTATCCTGCCAGTTTCCCAGACCGAAATCGGTAAAAACCTCAACCACAGAAAATCCCGCATCGCGAGCAAGGGCGCGCATGCTGTCCGGATAAAAACGCCAGCAGTCAACAGGATAACGATGTTCCTCGCCTGCCGAAGGGACAATCAGGCAAAACAAACCACCTGGTCGCAAAACACGAAAAACCTCGGCGAAGGTTTTCCATGGGAACTCGACATGTTCCAACGCCTGGCCAGAAATAGCGACCTCAAAACTTGAAGATTCAATATTTTCCCAAGCGTAAGCATCATTAACCACAATATCAACGTTGTGGCCCGCCTCAATATCCAACCCAAGGAATTGCCAATTCTGACAAGAAAAAAAATCGCGATAAGTCTGGTGCCCGAGAACAGATCGGGCACCGATATCGAGAACGTGTAGAAAATCATCATTTTTGCCAGCTAAATAGTAGCTGACAAAAGCCTTCATTTTAGAGTAAGAAGTTTCATGCATACAAATAGAAAGTCAACAATTAAACAGATCAATATGTTTTTATATAAAAACAACTGAATAATTTTCAGTAAAAACTCACTGCCTAAAAATTGAAATTGATTTCACGCCACCGCCAATCCAAGCCTCTTGACGCAGATCAGTATTATGAACCTCTTGAGCAAAATTCAAATCCAATAAAAACCATTCATCCTGATCATTCCATTTATCACCAAATATATCCGCGATATCTTGAGATGAAACAGCCTCATACTTAACCCTCTTCATTCTTGCGGCAGCAATTCTTGTAGCATCAAGAAGTTGTCTTATCGATATTTGAACCCTAAAATCTGTTGGCTCGAAAGCACGATGAAGCGTAGGGGAACCTTGTGATGTCCACAAAGGCACAGCAGAGTTTTCTCGATAGACTGTATCCGCTCCCGCACTCTTAATCGGTCCATGAAAAACCGGAACCCCTCCTTGTGCGGGATCAAGAAGTAATGATGCCTTATCAAACCACAACTCTCTATTCCAGTCTGTTACGCCCTCTCGAACAATCGCAGTATGGAATAAATATTTTATCTGGCACAAAGAACCTGCTTCTCTATGAGAAAGGCAAAATTTATTTACAAGAGTAACTGCAAACTGCTGTTTTACTTGATTAGGGGATTTTGTTTTTGGATCAGGTCCGACGGGTACATGAATAGTAGCTACATTCTGTACCATTTCAATAATCATATTCGACGACCTTGAAGCCCCGCCATCAAATGGGTTTAATACGAATCTTTGATCGCTTGCTTTTGAATCAAATCTAAAGGCCACAAATGTTCCAGCGATATATTTATTTGCGCCAATCCCATTTTGCCCTCGCTCATCAAACTGTCGAAAAAACCCCTTTCCACTGCCATCGGAGTCCTCTTTTCCTGAGCTAGTATAAATCCCAATTCCCCCTCTAAAGGCTTCCTCATTTACATGAACAAACGATGGGCCTGCCTTGCCTTTGCTGTCCGAAGAGCAGGAGCCAGCAGCTACCGGCGTCCACCTTAAGTCTTTTTTATTTTCCTCTAGAGGAATACCCGTTTTATTTAGCGCACCACTAAAAACCCAGACTGGATCACTAGAAACAGGACCATTAGAAAAGGCAACATCACATCCATCACCTCTTCCCCAAAATAACACTTGGATTCCCGGGTCAAATAAACGCCGATCATCTGGTGATGGTTTTGCATTCCAAGCGGAGAACAACGAACTGCCTCCCCCTTTGCCTAGTGGGATCGCCAGCAGTTTGCCATCATACGAAAATATTGAAACATCATGGCCTTTTGCCAGTGCACTTAATGACAGAAAACAACAGAATAAGAAAACAAAAGCACTCTCAATCATCGAAAGCATGGTAAATCTCCATTGTTTCAATAAAAAATTTATGGCCTAACCCTCTGCATTTCTAAGCGCTAAATCACGCTCTAGAATATATTTAGCAGACCATTCAACGTTTTTCCGATTAGCCAATTTTTTGAAGATAGACTTAGGCGACTCTAGTGCATCCTCGTTCAGCGCAACTCCAAGGTATGCAGCTATTCTTTCCACAACAGCAGTCACATCGCTATCAATATCTTCATAAGTAACAAAAAGCGGAAATATCTTTGTCGTTAAAAAGAATTTTTGCCAACCATTCTCTTGTGCAACAATATGCCGGAACCACTCGTCAATCTTTGCATAGTTGTAATCAAGATCATTTAACTTAGCCAACGCCTGCTCAGAGTGTTGAATATTTGTATGAAAAACAGACGACTCAGTTGCTTTGTACAATGAAATAGCTTGGGCGGCCAGATCACGTCTAGTTAAATAAATATATTTGAACTGGCGAATCTCTGAACGATTGCTCAAAGCCCCACAAAATGCCTGAAATTGAAACCAACTTGTCTTCAAACCAGAAACATGATTTGGAGTTTGCATCACTTTTAGCACATTGCCAATATATTGATCTGCAGATTCAGCGGGAGCTCGCTCAAGAATTTTTGGCATAAACTCTCTAGGCAAAAATTCACCTGGGGTACCGAGCAAGCGTGTATTTTTTATAACATCGCAAAGATGGCTACTTCCAGAGCGAGGTGTCATTGCAATTATGTATTTTTTTGTAGGCTCAGGCAGAGCTTTTACATGGCTCAAAAGCTCCTTATTAATCTTTTGCTCAGCAAAAATTTTTGCGATTTCGTTCATTGCCTTATTTTCCATATATCAAATTAACGTTTTTCTATTAACACTTAAAAATAAAGAGTTTACACTTTTAAAAAATCAGGCAAATTTATTTTTGAAGGAACATATATAGGCGTTCCTTTTTTTCTTAATCCGTTAACAAAATCAACAAAAGATAAAATATCGTCAACACGCGCCCCCTTAAGATCCCATGGCGCAAACTCCCACCACTTAGACTTAAGTAGCGCTTCGACTATATTTTCTGAAAAGCGATACTTGACCACTCTGGCTGGTGATCCGGCCACAACGGCATAGGGTGGTACATTTTTAGTAACGACAGACATGGCTGCTACAACCGCTCCATCACCAATCTGCACGCCAGGGAGAATGAATGCACCGTGGCCTATCCAGACATCATTGCCTATCGTTGTCAGCTTCGCTGTTACAGGTGGCGTCTTTCGTGGAAAATCTTTGTTTGGGGAGAGTTCGATGCCTTCGGGCAACGGTTGGTCAAGAACATCCTTATAAGGCCAGTAGAAAAATGGTGATGTGCTGAACCAATGCATCGGATGTGGATGGCGACCGATCTGCACTTGTTCACCAAATGAACAGTAACGGCCTATACGACAACCGAAGTAAAAGCCATTAACGGCATAGCTAAAAGCACCAAGGTGTAGGGAATGCTGCACATTCATCCACTTGAAGCTGCATGGCGGTTCAAAAACCACATCGTCGGGCAGGACTGCTCCAGGTTTTAAATGCGTGGATACGCCCACATCAAGTAGTTTATCCAGTAATTCCTGTGTCAATTTAATTGGCATATATTCAAATCATCCAGAGCTTCAGAGATCAATAATTCAATGATTCCGGTTCCTCAGTGGCAACATGGGTAGAAGCCACACCAGTGAAATCAGGTTCCATTTTCTCAAGCGCCTCTATGAGATTCGGGAGTATCACCGCCGGGTCCCGGGCAAAAGGAATGACCGTGCCGATGCCTTTTTCGCGGATGCGTTCGGCAGGGGCTCCGATATCGAATGCAACGGGGTAGAGACCGTGGCGCCAAGCCTCAGAAAGCGTGTAGCTGAAAGTCTCTGGCCAAATGCTGATAAACAAAGCGCTAGTGCAACCTGTCTCCTCGATAATTCGCGACAGATCTGCTCGATGGTAAGCACCGGTGATTTCGACATTGTCAAAATCCGCAAACTCTTCGTCACAACTGGTGTAGCCAATCACCACAAATTTAATCGGAAGCGCATGGCGGTCAGCATAGCGCGCACATGCCAGCAATACTTCGGCACCTTTATGCGGCCCGATAGCTCCCAGAACCGCCACTTTGTGAGGGAGTACGCCATCCCAGGTGCGCTGCTTGAAATTAAACGGAGGCTCCGGGTGGTCTAATGCCTCGACAAGCTGATCCGGGAAATATCGGGAAATCCGTTCACTCGCATCCTTGCTGGGAGCCACCACGCGACGGGCTTTCTGAAGTTGTATCTTATGGAAGCCACGCCATGACGCTACGGTGCCACCGACCTCATTCATCCGTTCATCGGCATCGTGATCCAGTGCTCCGTTTTGTACACACCGCTGGCAGGCAGCCACATCCGGCTGACCGCAGTACATGCCTGAGTCATCGAGCAGGTTTATCCGCGGGCAAACGAGGTAGAAGTCGTGAATCATCACTTCGTAGGGCACAGCCAAGCGCTCGGGAAGTGTCCAGATATCCGGCTGAAAACCGAGTGTGTGGTGGAAGTGAACGTATTCGATATGCAGTTCCCTCAAATGCTCCGCCAGGATGTCCGCGCTAGTTGCATGCGGGTACTCGGTTGTAAGTACCTTCTCATGAGGAGCAATGGCTGGGCTTAGTTCTAACCTGCCAGCAGGAGTGGACCGTAGGATAAGTACTTTTTTGTCGGTCTTGGCGTGGATTTGGCAAAGATCACGAATAGCCTTTTCCGTACCGCCACCCAAGCCATGGGTGACAAAAAGGATGTAGCTAGAAGACAGCTGTTTCAGTAGCGCAACGTTGATTTTTCCACGCGGTGCCGCTAGCGGGTCGGTACGCAAAAACTGCTGGACGCGCTGCGGGTAATCGGGATAGAGGGCATTGAGTTTGGCCAGATTCTCCTGAATACGTGGCGCCTTTTCGGTATCGAAAGAAACAGAGCCGTGGTGTTCGACAAAAATATCGCAGGCAGCCACGTTTCGCCACCCCATGGCATTGGCGCGGAGGCAGAAATCGTTTTCTTCACCGTACCCCTTGGCCCAGCGCTCTTCATCAAACAGACCAACCTCCGCCAGGGTTTCGCGGCGGATGTACATGCAGAACCCGACTGCAGTAGGCACGTCGACCACGACACCGGGATTTCGCTCGGCACAGAGCGTATCGAGTTCATCGACAGAGAGTCCGAGCGCCATATCGTTGTCTACACAGGTACGCGGCAGGCTGAAGATCGTAGCGCGGTTGGAAAACGGTGTGACCGTACCGATATTGCTTTTCGAGTAAGCCGCACGCCTCATGCGGGCCAGCCAGCCCTGCGGGACAACGGTATCGGAATTCAGCAACACCACGTCGCGATTTTTATGGAGTTTCATACCGCGATTGACTGTGGCGACAAATCCCAGATTCTTTTCGTTTTCCAGAAGAGTGAATCCACTACCCTTCGCCGCCAGTTTCCTGAGTTCCGCATTCAGTTTTTGGTCCGGACCATGGTCGTTGATGACGACTATCTCCATCGACACGCTGTCGTCGTTATTTGATCTGACTGCACTCTGGATGCAATCCAAAGTTTCCGTGTACCCTTTATAGACTGGGATAATTACATCAATCGGAACAGCTTCAGATTGAGCATTTTGTGTATGCGGATGATTATTTTCTTGTCTGTTCAGTAGAATCGGCTGCTCGAAAGAACCTGCGCGCAGATTCTGGATTAACTGTGGCAAAACCTGCGTGCGAAATGCCTTCGCCACTGCATTGATAGGGTCACCCTGTTTCTTGCGATCTATCTCTTCAACAAAATTGAGTTGCGCGCCTAATTCCTCTACATAGGTAAGCAATTGATGGCGGCTGATTGCTGTTTTTGAGGAATCGAGTAGGTTATCCGCACTACCCGGAACACATAATCGAACAGTATTGAGATTTTTATCCCAACGAGTATCAGACGGAAGTTGCACGCGAAAACCAAGCAAAGCCTCCGTTTTCTCTCCAAATAGAGATGATTCAACATCAGCTCTGGCTAGATTAGTTACTAGATTCCGCTTAACGCACTTGTCATTTACCCAAAGGTCGAATCGGACCGGAGTACTCTTAGCGTGAAGATTTGCCAGCCAACCGCTTACCTGCACATTGTCAAAAACATCAATATGGCCTTGGATCTTGGCTGAAAACTGTTCTAGGCCGCCTCGCAAATAAAGTTCGCTACCACGCGGTCTTACCTTAACACTGTGAGTCATTCCGTCATGCCAGCGGCCGGGAATTGAAAATATAAACCCACACTTTGCGGTTGGAACCCCCGCTTTTCGTAGATCAGGACGCGGCAGATTGGCCTTGGTGGTTCCTGCGATCTGGTCATCGATCACAATCTCAAGCTCTCCATCGGAACTGGTATCAGCAAAAACAGCCCACCCGGAGACGTCAAATCCTGTTACTGCATCCACGGTTCCCCAGCCACTATTTGGGTGCAATTCCAATGGCGTAGTTGTAGACGCAATCGCTCCTTTTTCCCGAACGGTAAGTTTTTGGCCATATAGCTTGGGTACGAAGGGGGTGAGATCAAATCTGAACCCGCATCGGTAACCAACAGGCTGTGCCACGGCAATATCCTGGCGCAAGATATCCGCACTTGTGCTTCCGACGACTACTCCGTCCAATAATATCTCGAGCTCGGCAGCTTTTTTCGGATCAGCCTTGCTCAGTGCCCAACCGAACGCCACATTTCGGGAAACACCTTCTAAGCCAACTCTAAATCCAACACCGCTCTTGAGTTGTGTCGATTTCAACAAAGATTTCATCGTATTGGTAGCACTCTTGATCATTTATATTTTCTTCACTTCAGGCCAAAAGCCACTCTGGCGACAAAGGCAATCTGGTAAAAAATCTGTGTCAGCGCACGCGTAACTTCGTAATTCTTTGTTTCAAGGCGCGGAAGTACCATGATTTCATCGCCTGACTCAATCTGCGTCGAGCTATCGGCAAGCAAGGTGGCGCCATTTTGTCTCATCAAAATTATTTTTGAAGTGTCGGCTCCCTGTGTAAAACCGCCAGCCTGATCTATGTAGTACTGTGCATCTGAACCAGGCTTCCAGGCAATTGCAGCGGGGAAGAGGACTTCACCATGGACCATGGACAAGGATGTTCGCTGGGGTATCACGATAACATCGCCATCTTCCAACAATGTAGAGGCACGCTGACTGTTGTTTAGCACAACCTGTCCTTTCGGTTGCACTTGCTTTCCTCGATCAATAAATCGCAGGATCAGAGAGGCTTCAGTGTTGCGTAAACTAGCCTCTTCGGAGGTTTTTGAACGGGCCGAGAGCACCGATTCCTCTAGTTTCTGCAGCGCAAGCGTCAGCATGTCTTTCTGCCGCTCCATTACCGAACGACGAACAAGATAGATGGCATCCATTCGTGACATGGCATTCGGCTTAACCGTAGCCAATACATCGTTTAGGGTCGCGCCATAAGGCAGGATCATGGCGTGACTGCCAGAATGGGCGCCATCAATCCGAACCTGAATGGTTCCAGGATAGCGGTCTGTATACACAGAAACGACATCGCCATCATTTACGAGCACATTTTCAATTTCATTGATCGGGTAATACTCGGATCGCCTTTCACTGCCCTGCTTTCTGACTATACTGACATGCGATGCACCCGGTTTAACCTTTGCCATGCCAAGCGCATATTTCAGCGAGACATTAGATTGGCCGAATTCGAAATCCATTTCGTTCAGGACATCGCCTGAAACGCTAAACCTGTGAGATCGCGAGCCAACAACAATTACGTCGCCATCCTGGAATTGAACAAGATCCAAGGTTCCTTCCTGAAGAAATTTATAAAGGTTGATGTGCTTCCTAATCTGATTACCACGCTTGACCAGAATATCAATATAGGATCCGCGATCCTGGTCGACGCCACCTGCCTTGTCCAGAAACGAAATCGCCGAATCGGAAGCAACGCCGGCGTAAAGGCCAGGTTTGCTGACATAACCTGTGACAAATACCTTGACCGGTTGAGAAACGTCCAGCGCCGCGTAAACCCAGGTCCCGCTACGGAAGATTTTTCTTACTCCGGCTTCAACGACTCGGTTTAGTTCGCCGTTAGGAACCCCGGCCACCATGATCGACCCCACATTGGGCACAAAAATATTGCCTTTAGCATCTACCAAGGCGCTTCCATCAAAATTTAGAGCCCCCCACAAATGCAACTGCACGCGATCACCAATGGCAATCTGATAATCTGGATTGAATCCTGGGTTCAAGGCAGCTCGAAATGTGCCGCCAAACAATTGATCACCAAAAATCTTGCCGGATTGCGCTTGCCCATTCACAGAAGTGTTTGCGGAAACGGGCACACTCTGGGGAGGTTGGACGGAACTGTTTGTTGGGTTTTGACCTTGACCAAGAATCTGGTTTAACAGACCTGACTGTAGGCCGTTTGATAACTGAAGGGAGAGATCCCCACCTACCCCGCCCCCAGAACTGAGAGATCCATACGGCGGAATAATTTGAGCGACTGCTTGTTGGGAGACCAGCGCTGCCAGCATTGCTAATAACGAAATCCAATTAAGGTTAATTTTATTAATCACGGTGATCCTCAATAACAGCCATGGCAAGGCGCCCAAACCCGTAGGCCATGATCAACAAGAAAAAGGAGGCAAGCAGAGAATAGAAACGCCTTGGATATTCGGCTCGATCCGGTAGCTGCGGTGAAGCGATGACAGCCAGACTCTTGATTTTGCGCATAGTATCTACTCGGGTTTTTTCGTATGCCGAAAGACTAATTCGGTATAAATCGCCCTGAAAATCCAATATTGCTTTTTGGTCAACATAGTCCGCAGCGTTACGATTTAGGCGCTCACCGTCCGTTGAGGAAAGTTTCTTTTTTTCAGCCTGAATCTGCTCTTTCAGAGCGGCAATGGTGTGGCGCATAGCGATAACTTGCGGTGCAGCTTCTTGCATCATGCCCAACGCAGCCTTGAGTTCGGCCTCCTTACCAGCCAGTGCGCCTTCCAGGTTTACCACAATCTGGTTAGTCATCCCGACTGCTGTAACAGGATCAATTTTTTTTTCCTGATAGGGAAGTAACGAATCCTTAACGGCATCCAGCCCTTTGCGAGCTCGTAATACTTCTTGTCCGGCGAAGTTCAATTGTTCTCGAGCAATCTTGTACGAAAGCTCATTGATGAAGCGTTCCGATTCCTTGAGAATCGCCTGGTTAAAACGGAGAGCAAATTCCGGAGAAAAACCTTGAGTTTTAACAATCAGAAGGCCGGTCCTGTCGTCGATGCTTAGATCCAATCGACTTTGATAGTATTCGAGTGCATATTCCCTGCTTACCCAACTGGGTAGCATATAAAACACATCCAGCCCGTGCAGAGCAAAAGCCCGGCGCAAATCCAGTTGTTTGTCTAGGGCGTCAAACATTTCGGCAGAATAAATATACTCTTTAAGATAGCGAACATCCTCCTGGCTAGCATTGCCACCAATGCCAAGCATAGGCAGCGACAAGCCCATCACATTGGAACCGGAATCACTGCTCTTGACCACCACCAACTTCGACTCACTAAC
Organism: uncultured Pseudomonadota bacterium; assembly: GCA_946479855.1. Next base: position 39,952 of record CAMLHL010000010.1, read on the forward strand.
GTAGCGGTTTTCCGCAACAACGACGAAATAGATTGCGAGTGCCAGCATCGGGGTGCCAAGAATCCATTTTGCGAACCTGGTTCCAGTCCAGTCTGTTTCCCTAATGCGCCTGACAAGGCGAAAAAATCCATTTTCTGTCATAAAAATATTGTTCAAATCAATTAATTGAAAAACGAACCAGCGGTCGGATATCATCGCCACATTTGGCCATGATTGCTGCATGAGTCGGACTCGCAGGCAATTTCAGATCAAGCTCGAAAATGAATCGTGATTGGTTCGACCAAGGCAGATGAGGGTGTAGCTCTGCCAGGACCGGTGACTTGATCGGTTTAGCAGATATCGGCTGCCAAAATCCATTTACGCTATCACAGAATACAAATTCTTTAATGGCACTATCCGGAAATAGCGCAACAATATGAAATACTGCTTGCAACCTCTTACTAGGATAATCAAAGTGACAATCTTGAATCCGGTCTGGTCGGCAGATCAAATGCTTCCCAGCCCCCTGGATCGGCCTTAGGGTTAATTCCTGTATAACCGGATTATTTGCCGAAGGGGGCGGCCTTTTCTGATTATCTCCTAGGTAAGCCTTGATGCCTTTTTTTACATCATCAAAAACTTGAGCCCCTTCGGGAGAGAGGAGTACCACGTAGTCGCAGAATTTATTGACGATATCCATCGAGTGGGAAACAACGATAAACCCCGCGTCGGATTGGCGTTTTTTCTCCAGCGCCTCATTGCATTTTTTTTTAAATATTGGGTCGCCGACCGCAGTTACTTCATCGATTAGGTAGTAATCGAAGTCAAATGCCATGCTCAGACCAAACGACACCCGTGATCTCATGCCAGAAGAATAGGTTTTTATGGGCATATCGAAATACTCGCCAATTTCCGCAAAGTCCTCGACAAACTGCAGAATGCGTTTGGTATCTTGTTTTCCACCATATAGACGAGCCACGAATTTGACGTTTTCCCGAGCTGTCAAGCTGGGCTGAAAGCCACCGGCCAGACCAACCGGCCAAGATATACGTCCATCGGTAACAACTCTACCGGTATCCGGTTTCTCGGCACCGCCGATAATATTGACGAGCGTGGTCTTGCCAACGCCATTGGGACCAAGAAAGGCCACACCACAGCCGCTTGGAATTTCGAGATCAATATCCTTGAAAACAGTATGGACCCCTGCATTGGTTTGATAAGTCTTGGTGATTTTCTCCAACCGAATCATCTCAGCCTCAATCTTTGCTCTTTCAGCCGATAGAAAAACAGGCTAATAGTCATAACAATCAATGCCGAAATTGCGAGATAGCCTAGACTGGCTTCCGGTACCGAGTAACTAGGGGCCACTGATTCCCTCGTCAAGGTAATCGCATGAAATATCGGGTTCCAAAGTAATAATGGCTTAAAGTCTGCTGGTATAACATCAATCGAGAAGAACACGCCAGATATGAAGAAAAGAGGCCGTGTCATCAGCGGCAATACCTTGTCAGCATCAGAATAGGCGTCGGTCACCAGCATGAAGAGAATACCTACCCCGCAGGAAAACAATGTTAGAAGGACAAAGACCGCAAGCAGCAGTGGTAAATCGGCCACGACTACCTCGCCATCGAAGAATGCTGCATAGAGCGTAAGCAATGCGGTATAAATACCGAGATGCAGCGTCAGTTCAAGCAAGGCTCGAGCAAGCACAGTATCTATGGGGCGAATTGGTCGATAATTAAATAGCGCCGAATTAGCTTCCATTGCCTTGATGGAGCGGTTGGAAATTTCGACGAACAGAGAGTTAACCGTTACCCCATTAATCAGGAAAACTGGGAATGAAATACCTGGGTGCGCATGAGCACCCAGCGCGGTAAAGATAATAAGCAATACCGAAATAGAACCAATCGGCTCCAGCAACGCCCAAGCGTATCCCAATTGGTATTTTCCAAAACGGGTTCGAATTTCCCTGAGAAACAACGCCATTACTGAACGGCGCATAATTTTCCAGCCGCGCATCATGACAGAACTCCATTACGGAGTGGCGATTTGACACCAATCACAACTAGCCGAAACAAATATCTGCTACCAGAAATAACCCGCATCAACATATTTAAAAAATCTCTGACCTGAGACTTATATTAAAATCAGGGCCAAAACAATTTAATGAATTCATAGTTCGTTGCGCAAGATCGTTATGGCGTGGTCAATTTGGTTTGGTGAATGTGTGCAACCAATAAAAAAGCGTAGCCGTGCGGCACGTTCTTCGACTGCCGGGTGAATAATGGGTTGCACATTGATTCCGTCCTCAAACAAACTTTGCGACAGCTTGGTGGCTTTCAATGAGCTACTAATAATTGCGGGAATAACTGCATACCCATTGGATAAACCAGTATCTATCCCCTGCATTCTGGCCTGATCTAGAAAATAGGTAGCCCGCTCACGTAAACAAGTAAGGCGCTGTGGTTCATCCAGCATGATGCGAATAGCCGATAACGACGCAGCAGCCATCGATGGTGCTATACCCACACTGTAAACAAAACCTGGCGCAGAATACTTCAGGTGCTCAACGAGAGCCTTTTCCCCGGCGATGTAACCACCGCAACTAGCAAAGGCCTTGCTCAGCGTACCCATCCAGATATCGACGGCGCTGCCGGGCAGCCCGTAGTGTTCGCGGATGCCGCGCCCGGTAGCGCCGAGCACGCCCAGCGAATGCGCTTCGTCCACCATCAGGAACGCCTTGTAGCGCTGCTTGATGTCGATGAAACGTGGCAGGTCGGGGATGTCGCCGTCCATGCTGTAGAGGCCTTCGATGACGATCAGCGTGCGTTCGAAATTGCCGCGCAGTTGAGTCAGGATGCGTTCCAGCGAGTCCGGGTCGTTGTGGTTGAAGGCGCGCCGCGTAGCGCCGGAGAGCTTGATGCCTTCGAAGACGCTGTTATGGATCAGACTGTCGTGGACGATCAGGTCCTTGGGCCCGAACAGGGTACTGATCGTGGTGACGTTGGTGGCATGGCCGCTGACGAAAGCGATGCAATCGTCGACCTCATACAGGCCGGCGATGGCTTCTTCCAGTTCGCGCTGGATCGGGCGCTCGCCGGCCACCAGGCGGCTGGCCGAGGCCGAGGTGCCGTAGCGGTCGATGGCCTCCTTGGCGGCCCGGTTGACCCGTTCGTCGCCCGAGAGGCCGAGGTAGTTGTAGCTGGAGAAGTTGATATAGGGCTTGCCCCCGATCATCGTCGTCGCGTCGGCGACGCCATCGTGGGTCTTGAAATAGGGATTCTCGATGCCGAGCTTGCGGGCAGCGGCTTGCGGGATGGCAACTTTTTCGTAACCGGGGAATTTGTCGAAGCGGCAGAACTTGTCCGGAATTTGGGCAAAATTCGGTGTCGACCGTAGCACTCCCATTGTTTCCGGCTGATTGCCGCGCCGTGCCAGGAAGCGTTTCACCAATTGCTCCTTGGCGTTGCCGACAAGTCCGAAATTCTGCTTGCTCATGCGTCTGCCTGCTCTTTCTCGATGTCCGCTACTGCCGCCTCGATCACCTCGCGCGACAGCGTTTCGCCATGCATGGCGGCCATGCTGGCGGCCGTCGCGGCCAAGTTGCCGCCTTCTTCACCGCTTGTATCGCCGGCCGCCAGGCGCTCCATGATGCGGGTGGTAACCCGTTCAACGGTCGGGCCTTCGTTGAGCATCATCGCCGGCACCTGGATGCCGAAGCGTTTTTCGAGGCCGAGCGCCAGTTCGACCCCCATCAGTGAATCGAGACCGAGGTCATGCAGCGAACGGGCGGGCTCGATACGTTCCGGGCTGACGGCTAGAATCTGGGCCACTTCCTGGGTCACCAGTTGAGCCACGATGACCTGGATTTCGGCAGGCGATTTGCCTTCGATCAGCGCCCGGAAGTCGTCGAGATTTTCGGCGCCGCCGCCGGCCTCGTCGCCGTGCCGGCGCAAACTGATGAAACGCAGCCCCTGGGCGGAAGGCAACAGTCGGGCCAAGGTGGAAAACTGGAAATCGCCGATGGCCAGATTCGGCTGCGGCATCGCCAGGGCACGGCCAAGCATGCGCAGCGCGCCTTCGGCGCTGAGCGGCTCGGCGCCGAGCCGGCTGGCCAGGCTATCCTTGACCGCCTGATTGCGCGTCAGATAGCCAGCATCGCCGATTGGCCCCCAGCCGATGCAGGTCACCGGCAAACCGAGGGCTCGGCGCAGCACGGCCAAGCCTTCGAGCCAGGCGTTGCCAGCCACGTAGTTGGCCTGGCCGGGGTTGCCGATGTAGGTCGTCACCGAAGAATAGAGCATGAAATGGTCGAGCGGCAGGTCGCGGGTCAGTTTGTGTAGGTTCCAGCCACCCTTGATCTTCGGCTCCAGCACGCGGGCCATGCGCTCGGCGTCGAGGTTGGCCATCAGCGCATCGTCGATGACCATGGCGGCGTGGAAAACACCCTTGATCGGCAGCAGGTCTTCATGCTGCAGGACAGCGGCCAGCGCGGCGGAGTCGGCAACATCGCAGGCTACCACCATGGCCTGGGCGCCGAGCGCCCGCAGGCTAGCCAGCGCCTCGTCGACTCCTGGTGTCGCGGCGCCGCGCCGGCTGAGCAGGACGAGTTGCCCAGCGCCGTTGCGAGCCAGCCAGCGCGCCGTTTCCAGCCCGAAGCCGGAAACCCCGCCGGTGACCAGATAAGCAGCCTGGCGGTCGAAACGAATGCTTTGCTGCTTGGGCAACAAGGCTTGCGGCGCGATGCGGGCGCCCTCGAAGCTGACGACTACCTTGCCGATCTGCCGCGCCTGCTGCATGTAGCGGAAGGCATCGACCACCCGCTCGGCCGGGAAAGCGCGCACCGGCAACGGCGACAGCACGCCAGAACGGAACAGCGCCATCACCTCGCGGAAGACACGGCCGGCCAGATCGGGCCGGGTGATCAGCAACTGGTCGGCATCGATGCCGAAATAGCTAATATTGTCCTTGAACGGACGCAGGCCGATCGGCGTGTTTTCAAAGAAATCGCGCTTGCCGAGTTCAAGGAAGCGGCCGAACGGACGCAGCACCTGCAGGTTGCGGCGAATCGCTTCGCCGGCCAGCGAGTTGAGCACGACATCGACGCCCTCGCCATCGGTGGCGGCGAGAATCTGCTCGGCGTAGGCCAGGCTGCGCGAATCGAAGACATGATCGGCACCGAGCAAGGCGACAAATTCGCGCTTTTCGGCGCTGCCGGCCGTGGCGAAGACTTCGGCGCCGAGATGGCGGGCCAACTGTACGGCGGCGATGCCGACGCCTCCGGCAGCGCCGTGGATCAGCACGCGTTCGCCCGGCTGCAGGTTGGCCAGTTGCCTGAGCGCGTAATAGACCGTGAAGAAAACCGTGGGCACCGTCGCCGCCGCCTCGAAAGACCAAGTTTCCGGCTTCGGCGTCACGGCGTTGGCCCGGGTCACGACGTGGCTGGCGAAACAGGCCGAGCCGAAGCCCATGACTGCATCGCCCGGTACGTATTCATCGACCCGGCTGCCGACGCGAGTCACCACCCCGGAAAACTCCAGCCCCAGGCTAGCGCCGGCAAAGCCGTGTTCGACGGCCTCGTCGGGCAGCAGGCCCATGACGTACATGATGTCGCGGAAGTTGAGGCCGCTGGCCACCGGCCGGACCTCGATTTCTTCAGGCGCCAGTTCACGCTCCGGTTGTTCCAGCCACACTAGGTTGCGCAATTGACCTGGAACACGGAAATCCAGGCGATAGCGTTTGCTCCCCCGCCCCTGCCCGGCCGGAGTTCTGAGCTCGGTTCGCTGCATGCGCAAGACGTGGCGACTAGCCGGTTGCAGGACAACCTCACTCTCGCCATCCGGCGCCAGCAATTCATCCAGCAGCGATTCGGCCTGCTGCACAGCCTTGCCGGGTTTTGCCAAGTCGATCAGTTGGCAGCCGAGGCCCGGATATTCATTCATCACCACACGGCCAAAGCCCCACAGTGCCGCATGCGCCGGCCAGCAGGATTTAGCCTCGATAATGCCGTCCACCAACGCGCCGCCCCGGGTAATGAAGCCGAGCTTCGCCATCTGCGACCCGGCACTCAGCGCCTGGACGAGGCTCAAGGCATCCACCGGCAACATCGCGTCATCGTACCCATGATCGCCGGCAATGAGCAGAACATGGTCGATCGCGCCGTCGAACTCCTGTTCCACACGGCCAAGGAGCGCCAGCGCCGATTCCCGGCTACGCAGTTCTTCGCCATATTCGAGATCAACAGCGAGCTGGCCTCGGGTCACCAGGCCCTGCTGCAGGGCCTGGGCGATCTCGGCAGCCCCCGTATCGCCCGCCAGCAATAGCCAGCGGGCTGTTTCGGGCAAACTGTCTGTCACTGTCGAATTGCCGCGTTTGGCGAGCACCAGATAAGCGCCAACCGGGCTGCCATCGGCAGCTGGTTCACGGCAGATTTCGATGTCTTCACAACCAAGGGCAGCAAGCTCTGACTGCCAGGTTTGCGGTGCGAACAGTTTTTGCGCCCCCCAAACCAGATCAGTCGCCAGGTCGGCGTAGCGCTCGCCGAGTACCAGCAATCCGCCACTGGCCAAGCGCGCCTGCCCCCAGGCCAGCATGGCACGCGGGTCGTCCAGGCCGTTCAGGGCATGGCGGAAAATCACGACATCGTAGCTGGCCGGCAAACGCACTCTGGATTTTAGCGTTGGCGGCGAGGTTTCCAGTTCGGCGACGCTAATCCAGTCATCATCCTGGTATTCATGGCGCAGGTGATCGCAGGCTTCGGGGTCACCGTGGGCAAGCACATAGTCGACTGCTCCTGTCGCGATACGGTGGCCGATTTGGCGTGGCACTTCGCTGAGGCCAGCCGATATTTCGAGAACGCGCAGGCGGCGATTGGGCGGCAGTTGCTGGACCAGTATCTCAAGCAGTTGCTCGACGGCGAAACGAGTTCCGCGGTAGCTGATCGAGTCGTCGAAAAGGGTGTCCAGTTGATGGCTGTGATGGAGGTCGGCAGCCAGTCCAGCAGGATCGAGTTCACCGGCCAGCAGCGGGACCAGCGACCGGCCCATGCGTCCGATCAGGACGAGTTCCGGCATGCCTTCGGTGTATTCAGCCAGCAGGGTGCGCCAGATTTCAGCGGCCGAAGGCATGTCGCAGTCGACAAGGCGCCAGCCGTGGTCGGCACGAACAAGATAAGACTGATCGAGCAATAGGTCGCGTACCCAGTACAGCAGTCGGCGATGCTCGTCGTTGATGGTGGTGCCGTCGTCGAGCCAGCCTTGGGCCGTTTCCGGCTGGGCCACCAGCAGTGCCTGCATGGCACGATAGGCAAAAGCGCTGACCAGCGCCTCGAGCAGGGGCTGAGCCTCTCCGAAATAGGCAGCGCGCTTGAGTTCGCCTTCCTGATCGACAAAACAATCCTTGATCTGCTGCACCAGCGCATGCACGGCCGGCAAGTCGCTGCGTGCGCTGGCCAGCGTCCCGGGCTGCACGACCGGGACGATTTCCCAGCAGCCCGGTTCGGCATGCCTGTCCTGGCGCAAGGAGGCGGCCCGGAAGCGACAGCCGGTCAATATGGCAACTTTTTCGCCGTCGACCGTCAACAATTCGAATTCGGCCAGCACCGAACGCAGACTGCGCCGGAGAATTCTGGTGCGGAAGCGGGCGATCGGAGCCCGACGCAGCAGGCGCAGACGGCCGACCTTGACCGGTAGCAGCGGCAGGCCGACACCGGCTTCGATTTCGCTGCGGAAGAAATCGAGCAGCGACTGGAAGCAAACGTCGACGACAGCCGGATGCAGCAGCCACGGCTCATCGTTCAGGCCAAGATCGGTATGCGATTCAAAGCGGCCCTCCAAAACTTCACCGGCCACCCATGCCTCGGCCATGCCTTGAAACACCGGACCGTAATCCAGGCCAAGTGCGTGAGCGAGACGGTAATGCGTATCGTGGTCCAGTGTTTCACCAACCCCCACCCGTTGCAGCGAGTCGCTGTCGACATAGCCGCTGACGGCGCCAAGCAGGCGGCCGGAGGCATTGAGCGCCCACTCGTCGTCGCTCAGGCGCTGACGGCTGCGAATCTGAAAGCCGCCGTCGCGCGGATTGAGGTCGAGGCGGATGCTGCGGCCATGCTCGCCGTCAAACACAACCGGCGCAACGATGTCGAGCTCCTCAAGTTCCTGGGTTTCACCACCAAACCACAGACGGGCGGCAGCCAGCGCCATTTCGACATAGGCTGCGCCGGGCAGGACGACCGCTCCACCGACGCTATGGTCGGCCAGCCAGGGCTGGGTCCGCGGATCTAGAACGTTTTCCCAGCCAGCGACAGCATCCTTGAGCGGCCAGCCAAGCAAAGGATGGATACGCTTGCGCTCGATCAGTCGGTAGCCTTCACTGGTAGCCGGCAGCCAGTGGCGCTCTCGCTGCCACGGGTAGGACGGCAGATCAACGAAGCGGCCGACAGCCGGAAAGAAACTCTTCAGCGTATCGCATCCAGCCAGCAGATGCAGGTGCAGCGCCAGTTCCTCGATACGGTCGATTCCATCTGCGTTCTTGCGCAATGAAGACAGTATCTGCCCCTTGGCCTCCCCGGCCGCCAGACATTCCTTCAGGTAACGCTGCAGGATGGCGTGCGGGGAAATTTCAACGAAAGTACGGCAACCGAGCGTGACCATCCGACTGATTGCCGGCGCGAACTGCACCGGCTGACGGACGTTGTCCCACCAGTAGCCGGCATCAAGCGAGCCATCAAAGACTTCGCCGGTAACGGTGGATACAAAAATCGCCGTGCGCGGATTGACCGGCGCAAAGCCAGCCAGCGACTGGGCCAGCAGATCCTCGACCGGATCCATGCAGATGCTGTGGAAGGCATAGTCGAGATCGAGGAGACGGAACGTAACACCGCGCGCCTTGGCAACGGCCGAGAGAGCTTCGAGTTGTTCCAGCGGACCGGAGAGAGTCAGATTGCCCGGGCTGTTGATGCCGGCGATTTCCAGAGCCGGCCATGGGCCATCGGCGAGCAGCGTGCGCATGTCGGCTTCCGGCATACTCACGGCAGCCATGCGACCGGCGCCGCGGGTCAGTGCCTGGGCGGAACTGCGGGTGCAGATGACACGCACCGCCTCATCCAGCGTCAGGGCGCCGGCGGCCCAGGCGGCCGCAACTTCACCAACGCTGTGGCCGGCGACGGCATCGGCGACGATGCCCTGCTCACGCAGCAGCACGGTCAAGGCGACCTGAAGGGCAAAAAGCAGCGGCTGCGCCACTGCGGTGTCGGCCATGCGCGTCGTGGCGGCATCGGCCTGCAATTCGGCGATGACCGAGAACCCGGCCAGCGCCGCGATGCGCGGATCAAGATCTTCGATAACGGCACGGAAGGCGTCGGATTCGGCGAGCAGCAGCTGCCCCATGCCGACCCACTGGGCACCGTTGCCGGCATAGATGAAGGCCAGCTTGCCGGCTTCGAGCGGAGCATCATCGACGACCAGGCCGACAGACGGTTCGCCGGCGGCAAAGCGCTGCAACTGCTCGCACAGCGCCGCCGGAGAAGCGGGAGCCACGAGCAGCCGCTTGTCGAGACGTTCGCGGCGATAGGCCGCCGCATAGGCCAGGTCGTAGTAATCGGGCACCGTCGGCCCGGCCAGCAATTCGGCATAGCGTCCAGCCAGTTCGCGCAGCGCAGGTTCGCTGCGCGCCGACAGGAGCAATGGCGGCAGGACGCCAGCCGCCGCCAGGCTATTGGCTACGGTCGATGCCGGGAATTCCTGTAAAAGCACATGCGCATTGGCACCGCCAAAGCCGAAGGAGTTAATACCAACAATGCGTGGACGTGCCCCCCCTTCCGCCAACGACAAGTGCTCGGAAACTGGCTGCAGGTTCCAGTTGGCGAAATCGATTTTCGGGTTGGGCGTGCCGAGATGGATCGACGGCGGCACCTCGCGATGCTTAAGGACAAGCAGCGCCTTGACCAGACCGGCCATGCCGGAAGCCGGTTCGAGGTGACCAAGGTTGGTCTTGACCGAACCGATCGGCAGGGGCCGCGACGCCGAACGGGCCTGCCCGTAAACCGCGCCGATGGCAGCGGCCTCGATCGGATCGCCAATCGCAGTCCCGGTGCCGTGCGCTTCGAGATAATCGACATCCTCGGCCGTTATACCGGCACGGGCCAGCACCGAACGCATCAACTCGATCTGGCCGGCGCTGCTCGGGATGGTCAGGCCGGTTTTGCGGCCACCATCGGCATTGGCACCGGAAGCAAGGATCACCGCATGGATGCGATCGCCATCAGCCTGCGCCGCGGCCAGCGGTTTCAACAGCAGGACCGCCCCGCCCTCGGCACGGACATAGCCATCACCCGAAGCATCGAAGGTATGGCAGCGGCCGCGCGCCGACAGCATCGAGGCCTTGGAAAAGCCGATAAAAGGGTAAGGATGGGTCAGCATGTTCACGCCGCCAACCATGGCCATTGAGGCATCGCCGGCACGCAAGGCATTGCAGGCCTGATGCAACGCCACCAGCGACGAGGAGCAGGCCGTGTCGATGGCCATCGACGGTCCGTGCAGATCAAAGACGTAGGAGAGGCGGTTGGCGGCGATACTCAGCGTATTGCCGGTCATCGTATGCGCCGAGAAACTAGCCAGGTCATCAAGACCGCGGATGCCGTAGTCAAGCCCGGAAATCCCGACATAGACGGCACAGTCGCTACCCGCTAGGCGCGACGGCGGCATGCCGCCATTTTCCATGGACTCCCAGGCCAGTTCGAGCAGCAAGCGCTGCTGCGGGTCGAGCCACGCCGCCTCGCGCGGCGAAATACCAAAAAACCCGGCATCGAACTGATCGATACGGGAAAGCACTCCTGCCGAAAAAGTTACGCTACGACCAGCCTCGCCGCGTTTGGGGTGTTGCAATTCGTCGGTAGCCCAGCGCCCCGGATCAACCTGGGTGACAAGATCCTCGCCGTTCAACAAGGCTTGCCAAAATGCCTGCTCGCCCCCTAGGTCACCAGGAAAACGAAAAGCAACGCCAACAATGGCGATAGATTGGGTATTGAGGTCGGCAGTTTGAATTTTCACTGAAACGAGGCAGAAACCAGAAAACTCCAGCCCTCTGACCATGTATATATTTAATCGGCTGATTATACCCGACTAGCTATCTAAAGCAGATATAACCGAAGTGATAAAACCCATACAAACAAAGACACAGAGAGGAACTCAGGGTGACAAGCCACGCCAAACCTACCCATTTTTCATTATAAAAATATGAAAATTCGCCCCAAAACAAAAAAGCGCCCCGAAAGGCGCTTTTTGAAATTTGGCGGAGAGGGCGGGATTCGAACCCGCGGTAGGGGATTACCCTACACACGCTTTCCAGGCGTGCGACTTAAACCGCTCATCCACCTCTCCGGGAGCCGCGCATTGTAGCAGAACAGCTGTATTGGTCAAACAAACTTTCGCACAAAAGCGAGTCCGAGCCAGAGTAGCAGCACTATCAGCCAAGTCAGGGCAGCCACGGCCATGGCGCTGAATGAGCGCGGCAGCAGCAGCGCGACGATCTGCCGAGGGGGCCGGGTTATCAGGTCAAATAGTCGATAAATCAGGTTATTGCTGCGACCGCTTCCTGCAATGACATAAAGGATGGCCTGCCCCATCAGACACAGGGCAAGCATCTCGAGCATGGCCCGCAGGGCGCTGATCAGAAAGGTCAGCAAGATAATTCTAGGTTTCCTCAACACCGAATTCGGCATCGAGTTTTTTCATCTGCCGGTTGTACCACCAGATGATTGCCAGATAGATGACCAGCGCCCCTTGCGCAGCCATATAGAAACCGAGCGGGAAACCGAGAATGACGATTTGATTGATCCCCCGGGCAAACCAGGTCAGCCCGAAGGTGATCAGCAGCCAGAAGACCAGCAGAACGAAGGTCAGCCGCCGGGTTCGCCGCCAGTAGGCATTGCTGGGGGTCATCGCTGACCTGCCCCGTTCTGGAACCTGATAGTCTGGAGAAAGCTGGCCGAACGCGGATCGGGTCGGGTCATCAGGCTGACCACGACGATGGTCATGAAACCGGCAAGGACACCGAACAGGCCACCCGAGGTCGATTGAACGTGAAACCAGGGCTCCATGTGGAAACCGCTGATCCCCAGCCAGGGAATACTGTCGAATTCGACGCGCAGGATGTAATAGATCGACAACATGACGCCGACAATCATCCCGGCCAGGGCACCGGCGCGGGTCGCTCGCTCCCAGAAAATGCCGAGCACCAGCGCCGGAAAAAAGGCAGAACCGGCAATCGAAAAGGCCCAGGCGACCATGGACAGGATGGTTCCGGGTTTTTGTGCGGCGACGGTGGCGGCCAGGACGGCGACAACCAGCAACATGGATTTTGAAATCACCAAGCGGAACTGTGTCGAGGCTTCGGGGCGGATGATGCGGTAATAGACGTCATGCGACAGGGCGCTGGTGATGGTCAGCAACAGGCCATCTGCCGTGGACAGGGCGGCAGCCAGACCGCCTGCGGCCACCAGACCGGAAACGACATAAGGCATGCCGGCGATTTCCGGCGTCGCCAACACGATGACATCAGGGTTAAGCGACAGTTCGGCGAGCTGCAGGATGCCATCGCCATTGATATCCTCGATACCGACCAGCCCGAGCTTGGCCCATGCTGCGACCCAGCCGGGCAGTTTGGCGATCGGTATTTCGGCGAGATGGGCGAGAACTTCGTATTTGGCGAATACCGCATAGGCCGGCGCCGTGATGTAGAGCAGGAGGATGAACAGCAGCGACCAGAACACCGATTCCCGGGCCTGGCGCACCGTCGGCGTCGTGTAGTAGCGAACCAGCACATGCGGCAAGGCGGCGGTGCCGACGGTCAGGCAGAAGACCAGAGCCAGGAAATTGATCCGCAGGATGTTCCGCTCCTCCTCGGTATCTCCGGGAAAAGCTTCGGCATGGTGAATCGGCGGTTTGCTGCGGTCGACAGCCGAAAACATGGCATTTTCCCAGCGTGCCCTGGCCTGCTCCGAATCATGCGGCAGGTCGCGGCGCAAGCGCTCGAGGGCGACGATATCCTTCATCTGCGCGTCGCTGGCCTTCAATTCATTGATCTGCGACGACAACTGATCGCGCTCAAGAATCAGCGACTGCGGCAATTGCATGATCTTCTTGGCGTAGAGATCGGCCCGTTCGCGAAAGAGCTCGCGAACCTCGAGTTCGGTTGGCGATTCGAACAGGCGATTCTCGAGCTGAGTCACTTCCTGCAGCACCTTGCCGTAGACCAGTTGCGGCACTGGGTTGCCGGTGACGTTGTAGGAGAGGATGGCAACCGGCGTCACGTAGGCGACGATCAGGATCAGGTATTGGGCAACCTGCGTCCAGGTCACCGCACGCATGCCGCCGAGAAAGGAGCAGACGAGGATGCCGGCGAGACCGACAAAGACGCCGATCTCGAATTGCAGGCTGACGAAGCGGCTGGTAATGACGCCGACGCCGTAAATCTGCGCCACGACATAGACGAAGGAAGCGAGAATGGCGGCGGCGACGGCGACCAGGCGAATGGCATTGCCACCGTAGCGGGCGCCAAGAAAATCGGGAATGGTGTATTGCTCGAAGCGGCGCAAATAGGGGGCGAGCAGCAGGGCGACGAGAACGAAACCGCCGGTCCAGCCAATGACATAGGCCAGCCCCTGGAAGCCGGACAGATACAGCGTGCCGGCCATGCCGATGAAGGAAGCGGCGCTCATCCAGTCAGCGCCGGTCGCCATCCCGTTGAATACCGCCGGAATGCTGCGCCCGGCCACGTAGTATTCCGAGACATCGGAAGTCCGGCTGGCGACGCCGATGATGGCGTACATGGCGATGGTAAAGAACAGGAAGGCGTAGCCGATCCAGCGCGGCGGCATGCCGTGCTGCTCAAGCACTGCCAGCGCCCCGATGAACAGGGCAAAAGTACCCGTGTAATACAGGTAGTAACGCTGCAGTTTGGTCAGCGAGCGCAGCATTCCTTGCTTTCTAGTGGTTGCGCCGCAGGAAACTGCTCGCCCGCGATTCGTCGATGAGATGGCTGGCGGTATCGACCTGCTTGCCGACCGCACGCACCAGCAACATCTGGAAAATGCGGGCCAGCAACAGCGTGTTGGCCATGGCATCGCGCCGGGCGCTGCCGGCATCGAGGCCGAAAACCTCGATCCAGAAATCGAGTGGCATCACTGTGTGCCCTTTTTCCTCGAACATCGAGGGCAGCAACCAGGCCAGATCGACCCATGACGGCTGGAAATCGACGCCCAGCCGCTCGCGGTAGGCCCGCTGCAGGAAGCCGCCGACATAGGGGACATGATAGGTGACCAGCGGCGCCTTGGCGGCGAACAGCAAAAATGCCATTAATTGCCGGTCGACCGTAGCATCCTCGCCATCGAGCGTCGAAAAATCGATATAAAAGGTGTCGTCCGGCTGAATCACCCCCTGCCGGACGCAACTGGCGGCGATGCCGAGCAGGCGGTCGCTCTCCGGCTGCAGGCCGCTGCTGACGATATCGACCACGATATAGCGGGTATGAAAATGCAGTTCGCCCAGCGCCGGCGCCGGGCTGGCGCGCCAACCCGCCAGCGAGGCCTGCACGTCGTCGGGCAAGTGCGCCGGAGCGCCGCCCCTGAACAGGAATTTCTTCAGCCCGCGCATCGTCAATTCACCTGGTAATCGAGCTTCAGGCGCGTCTGCAGCTTGCGGGCCTGGCGGAAGGATTCCTTGAGGATGCGGCGATCCAGTTCATTGAGGCTGTCCGGGTCGATCAGGTTATCCCCCTGCCGCCCCGGCTCGCCTTCCAGATACTGGTGTTGCAGGCGCAGCAGCTGGATGAAGTTGAGGCCTTCGAGCACGGCGTTGATTTCCTCGCTGCGGATCGACAGGCGTTGTGCCGCCAGCCGCAGGCGCTGAATCGAGTTGGTGTTGTGCACACCGCTGGCCATGGCGTAGATGCGGGCGACATCGACGAAGATGCGCGAACCGTATTTCTTGAGATCGATCTTGCCCGGGTGATCGGCTTCGAGATCGGTCAGGAAATCGCGGATCTTGCCCAGCGGCGGCTCGACGTCCAGCGCATTCTTCGCCATCGCGCGCAGGAACATCGGGTTGGCCGCCGTCTGCGCCAGCAGGTGGCGGCGCATGGCGTCGGCCAGTTCGGCCTGGCCGTAGAGCGGGCGGAAGTCGAAGAAGATCGTCGCGTTGAGCAGCGCCTCCGGCTGCGGCACGCGGATCCACTTCGAGAACTGCTCCTTCCACTCGTCCAGCGTCAGACACCACTGCGGGTTGCTGGCCATGATGTTGCCCTTGCACAACGGGAAGCCGCAGCGGTCGAGATCCTGGTTGACGTCGAGGGCATAGGCCAGGAAACGCTGTTTCAGCGCGTCGACCGTGAAGCCTTCGGGCGGCACGAAGACGATGCCGTTATCCTGGTCGGTGCTGAAAGTCTGCTCGTCGCGGCCTTCCGAACCGAAGGCCAGCCAGGCCCACTCGATGCCGTCGAAATTGTGCCTTTCCAGATTGAGCTGGATGACGCGGCGGGTCAGCGCATCGTTGAGCGCCGAGATGAACTGGGTCAGCTGCTCGGAGCCGATCCCCTGGGCCAGCATGTTGAAAGCCAGCTGGCGCACGTCGGCCGCCGCCTGCTGCAGCGCCTCGACATTGCGGGCGCCGTCGATGGCCTGGCGGATCTGGCGCAGGCCGACCCGTTGCAGCGAAAAGAGGTCGCGCTCGGAAACGACGCCGGTCAGCTTGCCCTCGGCATCGGTAACCAGCACGTGGCGGATGCCGTGGGTGGCCATGGCGAACATCGCATCGTAGGCCGTTGCATGTTCCTCGAGCATGAGGGGATCGGGCGACATGGCGTAGCCGATCGGCGTGGCCAGCGAGAGATCCTTCAGCACGACGCGGTCGAGCAGGTCGGAGCGGGTAAACACGCCAACCGGCTTGCGCTCCTCGTCGATGATCACCAGGGAGCCGATGCCGGCTTCCGACATGGTCGCCAGCGCCACGCGCAGCGGCGTTTCGGGCGAGACGGTGAGCGGCGAACGGGAACCGATGCCGGCCAGCGGCGAATTGAGCGTCTGTTGCTCGCTGGCGCGCTGGGCGAACTGCAGTTGCAGCTGGCGACGCGACTGGTCGAGCAGGCTGGCGATGTACTGCGTGCAGAAGAGGTTGAATTCCG
>CAMLHL010000011.1 GCA_946479855.1 uncultured Pseudomonadota bacterium
ATCTCCTGCTCATCCTGCTGACGCCACTCCGCTATGTCGAAACCCCGGCCTCGGCAGCGGATATCCGCCAGCGCCTGCTCGAACTCTCGTTCAACTCGACCTTCCTACGCGAAATGCGGATGTTCGCCCACCTGCGCGAGCAGGTCGACCGATCCTGGCTGCCGAAGTGGCTGCCGACCCAGCGTTTCGAGCGCCACATCGACCGCCTGCGCTTTCACGCCATCACCGCCGATGCCTTTTTGGGCGAACTGCCGAGCGAAAGCAAGCTGGCGGTCAACCTGCCCTTCTTCGAACATTTGCGCGACAACGGCCGCGAGCACGCCTGGGAATGGCTGAAACAGCACCGCTCGGCCATCGGCCGGCAGGCGACGCTCGACCTGAAAAAGGTTTTTTACTGACCCCCGGCGATCAGTTCCAGACGCGCCCGGCCGCCGGGATCGCCTCAAAATTGCCGATCCGCCGGCGTTCGACGAACAGACTGCCGTTCAGCGGCTCGCTGGCGGCATCCTTGGCTTTTTTCTTTGCCTGCTTCTTGGCAGCCGAAGCGGCAGCGGCGACTTCGCGGTGCGATTCGCATTCGCCGGCAGCGATCCGCACGACGCCGATCGACAGCGTCGGCAAGGCCTGGAAACTCAGCTCTCCCCGGCGGTTCTCGGCCATGTAGCCGCCGCGCAGGCGTTCCTCGACGCCGAGCATCTGGCCGACCGCCTCGACGAAGGAACCAATCAGCTGCCAGCAACGCATCTCCCAGTCGACGCTGCGGAAGACGACGAAGAAATCGTCGCCGCCGATATGGCCGACGAAATCCAGCTGCTCATCGGTCACTTCGCAGATCAGCCGGGCCAGGGTCTGGATCACGTCGTCGCCGCGCCGGTAGCCGAAACTGTCGTTGTAGGGTTTGAAGTTGTCGATATCGATGTAGGCGGCGACGAAGGGGGTGCCGGCCGAGAGCATGCGGTCGACGTGTTCGTTGATCGGCACGTTGCCCGGCAGCTGGGTCAGCGGGTTGGCATAGCGGGCGGCGCTGATCTGCATTTCGGTGATCGTCGCCATCAGGTCGTGGCTGCTGCCGACGCCGAGGTACTTGCCCTCGCCGGTGACAATGAAGCCGTCGAATAGATAGTGCTTGGGGGCCATCGACAGCATCATCGCCAGCTCCTGGATGGTGGCGTGCTGGTCGACGATCAGCGGCGCGTGGTCCATGAACAGTTCGCAGCTCCGGCGCCCGAACAGCTCCCGGCGGAAAGGCCGGGCGAAGCGGTCGATCATGCTGTGGCGGTTGATCATGCCGACCGGCTGCGTGCCCTGAACGACGGGCAGGACATCGAGTTCCGGATCGGCCTCGAAGCGGTCGATGACCGTCGCATTGGTCGCGTTCATCGGCACCGGATCGATCGGCCGGACCAGATTGCGCGCCGTCGGCAGCTTGCCTGGGCCGCCGGTCATCGGCGACAGGGACAAGGATTGCTGGTCGAGCGCGTTCAGGGTCTGACCCGGCAACTGGCGAACCGGATGGCTTTCCGGCCGGGCGATGAAATAGCCCTGGCCGCAGGCGATGCCCATGTCGCGGATGCAGATGAAATCGTCGTTGCGCTCGATCCCTTCGGCGACCAGCGAAGCGTTGCAGATTTCAGCCAGATCCTGCATGGCGCGCACGAAGTGGAATTTCATCCGGTCGTCGGCGATGCCGTGCACGAAGTGCTTGTCGATCTTGACGAATTCCGGCCGCAGCTCGGACCACATGCGCAGATTGGCGAAGCCTTCGCCAAGATCGTCGATGGCGATCTGGAAGCCGCGCCCGCGATAATGCAGCAGCGCCTCCTGGATCCCCGGCATGTCGGTGATCTGCTGGTTTTCAGTCAGTTCGAGGACGATGCGGTTCGGGGCAATGCCGAGATCGCTGAGCAGTTGCCGCGTATGGCCGTTGATCAGGCGCTGGTCGAGCAGACAGTCCGGCGTGACGTTGAGAAACAGGCGACCGGCCAGCCGCTGCGCCGCAAAGGAGCGCAAGCTGGCTTCGCGGCAGGCGTGTTCGAGTTCCATGGCCAGGCCGTGGCGCGCCGCAGCGGCAAACAACTGGTCCGGCCGCTGCAGCGCACTGCCCTCCGGGCCGCGAATCAGGGCCTCGTAACCGAGCATGGCCCGCACGCGAAAATCGATAATCGGCTGAAAGACGGGGCACAGCAATCCTTCCGACATGATCCACTGCAATTCGACAGCTTCGTCATCCACCATGACATTCATCGCGTTCCATCCTTGGTAACAGACTAGCCAGTTTAGAAAGCCGATGTTTCATCGCTGTGACACAAAAGCGCTAGCCGGCACGACGCCGCGTCATCTTTCCGCAACATCGCCGGCGCATCCTGAATCCTCTGCGAGACCGGGAGACTTCGATGACCGAATTGCTGTTCTGCTATTGCTGCCGTGTCCATCACCCCAAGGCGCTGATGCGCCTGTTCGCGACCCGGCACGGCCAGCGCTGGCGTTGCCTGCGCAGCATCGAAGCCGCTACCGGCAACCGTCGCGAGCGGGACGCCTTCGGGCAGCGGCAAACCGAAATCAACCACGAGGCGGCCAGCCACGCGGCCGATCTGTCCCGGCGGCTGCGCCGGGCGGCGGCCACGACCTCCTGAACGCCCCATGGCCAAACTTCGTTTCGATACGCTGGATACCCGCAGCCCGGCGCTGGTCGACGCCTGTGTGACGCTAATCGTCAACGCCTTTGGCGACCCCGAGCGCTACCATCCGCAACGCGTCAGTCGCGAAATGACGGGCGACGATCCTGTGTTCTATCGCCGCTTCTTCGTCGCCATGCAGGCCGGCGAAGTGCTCGCCGTCGGCGGCGTCAAGGCCGCCGACTGGGCGAGCCGGACGCATCTTCTCTACCTTTCGGCCGTCGCCCCGGAAAAGCGTGGGCAGGGCATCGGCCGGGCGCTGATCCAGGCGCGCATCGACTGGATCGAGCAGACCTTCCCCAGCGGCCGTATCCTGGTTTCAGCCGCCCGGACCCGGCGCTTTCGCGATCTCGGCTTCAGCGAGATCCGCAACAGCGCCGTCGATGGCCGGCGCCTGCTGATGCGGCGCTTTTAGACGGCGCAAAAAAGGCCGATGGCGCCGGTCGACCGCAGGGTTGCCCCGGCTTCACCGGGGCACCGCCCGCCCGTGGGCTAACCGGCCGCCAGCCTGAATTTGCCGATGGCCTGGCGCAAATCGCCGGCCAGCCCTTCGAGCAAGCGGGCCGAATCGGCCGCGCCGGTCAGCGCCTTGCCGTTTTCCAGCGACAGCTCGGCAATGCCGGCGACCAGCGACTCGATGCGCTTGGTCTCCAGCCGATGCGTCGCCAGGGCCGCGTTGATCCGCGTGCTGGCCACCTCGACCTGCCCGGCCTGGTCGCGGACCCGGCCCATCGCCGCTGCCGCTTCGCCAGCCTTGGCGTTGCTTGTCTCGACATGGCTGGCCGCGGTCCGCACCGCGTTCGCCGTCTCGCCGGCGATACCCTGCATGCGACCGATCGTCTGGCCGATCTCCTTGGTGCTCAACGCCGTCCGCTCCGCCAGCTTGCGCACCTCGTCGGCCACCACGGCGAAGCCGCGGCCGCTCTCGCCGGCCCGCGCCGCCTCGATCGCCGCATTGAGCGCCAGCAGATTGGTCTGCTCGGCAATCCCGGCGATCACCGCGACCACCGTCGCCACCTGGCGCGTCTCGCTTTCCATGCGATCCAGACAGGCCGTCGCCTGCACGATATCGGCATTCATCTGCTCCAGTACCTCCTTCGCGACGCTGACCGAGATCAGGCCGGAGGTCGCCAGTTCGTCCGAACTGCGCGCCACCGCGTCGCTTTCACCGGCCGCCTCGGCGATTTCGTCGACCTGCCGCCCGGCTTCCTCGACCGCCGCGACGACCTGCAGCGTGCCGTCCTCCTGCCGGCGTGCCCGCCCCGCCGAGGCGGTCGCCGTCTGGGCGAAGGACAGCGAGCCGCTGGTCAGCGCATGGGCGCTGTTGGCGATGTCGCCGATCAGGCTGCGCAGGCCGTCGCGCACGGCGCGCAGCGATGCGGCGATGCGCTGCAACTCGTCCTCGCCGGCCAGTTCGATGGTCACCGACAGATCGCCGGTCGCCAGCTGCCGCGCGCCGCGGGCCAGCACCTCGATGGTCGAGGCCAGACGGGCGTAGGCCAGATACAGTCCACAACTCGACACCAGCATGCCGCCAGCGATGAGCAGCAGGGTGACGATCAGATGACGGTGCGCCTGGGCCAGTTCCTCGGCCAGCCCGGAGAGCAGCCACCGCTCGCTCTGCCCGGCAATTTCCCCGACTTCGGCCAGCGGCTGGCCAATCGCCTGATCAAGCTCGGCCGCGGAATAGACCGTGCTGCTCAAGGCCAGGCCGTAGGCCAGCGTGCGTGTCAGTTCAAACTGGCCGGCCAGCGCAGCCAGTTTCTCGTTGAGCCGGGCCAGTTCCCCGTCCTGCTCGGCAAACGGCGCCAGTTCGCGCTGCACGCCCGCCAGCGCATGCGTCGCCACGGCAATCGACGCCGACAGTTCCGGACGCAGTTTCTCGGCCACCATGCCTTCGCGCACCGCCACACCGGCCAGCACTTCCAGCCGGGCCAGCGATTCGCGCAACAAGGGCAAATCATTGAGCCAGACACCGGACACCGCTTGCAACCCGGCGTTGTCGCGCATGCCGCCCGTCAGACGTTCGGTGGTCTGCCTTTGCAGTTTTTCGATCTGCTCGCCAAAACTGGCGAATACCTGCATGCGCTTGCGCCCGGCGCTCTCCTCCGGAGATACGGTAGCCAGGGCCCGCAGGTCATCGTCGGCGGCGGGCCCGGCGGTCGACCGGTCATTTCGGGCAATTTCCGCCTGCGCCGCCGCATCCCCCGCCCCGGCGAAGAACAGCAGGGCGCGCCGGCGCTGCAATTCAGCGATCAGCCCTCGCGTGGCCTCGGTCTGGCGAATCGCCTCCAGCCGCTCCTCGGCGCCACGCATGCTTTCCCAGCGCATCAGCAAATGTGGCAGCGAAACTGCCAGAAAGGCGGCGCTGAACACGCCGCCAATCAACACGAACAAGCCACGAAAACCCAACCTGCCCAGCAAATACCCGATTCCGTTCTTGAGCACGCAATTACCCGATAGCACAAAGATGAAGGCCATCAGACTATGTCGGCTCTGTTACGAAGGCGTGACATCTACCTCGCCGCGTCGTCACGTCCATGCAATATTGGCTGGCGATAGTGACGTCATTCGCTTCACTGGAAACCCGACATGGACAAGCCGAACCACAGCGACATCGCCGCTTTTCCCGAATTGTTCGACGGCATGGAGCAATTCATCGCCGAACAGGCCGCCGGCCTCCGGCGGACCAGCCTCATCCTGGCCGCCGTCGCCCTGCCCGGCGGCATGCTGCTCGCCTGGCTCGCGCACCGGGTGGCCTGAAAAAACAAAACCCCGCCGCAGCGGGGTTGGTCCGGTGCAGAGGCCTGATCAGGCCTTCGGCGGCACGTAGCCCTGCACCTGGTCGGCGCCCTCGCCGAAGAAATGCTTTTCCAGCTGCTCGGCCAGATATTTGCGATGCTTGGCATCGACCAGATTCAGGCGATTCTCGTTGATGATCATCGTCTGCATCTTGATCCACTGCGCCCAGGCTTCCTTCGAAACGTTCTCGAAGATGCGCTTGCCGAGTTCGCCGGGATAGGGCGGCAGGTCGAGACCTTCAGCCTCGCGGCCGAGCTTGATGCAATTGACGGTACGTGCCATTTGAAACTCCATGAAATAGATTGGGCGAAATTATAAGGTCTTGAACAGCACCTTGGAGCGCCGTTGATAGTTGTACATGTCGCGCTTGTTGGCCGGCAGATCGTCGACCGAACCCAGCTTGAAGCCGCGCTCGACGAACCAGTGCTCGGTCCGCGTGGTCAGCACGAACAGGCGCTTGATGCCGGCCTTGCGGGCGCGCTGCTCGATGCGCACCATCAACTGCTCGCCGTAGCCCCATTCGCGATGCTCGGCGCTGACTGCCAGGCAGGCCAGTTCCGCCTCGTCTTCGGAATGCGTGTACAGCGCCGCGCAGCCGACGATGATGCCGTCGTGCAGCATGATCGAGAAACGGTCGATTTCGCGTTCGAGCAGTTCGCGCGGCCGATGCACCAGGATGCCCTCCTGTTCCATCGGTTCGATCAGCGCGATCAGCGCGGCGATATCGTCCGGCTTCGCTTCGCGGATGTTTTCCAGCGACTCCCGCGTCACCACCGTACCGACACCATCATGGGTAAATAGTTCGCGGAGCAGGGCGCCGTCCTGCTCGAAGCCGATCAGGTGCACCCGGCCGACGCCGGTCCGGCTGGCGCGCACGGCGCAGGGCAGGTAGCGTTTGATGTCGGCCGACAGCCAGGCGGCCTCGCGCAGCAATTGCGAGGCCTCGTCGGCCGTCATCTCGTCGAGCAGTTCGCCGCCCTGGTCGGTGACGCCGGTGCTGTCGGTCAGGTAAACCAGTTTGTCGGCCTTGATCGCCACCGCCACGGCCTCGGCCGCTTCTTCCATCTGCAGGTTGAAGATTTCACCGGTCGGCGACGGCCCCTCGCAATTGAGCAGCACGATGTTGCCGAGACCGAGCTGGGCGTTGATGCCCTCGGCGTCCACCTTGCGCACCTTGCCGGCGTAATGCATGTCGATGCCGTCGAGCACGCCGATCGGCTGGCCGGTGATGAAATTGCCGCCGATCACGCGGATCCGGCTGTTGGCCATCGGCGTATTGGGCAAGCCCTGCGACAGCATGGCCTCGATTTCGAGATAGACGCTGCCGACGGCGTCGAGCACGCAGTCGAGCGCCGCCGCATCGGTCACCCGATAGCCCCGGTGATAGACCGAGTCCAGGTTCTTCTCGCGCAGCTCTTCCTCGATCTGCGGCCGGGCGCCATGCACCAGGACCAGCCGGATGCCCAGGCTGACCAGCAGGTTGACGTCGTAGGCCAGCGTCTTGGCGAACTCGCTCATCACGGCCTTGCCGCCGAAGGCAATGACGAAGGTCCGGCCGCGAAAGGCGTTGATGTAGGGCGTCACGGCCCGGAACCAGGAAACGAAATGCTCGTCGTAAGGGGTATCGCTCATTTTTCCGTATATTTTCCGTCGTCGTCCTTGAGCGCCGTTTCCAGACGCTCGCACAGGGTTTTCAATACCTTGACCCGGGCGAAGTTCTTGTCGTTGGCCTCGACCAACGTCCAGGGCGCCAGCCCGGTTGACGTGCGGTCGACCATGTCGCAGACCGCCGACACGTAATCGTCCCACTTGTCGCGGTTGCGCCAGTCCTCGTCGGTGATCTTGAAGCGCTTGAATTCGGTGTCCTGGCGCTCCTTGAAGCGGCGCAGCTGTTCGTCGGCGCTGATCTGCAGCCAGAACTTGACGACAATGACCCCGGCATCGACCAGCTGGTGCTCGAAATCGTTGATCTCGGCGTAGGCGCGCAGCCAGTCGGCTTCGGCACAAAAGCCTTCGACCCGCTCGACCAGCACGCGGCCATACCATGAGCGGTCGAAAATCGCTGCCCGCCCGATCCGCGGCAGGTGGCGCCAGAAACGCCAGAGATAGGGCTGGGCCCGCTCTTCCTCGGTCGGCGCGGCAATCGGCACGATCTGGTACTGCCGGGCATCCATGGCCGAAGCGACGCGGCGGATGCTGCCGCCCTTGCCGGCCGCATCGGAACCTTCGAAAACCAGCACCAGCGAGCGCTTGCCAACGAATTTCGGATTGCGCACCAGCTCCGACAGCCGGGCCTGGTACTTGGCCAGTTGCGTTTCATAACTCTTCTTGGCCAGCTTCTGCGTCAGATCGAGCTCGGTCAGCACATTCTTCCGGTCAATCGAATGGATGATCGGCGGCGCCACCGGCACGTGCTGCACGCCCTCCTGGCTCAGGCGGCGTTTCATCGCCTCGAGGACGATGCGACCGACGGTCAACGAGCGGTATTCGTCGTCGGTGCCCTCGACAATGATCCACGGCGCATGCGCCGTGTTGGTGATGCGCAGTACATGGCCAGCCACCTCCTGAAGTTTGTTGTAGGTCTTCAGGCGATCGTAGCTTTCCTTGGTCACCCGCCAAGCCGTGCGCGGATCTTTCTCGAGGGCCTTGAGGCGTGCCTTCTGCCCTTCCCGGGAAAGATGGAACCAGAATTTCAGGACCAGCGCCCCTTCATTAACCAGCATGGCCTCGAAGCGGTTGATGTCGTCGAGCCGTTTGTCGAGATCGGAACGGCGCAAATTGCCACCGATCCGGTCGGTAATCGGCTGCGAATACCAAGAGCCGGCAAAGATGCCGACCTTGCCCTTCGGCGGCAAGGCACGCCAATAGCGCCACATGTAGGGACGGGCGATTTCCTCGTCGGTCGGCGCCGAAAAGGCCAGCGTCGAGAGGTGGCGCGGGTCCATCCAGGAATAAAGCAGGTTGATGGTTTCACCCTTGCCACTGCCGTCGACCCCGCTGATCAGGATGACGACCGGAAATTCCTTTTTTTCCAGCATGTCGTACTGGACGTCGAGCAACTCGGCACGCAACTTCGGCACTTCGGTCTTGAAAGTTTCCTTGTCGACCTTGTGCCCCAACTCGGCTGATTCAAACATCGCCTACCCCTCCCTGAAATCGCCCCACAAGGCCTGCATCGCCGCCAAGGCGGCCAAGCCGGCGGTTTCCGTGCGCAGAACGCGGGGACCGAGGCGCACGGCCTGAAAACCGGCCTGTCGCGCCGCGAGCATTTCCTGCGGGTCCAGCCCCCCTTCAGCCCCGATCAGCAGCTGCACCGCCCTGGCCGGCGGAATCGCCGCCAGCGTCTGTTCGGCATCCGGCGCCAGCATCAGGCGCCGGACGCCGTCAGCCGGCCGGGCCAGCCAGTTTTCCAGTTTCTCCAGCGGCGCTACCAGAGGCACCTGGTTACGCCCGCACTGCTCGCAGGCCGACGCGGCCACGCCCTGCCAATGGGCCACCCGCTTGGCGGCACGCTCGCCAGCCAGGCGCAGCACGCTGCGCCGGCTCTCGACCGGCGCGATGTCGCGGACGCCAAGCTCAACCGCCTTCTGGATGGTGAAATCCATCTTGTCACCGGCCTGCAGCGCCTGGACCAGGGTGATGGCCAGCGGCGACTCGCGCTCGATATCCTGCCAGGCAGCCAGCTCGGCATAGACGCGATCGCGCTCGATGCGTTCGATATGCGCCGGATACTCGCCGCCGCGCCCGTCGAAAAGCACCATCGGCGCCCCGGGCGGCAGGCGCAATACACGCACCGCATGGCGGGCCACGGGTTCGGGAAGTTCGACATGCGCCCCCGGCGAGAGCGCTTCACGGCAGTAAAAACGGGGCAAATTCATCGGTGCTATTATGGGCGAAATGCGTTTTGGAGTGGAGAAACATGGTCGCTTTGAACCCACCGGTGTGCGCTTTCGGCCAGCCGGCCATCGACTTCGACCTGCCCGGCGTCGACGGCCGGCGCTACAGCCTGGCCAGCTACCGCGGCCCGAACGGCCTGCTGGTCATGTTCATCTGCAACCACTGCCCCTTCGTCAAGGCGGTCATCGACCGCCTGATCCGTGACTGCCGCGCTCTGGCCGGCCACGGCATCGGCTGTGTGGCGATCATGAGCAACGATGTCACCGCCTACCCTGAAGATTCGCCGGCGGCCATGCGCCGCTGGGCCGCCGAACTCGCTTTTCCCTTTCCCTACCTCTATGACGAAACCCAGGCCATCGCCAAAGCCTACGGGGCGGTATGCACCCCGGATTTCTTCGGCTACAACGCCCGTCTCGAACTGCAGTACCGCGGCCGCCTCGATGCCTCCGGGCGCAACCCGGGGCCGCCCGACGCCCGCCGCGAACTGTATGAAGCCATGTGCGAAATCGCCCGCAGCGGCAAAGGCCCCAGGGAACAGATCGCTTCGATAGGCTGCTCTATCAAATGGACAGATTTTGCCAGTTAAATGACATATATAAAAAATATCAGGCCAATAGCACGAGATGGCGGCCTGAGCTATCATTGAGAGTTACCAACTTGCTGCGCCAACTCCCTTGACCCTGCCGGAAACGTCCTCATCGCAATCTGCCGATACCGGCCGTAAACTGGCTTATCTCCAGGCCGCGGTATCAAGCATGCCGCAAGGCATCGGCGTGTTCGACGAAAATCTGCGCCTGCAGGTCTGGAATCGGGGATTCGTGAATATCCTGAATCTGCCGGCGGAGGCCATCCGGGAAGGCGCGCACTTTTCCGAACTGATCCGGATTTCGGTCGCGCGGGGCGAATACGGTTCCGGCGACATCGAGCAGATAGTCGACCGATTAACTGCGCAGGCCAGAAAATTCGAGCGCCATACCTACGAGCGCAACAGCCTGCATGGCCAGACTCATCTCGTCCAGAGCGAACCGCTATGGATCGATCAGCAGCCGGCCGGTTTCGTCACCACCTATACCGACATCACCGAGCGGCGCACCAGCGCCGAACGTGAGCAGTTGGCGCAAAAGGTTTATACCCATACCCCGGCCGGCATCATTTTCACCGATGAAGCGCATCGCATCCTGACCATCAATCCGGCCACCACCCAGATGAGCGGCTACGAGTCGTTCGAATTGATCGGGCAGACCGTCTTCGGCCTGGTCAACCTGGAACAGGACCAGTCCCAGGAAGTGTTCCAGGAAGAGGTGGCCCAGCGCGGCTCGTGGAGCGGGGAACTCAATGTCACGCGCAAGAATGGCGACAGCTTTCCGGCCGGCACGCGCGTCAATCGGGTCGACGATCCGCAAAGCGGCATGCCAGCCCATTACGTCTGGATCCTGGCCGACATTACCGAACGCAAGCAAACCGAGGAGCGCATGCGGCACATCGCCCAGCATGATGCGCTGACCGGCCTGCCCAATCGCCTGGCGCTGCTGATGCGTCTCGCCCAGCTATTGCCGGAATCCCGCCGTCACGGCTGGAAAGTGGCGATCATGTTCCTCGATCTTGACCGTTTCAAGATCATCAACGACACGCTGGGGCACCAGGTCGGCGACGAGTTGCTGCGCGAGGTGGCCTGCCGGCTGTCCAGCGTCATTCGCGAAACCGATTTCGTCGCCCGCCTGGGAGGCGACGAATTCGTCATCATTCTGCCCGGCATCAACGTACCGGCCGATGCCGCAACGGTCGCCGGCAAGATCATCGCCGCCCTGTCGTCGGCCATCGAGGCCAACGGCCACGAACTGCACACCAGCCCGTCGATCGGCATCAGCATTTTCCCGGACGACGGCCCGGACGGCGACATCATCCTGAAAAACGCCGATACGGCGATGTACCACGCCAAGGCGGCTGGCCGGAACAACTACCAGTTCTTTGCCAGCGAAATGAACCTGGCCACTTCCGAGCGCCTGAACATCGAGCACAAGCTGCGCCATGCCATTGCCCGCAATGAACTGGCCCTGTGCTTCCAGCCCCAGCTACGCGCCGGCGACGTGACGCCGATCGGCGTCGAGGCGCTGGCCCGCTGGCACCACCCGACCGAGGGCCTGATCTCGCCGGCCCGCTTCATTCCGGTCGCTGAGGAAAGCGGCCTGATCGTCGACATCGGCGAATGGGTACTGAACAACGCCTGCCGTGAAATGAAGCACTGGATCGATGCCGGATTGCCGCCGCTGCGCATTGCCGTCAACGTCTCCGCCCGCCAACTGCGCCGGCGCGACTTCTGCGAAACCGTGGCCAACGCCCTGATCACCTCCGGCCTCCCCCCCGAACTGCTGGAACTCGAAATCACCGAAAGCTCGGTGATGGAAAGCCCGCAGGAAGCCATCCGGATTCTTGAAAGCCTCGGCCGCATGGGCGTCACGCTGGCCATCGACGATTTTGGCACCGGCTATTCCTCTCTCGCCTACCTGAAGCTCTTCCCGATCGATCACCTGAAGATCGACCGCTCCTTCGTCGCCGACATCGAAACCGATCTCAACGACCGGGCCATCGCCTTCGGCACCATCGCCCTGGCCCACTCCCTTGGCCTGCAGGTCATTGCCGAAGGCGTCGAGACCGAGGACCAGCTGGAATTGCTGCGCGCCAACGGCTGCGACGAAGTCCAGGGCTTCCTGTTCAGCAAGCCGCTGACCAGCGCCGCCGCCTTCGCCTACCTGCACGCCCGCTGCCCGGCAGAGTAAAATCCGGCCTTTGTCATTGAGGCAGGAGTTACCATGGCACAGCGCACGCTGGCACGCTATCTCACCGAAGAGCAACGCAACAAGGGCGTCATCACCGGCGACCTGAAGTTCCTGATCGAAATCGTCTCGCGCGCCTGCCAGGCCATTTCCATCGCCATCGGCAAGGGCGGCCTCGGCGGCGTCCTCGGCGAAGCCGGCAGCGACAACGTGCAGGGCGAAGCCCAGAAGAAGCTCGACGTGCTGTCCAACGAAATCCTGCTCGACGCCAATGAATGGGGCGGCCACCTCGCCGCCATGGCCTCCGAGGAAATGGATCTGCCGCACCTGGTTCCCAACCGCTATCCACAAGGCGAGTACCTGCTGACCTTCGATCCGCTCGACGGCTCGTCGAACATCGACGTCAACGTCTCGATCGGCACCATCTTCTCGGTGCTCAAATGCCCGGAAGGCGCCGACCTGTCGACGCCGGAAGCGGCCGAAGCCGCTTTCCTGCAGCCGGGAACGGCACAGGTCGCGGCCGGTTACGCGGTTTACGGCCCGACCACGCTGCTAGTCCTGACCGTCGGCGACGGCGTCGTCGTCTTCACGCTCGACCGCGAGCAGGGGCAGTTCGTGCTGAGCCAGGAAAACGTGCAAATTCCCGCCGACACCAAGGAATTCGCCATCAACATGGCGAACCAGCGCTTCTGGGAGGCGCCGGTCCAGCGTTACGTCGCCGAAATGCAGGCCGGCAGCGATGGTCCGCTCGGCAAGGACTACAACATGCGCTGGGTGGCCTCGATGGTCGCCGACGTGCACCGCATCATGACCCGCGGCGGCATCTTCATGTACCCGATCGACAGCAAGCTCAAGGACAAGGGCGGCAAGCTGCGCCTGATGTACGAGGCCAACCCGATGGCGCTGCTCGTCGAGCAGGCCGGTGGCGCGGCGACGACCGGCCGCCAGCGCATCCTCGACATCGCGCCGGAAAAGCTGCATCAGCGCGTGCCGGTCATCCTCGGTTCGCGCAACGAGGTGGACCGCGTCACTGCCTA
Organism: uncultured Pseudomonadota bacterium; assembly: GCA_946479855.1. Next base: position 13,186 of record CAMLHL010000011.1, read on the forward strand.
TCACGCCGCCTGATCGACCTTCCGGCGCGCCGTCCCGGATGGCGCGCCGCTCGGCCGCTACCGGGAGTTCAGCGAACATGAATTCAGAATTCATAAAAACTGATCGGTAGCGAGCCCGAAAACCGCCTTCCGGCGCAACTCGCCCTACCCAAAATCGGGGTTTTCCCGGATAATTTAGCCTTTTCAGCAGGCTGGATTTCCGGACATGAGCGTCAGCACCCTCCCCAAGTTTTCTCCCCTGACCGGCGCCATCCGCGCCCTCGCCATGGACGCCGTCCAGCAGGCGAATTCCGGTCACCCCGGTGCGCCGATGGGCATGGCGGAAATCGCCGAAGTCCTCTGGCGCCGTCACCTGCGCCACAACCCGGCCAACCCGCAGTGGCCGGACCGCGACCGCTTCGTGCTGTCGAACGGCCACGGCTCGATGCTGATCTACGCCCTGCTCCATCTGACCGGCTACGATCTCTCCATCGACGACCTGAAGAATTTCCGCCAGTTGCACTCGAAGACGGCCGGCCACCCGGAATACGGCATTACCGTCGGCGTCGAAACGACGACCGGACCGCTTGGCCAGGGCATTACGAACGCCGTCGGCTTCGCGCTGGCCGAGAAGGTGCTGGCCGCCGAATTCAACAAGCCCGGTCACACCATCGTCGACCACAACACCTACGTCTTCCTCGGCGACGGCTGCCTGATGGAAGGCGTCTCGCACGAAGCCTGCTCGCTGGCCGGCACGCTTGGCCTGGGCAAGCTGATCGCCTTCTGGGACGACAACCGCATCTCGATCGACGGCCATGTCGAAGGCTGGTTCACCGACCACACCCCGGGCCGTTTCGAATCCTACGGCTGGCACGTCATCGCCGACGTCGACGGCCATGACGCCGAAGCCGTCGAGCAAGCCCTGCTCGCCGCCAAGGCAGTCACCGACAAGCCGAGCCTGATCTGCTGCAAGACGACGATCGGCGCCGGCGCGCCGAACAAGCAGGGCTCGCACGACTGCCACGGCGCCCCGCTCGGCAAGGACGAAATCGCCGCCGCCCGCGAGTACATCGGCTGGGAACATGCCCCGTTCGAGATCCCGGCCGACGTCTACGCCGCCTGGGATCGCAAGGCCGACGGCGCTGCCGTCGAAGGCGACTGGAACAGCCGTTTCGCCGCCTACCGCGCCGCCTTCCCGGCCGCCGCCGCCGAGTTCGAGCGCCGCGTCATCAAGGGCGAGTTGCCGGCCGACTGGGCGACGACCAAGGCGACCTACGTCGCCGCCTGCCGCGACAAGGCCGAGAACATCGCCACCCGCAAGGCTTCGCAGAACGCCATCGCCGCGCTGGTCCCGGCCGTGCCGGAAATCTTCGGCGGCTCGGCCGACCTGGCCGGCTCCAATCTGACCTTCGTCAAGGGCAGCAAAGGCGTCACCCGCACCGAGGGCGGCAACTACTGCTACTACGGCGTGCGCGAATTCGGCATGACGGCCATCGCCAACGGCATCGCGTTGCACGGCGGCCTGCTGCCCTACACGGCGACCTTCCTGGTCTTCTCCGACTACGCCCGCAACGGCATCCGCATGGCCGCGTTGATGAAGCAGCGCCAGATCATGGTCTATACCCACGATTCGATCGGCCTCGGCGAGGACGGCCCGACGCACCAGCCGGTCGAGCACATCCCCAGCCTGCGCATCATCCCCAACCTCGACGTCTGGCGCCCGGCCGACGCAACCGAAACGGCCATCGCCTGGACCTCGGCGGTCGACCGCACCGACGGCCCGAGCCTGCTCGCCCTGTCCCGGCAGAACCTGCCGACCGTGACGCAGAAGGTTGCCGACGCCGATATCGCCAAGGGCGGCTACGTGCTCTCCGACTGCGCCGGTGAGGCCCTGATCACCTTCATCGCCACCGGCTCCGAAATCAAGCTGGCGCTCGACGCCCAGGCCGCGCTGGCCGGCGAAGGCATCGCCAGCCGCGTTGTCTCGATGCCCTGCACCAACGTCTTCGATCGCCAGTCCGCCGACTACAAGGCGTCCGTCCTCGGCAGCAGCGAAAAGCGCGTCGCCATCGAGGCGGCGCATCCGGACTTCTGGCGCAAGTACGTCGGCCTGCACGGTGCCGTGGTCGGCATCAACCGCTTCGGCGAATCCGCCCCGGCCGGCCAGCTGTTCGAATTGTTCGGTTTCACCGTCGCCAACGTCGTCAAGACGGCCAAGGCGCTGTTGTCCTGATTTTTTAGAGAGGGAGTTAGATTCATGGCTATCAAGGTTGCAATCAACGGTTTTGGTCGTATCGGTCGCTGCACGCTGCGCGCCATCTACGAGCAGGGCCTGCAGAACGAGTTCGACGTCGTCGCCATCAACGCCTCCGGCGACCTGGCCACCAATGCCCACCTGCTGAAATACGACACCACGCACGGCCGTTTCCGCACCGCCGTCGAGACCGAGGGTGAAAACTGCATCATCATCGACGGCAAGAAGATCGCCTTCTACTCGACCAAGAACCCCAAGGACATCAACTGGGCCGACCATGGCGTCGACCTGCTGCTCGAATGCACCGGCGCCTACACCTCCAAGGCCAAGGCCCAGGCCCTGCTCGAACAGGGCGCCAAGCGCGTGCTGATTTCCGCCCCGGGCGGTGACGACGTCGATACCACCATCGTCGTCGGCGTCAACGAAGGCGCCCTGAAGGCCGACATGACCGTCGTCTCCAATGCTTCGTGCACGACCAACTGCCTGGCCCCGGTCGCCAAGATCCTGTCCGACAGCATCGGCATCAAGCAGGGCCTGATGACCACCATCCACGCCTATACCAACGACCAGGTCACCGTCGACGTCCGTCACAAGGACCTGCGCCGCGCCCGTGCCGCCGCCGCCAACATCATCCCGACCAAGACCGGCGCCGCCAAGGCTGTCGGCCTGGTGCTGCCGGAGCTGAAGGGCAAGGTCGACGGTTTCGCGCTACGCGTGCCGACCATCAACGTTTCGCTGGTTGACCTGACCTTCACGGCCGGCCGCAGCACCACCAAGGAAGAAATCAACGCCCTGATGACCGCCGCCGCCAACGGCCCGCTCAAGGGTGTGCTTGACGTCAACAACGAGCCGCTGGTCTCCTCTGACTTCAACCACACCACCGTCTCCTCGACCTTCGACGCCACCCAGACCCGTGTCATCCAGGGCGAAGACGGCAGCACGCTGGTCAAGGTGCTGGCCTGGTACGACAACGAGTGGGGCTACTCCTGCCGCATGCTTGACGCCGCCCGTGCCTGGATGGCCGCCAAGTAAGCTGTTTGTTCGATAAAAGGGGCCGCAAGGCCCCTTTTGTTTCCCCGGCTCCCTAAGGCATCAACGGAACGTGCGCCAGAATTCTCCCCTGCGTCTTGCCATCAACGGTTACGGTCGGATCGGCCGCTGCTTCCTGCGTGCCCTGCTCGAATCGCCGGTCGCCCACGATTTGCAGGTCGTTGCCATCAACGAACCGGCCAAGCTCGACAGCATGGCCTACCTGACCCGCTACGACTCGACGCACGGCCGCTTCGCCGGCAGCGTCGACGTTGAAGCGGGTCGCCTGCTGATCGACGGCCAGGCCATCGAAGTGAGCCACGCCCGCACCCCGGAAGAAGTCGACTGGCGCGGCCTGAACATCGACCTGCTGGTCGAAGCCTCGGGTTGCTACGGTCGACGCCAGGAATTGGCCAGATTCATCGCCGCCGGCTGCCCACGCCTCTTGCTCTCGCACCCCGGTTTCAGCGCCGACGATGTCGATGCGACCATCGTCGCCGGCATCAATCAGAATAGCCTGACCGGCAGCGAGCGCCTGGTTTCCGCCGCTTCCTGCACGACCAACGCCATCGTCCCGCTGCTCGCCCTGCTCGACCGCGAAGTCGGCGTCGAACAGGCGCTGCTGACGACGCTGCATTCGGTCATGAACGACCAACCGCTGATCGACGGCTACCATCACGACGACCTGCGCCGTACCCGCTCGGCGATGCAGTCGATCATCCCGGTGTCGACCGGGCTGGCCCGCGGTGTCGAGCGCCTGCTGCCGCAGCTGGCCGGCCGCGTCCAGGCCAAGGCGATCCGCGTCCCGACCACCAATGTCTCGGCCATCGACCTGAGCATCAGCACCCAGCGCCCGGTCTCGGCACACAGTATCAATACGCTGCTCGCCGACGCCGCCAAAGGTTCGCTGAAGAAACTGGTCGCCTATTCCGAGGCAGCGCACGCCTCGATCGATTTCAATCACGACCCCCATTCGGCCATCGTCGACGGCAGCCAGACGCGCACCGCCGGCACCCACCTGGTCAACCTGTTCGTCTGGTTCGACAACGAATGGGGCTTCGCCAACCGCATGCTGGAAGTGGCCGACCACTGGTCGCGCCGGTGGCCACAACAAGATAACTAACCTCAATCTCTGGAGCAGACAATGAACGTCATCAAACTCACCGACCTCGATGTTTCCGGCAAGCGCGTCTTCATCCGCGCCGACTTGAACGTGCCGCAGGACGAGGCCGGCAACATCACCGAGGACACCCGCATCCGCGCCTCGCTGGCCTCGATCAAGTACTGCCTGGAAAAGGGCGCGGCGGTGATGGTCACCTCCCACCTCGGCCGCCCGACCGAGGGCGAACTGACGCCGGAAGACAGCCTGATGCCGGTTGCCGTGCGCCTCGGCCAGCTGCTGCAGACGCCGGTCCGCCTGATCCAGGACTGGGTCGACGGCGGCTTCGAGGTCAAGCCGGGCGAAGTCGTGCTGCTCGAAAACTGCCGCGTCAACAAGGGCGAAAAGAAGAACAACGAAGAACTGGCCCAGAAGATGGCCAAGCTGTGCGACATCTACGTCAATGACGCCTTCGGCACCGCCCACCGCGCCGAAGCGACCACCCACGGCATCGCCAAGTACGCCCCGGTGGCCTGCGCCGGCATCCTGATGGGCGCCGAAATCGACGCCCTGGGCAAGGCCCTGCACAACCCGAAGCGCCCGCTGGTCGCCATCGTCGGCGGCTCCAAGGTGTCCAGCAAGCTGACCATCCTCAAGTCGCTGGCCGACAAGGTCGACCAGCTGATCGTCGGCGGCGGCATCGCCAACACCTTCCTGCTCGCCGACGGCAAGCGCATCGGCCAGTCGCTGGCCGAGCCTGACCTGGTCAAGGAAGCCCACGCCATCATGGACATCATGAAGCAGCGCGGCGCCGAAGTGCCGCTGCCGACCGACGTCGTCGTCGCCGACGAAGTCTCGGCCCTGGCCCGCGCCAACAAGATCCCGGTCGAGGACGTGCATGCCAACGACCGCATCCTCGACGTCGGCCCGAAGACCGCCGCCAAGCTGGCCGAGATTATCGCCAACGCCGGCACCATCGTCTGGAACGGCCCGGTCGGCGTCTTTGAACTGCCGCAGTTCGCCGGCGGCACCAAGATGCTGTCCTCGGCCATCGCCCATTCCGAGGCCTTCTCGATCGCCGGCGGCGGCGACACGCTGGCCGCCATCGCCAAGTTCCACATCGCCGACGACGTCGGCTACATCTCGACCGGCGGTGGCGCCTTCCTGGAATTCCTTGAAGGCAAGACCCTGCCGGCCATCGCCGTGCTCGAAGAGCGCGCGGCAAAATAAGTCAAAAAATACGGTCGACCGTGGCATTGCTGCGGTCGACGCGAAAAAACGCCCAAAACCAAATAAAAACCAGGGAAGGGAAGAGACATGACCCGCCACACCAAGATCGTCGCCACGCTGGGACCCGCCTCGTCGACCCCGGAAGTCCTTGAACGCATGGTCCACGCCGGCATCGATGTGGTCCGGATGAATTTCTCGCACGGCACGGCCGACGACCACAAGGCGCGCGCCGAAGGCATCCGCGCCGCTGCCGCCAAATATGGCCGGACCATCGGCATCCTCGGCGACCTGCAGGGACCGAAGATTCGTGTCGGCAAGTTTGCCGATGGCAAGATCACGCTGGCCGTCGGCGCCGCCTTCACCCTCGATGCCACCTGCCCCTTGGGCAACCAGGAACGCGTCGGCCTTGACTACAAGGATCTGCCCAAGGACGTCGTCCATGGCGACATCCTGCTCCTCGACGACGGCCGCCTGAAGCTCGAGGTCACCGGCGTGCGCGGCCCGGAAATCCACACCCGCGTGCTGGTCGGCGGCGAGCTCTCGAACAACAAGGGCATCAACCGCCAGGGCGGCGGCCTGACCGCGCCGGCGCTGACCGCCAAGGACATGGACGACATCAAGACGGCGGCGCAGATCGGCGTCGATTTCGTCGCCGTCTCCTTTCCGAAGAGTGCTGCCGACATGTACATGGCCCGCCAGCTGCTGCGCGCCGCCGGCAGCAGCGCCGTGCTGATCGCCAAGATCGAGCGGGTCGAGGCGGTGACCAACCTGGAAGAAATCCTCGACGCCTCCGACGGCGTCATGGTCGCCCGCGGCGACCTCGCCGTCGAAGTCGGCGACGCCTCGGTGCCGGCCCTGCAGAAGAAGATGATCCGCCTGGCCCGCGACAAGAACAAGCTGACCATCACCGCGACGCAGATGATGGAATCGATGATCCAGTCGCCGGTGCCGACCCGCGCCGAAGTCTCCGACGTCGCCAATGCCGTGCTCGATGGCACCGATGCGGTGATGTTGTCGGCCGAAACCGCCGCCGGCAAGTACCCGGTCGAGGTCGTCGAATCGATGGCCCGCATCTGCGTCGAGGCCGAGCGCTCGGCCGAAGTCACCCTCGACCGCGAATTCCTCGACCGCGTGTTCACCCGCATCGACCAGTCGATCGCCATGGCGGCGATCTGGACGGCGCATCACCTCAAGGTCAAGGCCATTGCCGCACTGACCCAGTCCGGCTCGACGGCGCTGTGGATGAGCCGCCTGAACTGCGGCGTGCCGATCTACGCGCTGACCCCGGATGCCGAATCGGTCGGCCGCATGGTCCTCTACCGCGGCGTCTGCCCGCTGCCGATGAAGCAGCAGCACACCGACCGCGACCTGTTGCTGGCCGAAGCCGAGCAACTCCTGATCGACCGTGGTGTCGTAGAGAAAGGCGACTTGATCGCGCTGACCATCGGCGAGCCGATTGGCTGCGTGGGCGGCACCAACACGCTGAAGATCGTCCGCGTCGGCGAGCACCAAATCAACTAGGTCTGTAAAATAGACCAATCAGCTAAACACGAAACCGAACAGGAGTTCCCATGCCGCTCGTATCCATGCGCCAACTGCTCGACCATGCCGCCGAAAACGGCTACGGTCTGCCCGCCTTCAACGTCAACAACATGGAACAGGTCTGGGCCATCATGGAAGCCGCCGCCCAGGTCGACGCCCCGGTCATCATGCAGGCCTCGGCCGGCGCCCGCAAATACGCCGGCGAGCCCTTCCTGCGCCACCAGATCCTGGCCGCCCTCGAAGCCTACCCCAACATCCCCATCGTCATGCACCAGGACCACGGCCAGAGCCCGGCCGTGTGCATGGCCGCGATCCGCTCCGGCTTCACCTCGGTGATGATGGACGGCTCGCTGCAGGCCGACGGCAAGAGCGTCGCGACCTATGAATACAACGTCGAAGTGACCCGCAAGGTCACCGAATTCGCCCATGCTATCGGCGTTTCCGTCGAAGGCGAACTCGGTGTCCTCGGTTCGCTGGAAACCATGAAGGCCGACAAGGAAGACGGCCACGGCGCCGAAGGCCACATGACCCGCGAAGACCTGCTGACCGACGTCGAGCAGGCCGCCGATTTCGTCAAGAAGACCAACTGTGACGCGCTGGCCATCGCCATCGGCACCAGCCACGGCGCCTACAAGTTCACCAAGAAGCCGACCGGCGACATCCTGGCCATCGACCGCATCGCCGAAATCCACGCCCGCATCCCGAACACCCACCTGGTGATGCACGGCTCGTCTTCCGTGCCGCAGGAACTGCTCGCCGAGATCCGCGAATTCGGCGGCGACATGAAGGAAACCTACGGCGTGCCGGTCGAGGAAATCGTCAAGGGCATCAAGCACGGCGTGCGCAAGGTCAATATCGACACCGACATCCGCCTCGCCATGACCGGCGCCATCCGCCGCTACCTGACCGAGCACCCGGACAAGTTCGATCCGCGCGACTACCTCAAGCCGGCCCGCGAAGCCGCCAAGAAGATCTGTCTGGCCCGCTTCGAAGCCTTCGGTACCGCCGGCCAGGCCGCCAAGATCAAGGCCATCGGCCTCGACAAGATGGCTGAACGTTACGCCAAGGGCGAGCTGAACCAGATCGTCAAGTAATCACCGTCCATCACTTCCACATCACGAAAAAGCCGCCCGAGGGCGGCTTTTTTTCGGACCCGAATCCAATCCAGCCGACCATCGACTGCCTCTCGGCCAATGGTCGTTTTGGGGCAGATGGCCGTTTAGCCTTTCGCTCGCAAGTTGCTGTCCGGCGGATTGCGCCAAGCAGCCGCGCCGCAAGGGACTGAGCGGCTGGACTCCCCCCGTCTGTTCTGGGTTAGCGCCGCTCTTTACCTTGCGTATCGCGACTCGGTGTTTTCGGAACGTGCCGGTCTTGATTGACCGTCGCTTTCTCGTGGCTCAGACCTTCATCGCTCATTCGTTGCTGAGCGCGATCCAAGCCCTGTTCCTGGTTGCCCGTCCACGGGGCATTGGCGTTGGCGGCTCCCTGGGTCGAGACGGGTGGATTGGCGGACGTGTCCCGGCCCATGCCAGCGCCGCCTATACCGGCGCCGCCGCCCGGCCCTCTGGCCATTGCGTCGGCACCGAAACCGATCAAGCCGATCGTGCATAAAATAATTGCCAGATTTCTACGCATAATGGTCTCCTTCCGTTTCGCTTGGTTATTTGAGCTTAGATACCTGGCTGATGAATGGAAAAACAAAGCTGTAACAGCGTGTTTCATCCGCTCACCGTACTTTGTTTTCCCGGCAGGCTCACTCTCCGGGACCGGGGATGGACGCTGCCTGTGGCATGGCCTGCACGCTCCAGCGCCCCGCTGTCAGGCATCGCGCGCCATCGGCCGATCGAGCAGTCGCGCCGGGGGAGTGAGCAGCGAAAAGCGCATGCCGGGCCACGATACCTTCGAATGGCAGAAATGATTTGTAACAAATGCCTTCGAATGGGCCCTTGCTGCGCCGAGTCCTAAGCTCAAGGCAAACAGTTTCACGCTGCTGCTGATTGCTCCAAGAGTGTTGTTGCCGGAGGACCACATGAAGACCATTTTCCAGTTCCTCATAGCCGTGATCATGCTGGCCAGCCTGAACGCCTGCGTCGTAGCGCCGGCCTACCCCGGCTACATCGAACCCGGTGCGACCATCATGGTTCCGGCTCCCTATTACGGCCCTGCCTATTACGGCGTTGGTATCGAATATCGCCGCGGGGGCTGGGGACGGCATTGATCGTTCCGGGCATCGCCTGCATGAGCGGTTGCAGGCCATCCCGGACGGCCGGAATGTTGAGCTTTCTCTACCCAACGAAAGGACCGATCATGAAAACCAGATTCACGACCACCTGTATCGTCATCGGAGCGCTGCTGACCCCCTACTTGGCTCATGCAGTCGATTCGGACAGCGATCGCAAGCATCCGATGGCCTTCGTCAAGGATTCGGCGATTACCACCAAGGTCAAGGCAAAGCTGGCCGCCGAAAAAATGGGCAGCCTGACCCACATCTCGGTGGATACCGACCGTAATGGCGCGGTGGTCCTGAGCGGCACCGTCAGGAGCCAGCAGGAAGCCGACAAGGCAGTGGCGATTGCGCACGGGACCGCCGGCGTGACCTCAGTATCGAGCAAACTGCAGGTCAAGCATGAGGACTAAAGGCGGGTTTGCTTGATTCTCCGGAAATCGCGGCCGGCACGGGCCAATCCCGTTTTTTGACCAGCGTGTCCGGCCCTCTTCATGCGTGCCAGAGCGCGACTTCCGGATAATCCCGCAGCGCCGGCTCGTCAGCGCCTCATAGTTCCTTGTCCAGCGGCAGCAACGACAGCATATTGACCTCACTCCTTTGGGCATCGCTGCGGGCCGGTTCGATGTCGTAGGCGACAGCCCCGGCCTCTTCCTGAGTGTGCCATACGAGGGCCGGCATGCCCCCCGCCGGGTTCGGGCGCAAGGCCAGACGATAGGAGTTAACCGGCTGCACCATGGCCTCGAAACGCGCCGCAACCTGTTCGGCCAGTACCGAGCTGTCGATAATCAGGCCAATCTCGGTATTGAGATGCATGGAGCGTTGGTCGAAGTTCATCGAGCCGACAAACACCTTCTGGCGGTCGAAGACGAACAGTTTTGCGTGCAGCGAATAGTTGCCGTACCGCGAAATCGCCGCCGACTGGCCGCTGCCTCGCGGGTTGCCGAGCAGGGAGCGCACCTCGTAGAGTTCGACCCCTTGACGCAGCAACGGTAGCCGGTAATGCATGTAGCCGGCCTGGGCGAGCAGGACGTTTGCCGATTCCAGAGAATTGGTCAGGACGCGCACCCTGACCTTGTGCTGGCGAAGCTCGCTGATGAGTTGCATCCCCTCGTCACCCGGTATCAGGTAAGGAGTGATGATCAGCAACTCGGAGCGCACGGCTTGCGTCGTGCCGACCACCGCCCGTTGCATCAACCGTCCCAGCATTGCGCCGCTTTCCACCTTTTTTTTGTCCGGACTGTCACAGACAACCACGGCATGTGCCCAGATCAGGGGCAGGCGGCCAGAGAGCATGCTGCCGAAGGGTTCCCCCGTGGCCACTCGCTTGACATAGTCGACCCCATCGGACTTCAGTTGCCGGTCCTCCTCTTTCAAGGCGGCACGATGCTCGTGGAGCACGGCATGGGAAGCGCTTCCACCGTCTAGTGCGCGGGCTGGAATCGACAGGGGGTTATTCCAATACTCGTCGAAGGTCGCCGAAAGCTGGCGGGTGATCGGGCCGGCCGCAAAGACATCGTCATCGGCAAATTGGGAGTCCGGATCGATCTGGAAAAACTGATCGCCGATATTGCGCCCGCCGAGCAAGGCCATCGCATTGTCCACGACGAGCAGTTTGTTATGCATGCGGTAGTCGAGGCGATTGGCGTTGAAGGCGAACTCGATGGCACGCAGCAGTTTGGCGTGGCCGCGATATGAAAAAGGATTGAAGATCCGGATCTCGACGGAAGGATGGGCCTCCAGGGCGGTGATCTGGTCGTCACCCGCCTCCGTCTCGCCATCATCGATGAGGATGCGCACCCGCACGCCGCGGTCGGCGGCCTGCAGCACGGCGTGGGTCAACAGGCGGCCGGTTTCGTCACCACGAAATATGAAATATTGCAGGTCGAGGCTACGTTCCGCCGCATTGATCATCTGCATGCGGAGCAGGAAGCCATCGGCACCCGCCGGAATGATGCGGAATCCGGAATTCCCCTTGTGGTCGCGCGAGGCCTGTTCAAAGCGTCGGCCCAGCCGGGTTTCCTCGGGATGCGCCAAGGCAGCGGAAACCGTCCTTGGAAAATCCGCCCCCGGCGGCAGCGATGCACAGCTACTGACGGCTGCGGCAATCACGACAACAAGCGCAAGGGTCAGCCGGCTGATCATCACTGCTCTCCTCTTCCCGCATCGAATGGATCGCCCGGCTAGGCCAGGAGAGGTCTACCGGCGCTTCACACGGATCAGACAAGCTGCTGCGGATAGGGTTCGTCGGCAGAAACGGTCCCCCGCCCCCCAAGGCGACCGAATCACCGTTCAGCGCACAGCGCTCCCCGGCAGCGCAAAGGTTTCAGCCGCTTCGTGGCGGACGGTATAAGTCGATGCGATCGTCGACAGCAGGCTTTCCTGATCGCTGCCATCCGGTTTCTTGAGCACCACGCGGCATTGCAGCGTGGCGTCGACCTTGTTCCGGGTGACCGGCCGGCCGCGGGCGATATCGGCGCTGATACCGACCACGTCAACTTCGTAGATCGCCCAGTTGGCCGGCCGCGCGGCGATCCAGTTCACGACACGTTGCTCGGTGCTGTAGTAGTGGCGGCTGTTGGCATTGCCGGTGATCGGGAACATGTTTTCGGCGTTGCCGATGCCGCCGAGACGATGGTTGAGGATGTGCCCCTTGACGTATTTGTTGGCGCTGCGCTGGCCGGGATCGGTTTCGAGCAGCGCCATCAGCCCGGATTGTGCACCGGCTTGCGGCTCGCTGCCGGGATGGCCGCGGACGAAGGCGGCGTTCAGGCCGTCGATGCGCATGCCGGTCGCGACCGTGGTGCCGGTCGGGTCGCCGCCGATGCGACCGGTACGCGGTTGATAGCGGGCGGTCACCGGATGGACCGGATCGTCGAACAGGCTGAACAGGGTACGCAGATTGCTGACGATGATCGGATCATCCGGATTGGCGGCCAGCGCCGTGCGTGTCGAACCAATGACCGGGAGGGCGCCGCGCTGGGCATCGCTGGCGTTGCTGTCGCGGGCCAGGCGTTCAAACTGATCGAGGCGGTAGGCGACCGGACGCGGGTCAGTGCTGGCGACCATCGGCTGCGGGTTGCGCTCGTCGCCGGCAAAATAGACCTCGTGGCTCTCCCCGCCGGCAGTCCGGAACGGCTTGCGCTGGCGCCACCAGTTGGCGACTCGCCCGGCCGCACCACGCACAGCCCCCATGAAACGCCGGCCCAGGCGCACGATCCAGTCGACGACGCGATCAAGCGCCCGGTCGATCGGCGCACGGATACGGTTGATGAGGTTGGTCACCGCGTCGCTGACCCGACCCAGCCCGACCAGCCGGGCGAGGAAGCTGATGACCAGCGTCAGCAGCCCGGCCATGGTCTGTTCAACGCGGTTGGCGGCGGCCGCGATGACGCCGCTGGCGATGGCGGCCATCGAGTCGATGAAGGCGGCGGCGACCTGGGCGATCTGGCGCAGGCGTTCGACAAAGAACATCACCGTGTTGTAGATGGCAATGATCGCCTGGATAAAGGCGCCTGCCGGGTTGAGCATGGAGAGCAGCCGGGTCACGGCGGCGACCACGATGTTGTTGCGGACAAAGACCATGATCTGTTCCAGGACCATCTCGCGCAGGTTACTCAGGCTTTCACGGATGCGCTCCCAGGCCGCGGCCGGGCCGTCGCGAACCAGCGTGACGACGATGTCGAAGCCGGTTTCCATGGCATTCACTGCCGTTTCACCGACGGCGCGGACCAGTTTGCTGCGGATATTTTGCCAGGTCAGGCCGAGCACGCTGAGCACGAACTTGATGATTTCCTGCAACGTCAGCGCCTGCGGAATGTAGATGTTGGCGCCGGCCATCGCTCCGGTCAGCCAGCCGATCAGCGCCGCGCGCAGGTGGCTCAGGATGTTGCTCGCGAACTGGCGGAAACCCTGAACGGCGGCGCGCACCAGATTGCGTACGAAGCCGACCGGATTGGCAACGATGCGCCGGAAGGCACCCGCCGCCCGCCGCAGGTAAGGCATGACCGCCGGGGCAACGACATCGAAGATGATTTCGAGCAGGCTCATCACCTGCGCGCCAGCCCAGCCGACGAAGCGCCCGGCGAAATCGCCGAAGACACGGACGATGCGGCCGAAGGTCTGCACCGGTGTCAGCAGGTCGCTGATGCCCAGGCTGCGCAAGGTGTCCATGAACAGGCCGGGCAAGGCGGCGACGAAACCCATCAAACCGCCGAGCGCACCCTGGAACCAGGCCATGGCGCGCGGCACGGCGCGGCTCTGCTGCAGGTTCTGCCAGACCTCTTCCTGGCCGATCAGGCGCATGAAGCCGCCGATCAGCGCTTCGGCCGTGCGCGGCACCGCTTCGCCGGTGATCGGGTTGCGGCCGAGCACGGCGCAGAGGAGATCCCAGCCGCGCGTACCCTGGGCCAGGCCAGCCAGCGGCCGCAGCACCGCATCGCGGATAAACTGCAGGATGCCGCTGACCAGATTGCCGACCCAATTGGTAATACGCGCGATCGGCTCGGTGACGATGCGCTTGGCGCGTTCCCAGACACCGCCCAGATCGAAGATGTCGGTCCAGCTCAGCGAGTCGAGGAAGCGGTCGACCGCCTGCCGGATGCTGCCGGCGACCAGCCCGAGACTGTTGATCTGCTGCTGCACCCAGCCGGCCACGCGGTCGATGATGCCGTAGCCGTCAAGCGCCCGGGTGATCAGCGCGCCGCCCGGCATCAGCTCGACGACGGCACGCAGCAGGTTGCCCGGCGAACGGTCGACCGCCCGCAGGTTGATCGGATTGACTCCCAGCACCAGCGTGAACATCCGGAAGCCGGGGATGAAATTGGCATGCTCGGCAAAGTAGTTCAGGGCGTCGCCAAGGCCTAGCCGCTGCACCGCCGGCGGGCTGCGTTCGCTGACCTGCGGCGCGAGGCTGCGCTGAATGTTCGCCTGCCGGGCGGCGCCCTGCTGGATGGTGTGCGTCAGCTCATGGGCGATCAGTTCGCGACCGCCGGCGCTCTCCGGTTGCCAGGCGCCCGGCCCGAACCAGATCTGGTGGCCGACGGTGAAGGCCGCCGCGTTGAGCGCCGTGCTGGCCTGCGCGGCACGGGCGTCGCGATGAATGCGGACCTGACTGAAATCAGCAGCGAAACGCGCTTCCATATCCTGGCGCACCGCCTCGGGCAACGCCTCACCGCCGCCGGCCAGCGGCGGCCGGCTGGCCCGTTGCGGCATGCGCGGCACCGCCACGGCCGCCCCGCTGACGGGCTGCGCCCGGTGCAACAACGGCGGGCTGACCACGCTGGCCGGCCGGGTTGCCGTCGCCAGCGGCATGCTGACAATGCTGCGCGCCACATGGCGGGCCTCGACTTCGGCGGCATCGCCGGGCGCCGATACTCGCAGGCTCTGACACTGGCGGCGCGGCGGCGTGCTCTGACGCACCGGCTCGGCCACCTTGACGGCCGCCGCTGGCATGGGCGGCGCGGGGCGATTGACGAGGCGGGCGGCGGCTTCCATCCCCTGCCGGGCTCAGAAACCCCGGCCCTCCTTGTGCAGTTCGCGGCGCAGTCCGTTGTCGATGTCCTCGGCGGCCAGCCGGCGGTCGCCGCGAACCAGGCTGCGTAGTGCGGCATGGCGGATGATGTTGATGATGGTGCCGCCGGAAATTTCGTGCTTCTCGGCCAGGCTGACAAAATCGAGATCACTGTCGCGTTCGAGCAGGGGCGGCAAGGATTCCGTCCACAGCCGGTAGCGTTCCTCGACCGCCGGCATCGGAAAGGCAATCACCGACTGGAAGCGGCGGGTGAAGGCGTCGTCGATATTGCCGCGCAGGTTGGACGACAGGATGACGACGCCCGGAAAATCCTCGATGCGCTGCAGCAGATAACTGACTTCCTGGTTGGCGTAGCGGTCGTGGGCGCTATCGACGCGGGTGCGCTGGCCGAACAGGGCGTCGGCCTCGTCGAAGAACAGAATCCAGCCGCGCTGTTCGGCCAGATCGAAAACGCGGGCGAGGTTCTTTTCCGTTTCACCGATGTACTTGGAAACGACCATCGACAGGTCGACGCGATGCACCTCGCGGGCGCACAGCTTGCCGAGGAGACAGGCCGACAGCGTCTTGCCGGTGCCCGGCGGACCGTGGAACAGACAGGTGTAGCCGGGGCGCATGCGGGCGGCCATGCCCAGGGTATGCAGCAGCGTGTCGCCGTACTCCAGCCAGTCGCGGACTTCCTCCAGCTGGGCCAGCGTTGCCGGCGGCAGCACCAGATCGCGCCAGGCCAGCCCGGTCGTCACCCGCTGAGCCGGCAGGGTATCGGCCTCGGCGCCCGGCACCTCGAGGCCGAACAGCGCCAGCACGGCCGGGGCCGCCTGCAGGCGGCCGGCCAACAGCGATTCGCCGGGCGGCGGCGCCAGCGGCAGCAGCACCTCGCCACCGAGCAGGGCTTCGTCGTGCCCCAGCAAGCGGATGCCGCGCAGGCGTCCGGCCATGTCGTCGCCGGCCAGCAGAAAGCAGGCCGTCTCGCCGGTCGGGATGAAATACCCGCTCAGCGCGCCCTGAACGCCGCCAAACTCGCTGTAGCCACGCTGGCTGGCCGGGTTTCTCGCCCACAGCACGTCGAGCAACTGTGGCCGGAGCAGCGGCGCCAGCGCCAGCAGCAGCAGGGCCCGCGCCTCGGCATCCAGCCCCTGTCGGCGGATGAATTCGGCGTAGGGCGACGCGCTGTCGCGCAGCGACGGCGGCGCCCGGTCGCCGGGCAGGGCCGGGTTGCTCGGCTGTTCGGCGAAGTAGGTGTCGAGACGATGCTGCAACAGCGTCGCCAGCCAGCCAAGGTCGGCGGCGAGGTCAGGAGCGGAGGCGTTCAGGAATTCGGCCATTGGGTATGGAGGCTGTGCCGCATCCAGGGCAGGCGGACGATGGATATGCCCCAGGGCAGGCGGTCGAGCAGCAGGTCGTAGGTTTCGGCTTGCGGCCGGAGCAGCCAGCCGTCGGCCGCCGGATAAAGCAGGCCGCCACGCTGCAGGAAGGCGACCCGCAGGCCGTCGAGGCTGGTCTTGCCGAGGGCCGACCAATGCGCGACGACGGCGCCGAGCAAGGCTGCGCCCTCCTCCCGCTCGGCCGTCCCGAGCAGCCCGGCGGCGACCGGCAAGGCGTCGTCGGGGCGCAGGCCGAGCAGCAGTTTGGCAGTGCCGAGCTCGAACTCGTACGGTTCGTCGCGGCCGGTGGCCAGCCAGTTGAGCAGGGCCGCGGCCCGCGGCAAGGCAGCCCATGGAAAGGGGTCGCCCGGACGATGATCGGCAGCCAGCCAGCCGAGCACCGAGAAAAGTCGCGGCAGATAGGGATGGAGGAGGACCAGCCCGGCCGAGCGCAGCGGCAGGCCGGGGACAGGTTCGCCGGCGACCGGCAAAGCCGGGCGATATTCGGGGTCGCCCGGCGGCGCCAACGAGGCTGCCCCGCCAGGACAGGCGTCATCCGGCGCCCGGCCCCGGGGCGGCCAGGGCTCGGCGAGGGAGAACAGGTTGGCGATTTTTTGCCATTTTTCCCGGTCGACCGTAGCAAACGCCCCGAGCCGCCCGGCACAGGCCTCCACGGCCGCCTCCCACTCGGCCTGCCGGATCGAGGAGTAGCGTACATCGGCCGCCAGCAGCACCAAGCCGAGCGACTGCAGGCGCAACGCGTGATCGGTCGGGCGGCCGGCCTGCAAGCGTTCCAGGGCAAGCAGCGGGGCCGAGAAATCGCCACCGGTGGCTTCGGCCAGACGGAATGCGAAATCCCACCAGGCGCTGCGTCCGGCGGCGTCGAGCAATTGCAGGAACCGGAAAAAAGCATCGGCGCGGGCCGGCCCGGCCACTGGCAGCTCGGCCAGCAGACGGGGCCAGGCGGCGGCCGGCACGACGCTCCACTGCTGGGCTTCGGCCGCCAGCTGGCGGTGCAGATCGGCGGGGTCGCGACCGGCATCGAACCAGTCGACACCGCCGCTGTTCAAATAGCGCTGCAGGCGCCCGGCCGGACTCAGGTCGGACGCAGGCGCCGGGCGCCTTTCCGGCGGGGCGGCCAGTGCCTCGAGCAATGCCTGGCGGGTGGCCTCGGCCAGCCGGGCCGGCAATTCCGCGGCCAGTTGCTCGGGCGACGAGACGCGGATCGCGATCTCCAGGCGCGGCAGATGGATTTCCCGTTCGCCATCGTCGAGGGCGGCAAAGGCGCTGTCCAGTGCCGGCAGCAGGCTGCGTTCATTTTCCCGGCGGAGGATGGCGCGGACGGCAAAGGCGTCATCGGCGCTGGCTGCGGCGACCTGCCAGCGCTGGCGACGGATGCGATGCGTCAGACTCATGGCGGGCGCCCGTTCAGCCGATGCCGAAGCCGACCTTGGTCATCAGCTGGTTGGCAACCAGCGCCGAACTGCCGGTCGTCTGCTGGTTGGCGGCGATGGCGGTTTCCTTCAGGGTGCTCTGCAGCCTGGCACTGGCGTCCTTGTCGGTGACCAGGCTGATGGCCGAACCGACCGTCTCGTAAACAGCGGCCTTGTCGGCCTCGAAACGCACGGTCTCGGGCGCGGCGACAGCAAAATACTCTACCGTTGTGCCGACCGAAACGGCCAGTTGCGACTCGATTTCCTTGGCCTGCTCGAGCGCCTTCTCGCGCGTCGCCGCCGACATCCGGTCGTCGCCGGCGACCTCGCGCAGCCCCTTGATCTGCTCCTGCTGGCCCTTGATGATGGCCAGCATCTGCTCCATGTAGCGGTCGTTGGTCGCCGCCTTGACGCCGTCGGCAACGTCCGCCGTCACCCGGGTGTTCTTCAGCACGTCACCGAGGCTGCCCAGCGATTCGCGGAAGAACCGGGAATAGTTTTCCTGCAGCTTCACCTCGGGCAGGATCTTGCTCACCTTGAAGTCGTCGAGGACCAGGTCGAGCGGCTTGATCACCTTGATCGGCAGCAGGTCGTCGGGCAGGCGGACGCGGATGTCGGGCAGGGTCAATTCGGGTTCCTCCTGGTCGCTTTCGTCGTTGTCGTCGAGCCAGTAGGGCAGCATCAGGTCGCCGATGACGACGCCGCTGTCGTCGTAGGCGAGCACGAAGGTACCGCCCGGCACGGCGCCGCCGAAATGTTCCAGGCCTGGGTGTTCGCCGATCATGTTGGCGAACAGCAGGCGGTCCTTCCGGTCGTCTTCGCGCTTTTTCAGGATGTCGCCCAGCCAGTTCACCCAGAGGTGGGTTTTCGAGCCGCTGACGCTGTCGACCGGGGAAATCATGTCGTTGCGCATGATATCGCCCAGACCGGTCTTGGCTTTCGCGGTGGTCAGCACCGCCTCGTCGAAGCGCGCAGTCCACGTCCCGCCGTGCTGGCTAAAGCTCTTGTAGCTGCGCGCGCCGAGCGGACCGGGACTGGCGCTGTTGCCGATCAGCTCGCTATCGGCGGCTTCCAGCTTGACCTTGGCGGCTTCCAGCGGCTTGACCACATCCGCGTTCAGGACATTGGTCGACAGCGTTTGCACCGATGCGCCTGCCGCCTTGATGTCGCCGATCAGGCGGCCGCTGTAGGCGATGTTGTCCTTGAGGTGGCTGGCCAGATCCTGGCGCAGCAGGTAATGCAGGCTGTGCAGGCTGTTCTTCTTGAATTTCGGGCCGCGGATGACCAGGTCGCGCCGGTTGTGCAGCAAGACGCTGACCACGGCGATCGGCAGGTTGCGCTGGCGGACCAGCTTCTCGACGGCCGGCTCGGCGACGCCCACCGGCAGGCCGAGGTGGCCTTCGATGCGGAAAAAGTCGCAGGCCCCGAGATCGCGTTTGAAGGGATCGTCGGCCGCATTTTTATCGACGGCCGGCATCCAGAAATAGCCGAGGTTGTCGTCGCTCTCGCCCCGCTGATGGCGCGCCTCGTTCCACCAGACGCGGACCTGGCCGTCGGCGCGGTAATAGATGGGCACGGCACGCTGCTCGAGGCCGGCACTTTCGCGCCGGCTGGGAGTGATTTTCAGCCCCTCGCCGGGCGCGGCAGGCAGGGCGAAATCGCCGATCAGGGCAGCGAACTTGCGCATCAGGTAACGCACCCGCTCGCGCTCGGCCCCCGCGGCCAGCCAGGGCGCCGGGTAGCGCCCAGTGCGCAATTGCGTCGGGTCGGCCAGTGCGCCGAGCAAGAGGTGCTTGGCAAAGGCGCCGGCGGCCGGGCAGAGTACCGAATCGTCGGCAAACAGCGCGCTGCGCAGCTCGCCCCAGGTGGCGACGAGGTCCTTGGCAAAGGCGTGGTAATACTGGATGCCGAGCCGGACATTCGCCATGCCGCCGGCGATCTCCTTCAACCTGGCGGCCCAGCCGCTCGGGCTGGGCAGGTCATCCGGCCAGCGCTCGCCGAGCGCCGTGGTCATCGTCGCAATAGCCTCGACCAGCGCGCCCAGTGTCTGGCTGGCGGCCCCCCGGTACACCGCCGCAAAGGCTTCGGCCGAGGCGATCGTCACCTTGTCGCCCGCCCCGGTGCCAAGATCCGGGCGCGTCGCGGCAACGCGCGACAGCAGCCGGGCGAGGTCGGTGCCGGTGGGCAATACGACGGTCAACCCGTTTTTTTCGGCAATTTCGCGCTCAATCAGCAGCAGGCGCTGGGTGTTGCGGGCAGTCCGCCCGCGGTTGTCGCAATCACCGCCGGTACACAGGTCGGGATCATTCTCGTAGCTTTCCATGAAGGCGACGGCGACCATCCTCGCCAGGCGGTCGGCGATCTCGGCCAGCGGCGTGCCCTGGCGCGGGTCATCGGCGGCCAGCAATTCGACCAGCGGCAGCATCTTGCCGTCGACATAGAAGGGTTCGTAGGCCGGGGCGCGTTCGTCGTAGGCCAGCCAGCGGTCGAACACCGTGTCGGCCGGCAGGCTGAGCAGGTCGCCGTCGCTGGTCACCCCGATGCCCTTGCCGATACTGAGCTGCTCCTTGCCAAGCCAGGGCCGCAGCCCGCCGACGATGCCGACGCCGAGCAGTTGCGTGCGCGTCAGGCGGTTCTGGTCGTCGAGGTATTCGACGACGCTGTTCAACTGGTTTTCGGTCAGGACCTGATCGCGCTCGAAAACGGCGTAATCAGTGGTCACTGCATCGAGGCGGCGGATGATCTTGAGGGGGTCGGCCATGGTCGTGCTCCCGGACTACGATTCAGGATTCTGGTCGGCGCTGCCCAGGGCAGTGCGACCGAGGACGAAGGGTGGTGGCTCCAGCTGGCCGCAAGGATGCAGGCCGCTGGCCGGATAAACGTTCTTGGCGTGGGTCAGCGCATCGATCAGCGCCTTGATCTTGTTGGCCCGGTCGGCGCTGGCGGCGCCGGCGCGGATGGCCAGCCAGTCGCGATAGGCCTTCTCGATGATGGCCATGTCGTCGCTATTCACCCAGCAGATGCGCGGCAGGATGTGGGCCGGCGTTTCCTGGCGCAGGGTCTCCTCGACGAAGCGGCGGAAATCCATGTCGCGGAAACGTCCGCTGTAGGCCGGCAGGACGATGGTGATGCGGTCGCTGTAGGGATCGAGATCGGCGCAGTCGGTGCAGCCGGGATCGACGCAGATATCCAGCAAGGGGTCGCCGGCCTGCTCGGGCAGGAGCAGCAGATGCTCGATGACATACAGGCCCTCGCCGCTGTAGTGCTCGCGCAGATGGGCGATCAGCCCGGCGATGGCCAGTTCCATCGCCGCGGCCGTGGCGAAATATTCGATGCGCCGGGCGATCACTTCGCCGTGGTCGTCGACGATGTTGAAGTAGTGGCGGCCATCACTCGTCGTCTTGCGTTCGTAGCCCTCGGGGTGCTGGGCCCGGGCGATGGCCAGCTCCATTTCGTCGCGCGCCTGGGCCGTCGTCGGATAGTTGGTGCTGCTCGACAGGAGGATCTTGGCACTGACCGGATGGCGGACACGAAAACGGAATTCGTCGCCGGGCGTTGCATCGACTTCGGCGTAGGTGTCGTAGGCGATCTCCGAGAGGTTGCGCCGCTGCCGGTTGCCGATATCGAGCAGGCGGCCGATGCGGCGTTCGAAGCCGGAAACGTTGTCGCTGTTCCACAGGTCGGCCGCGCCCCGCAAGGCGGCGTCGTAGCCCTGGCCGCGCTCGCCGCCGATGGCCGGATAATCGTCGAGGAAGGCGCTCTTGGCGGCGGCCGCCTGGGCCGGCCCCATGCCGAAACGCGCCTGCATGACTGCGACGTACTCCTGGAAATCTTCGGCATGGCGGGCCAGCAGGTGGTCGAGGCAGCGGTTGCGGCGGCGCAGCCCGCTGCCGGCCGGTTCGACGACTTCGGCCAGGGCGGCGGCATCGAAGCCCTCGGCATAGACCTTTTCCCAATCCGGGAAGCTGTCGACCAATTGGCTGAAGTAGCTTTGCGCCAGATCGGGCTGGGTCGAGAACAGATCGCGGACGTGCGCCAGCTGCGCCTGGTGGTTGGCCATGACCTGATCGAAAAAGAGCAGCCAGGCCTTCAGTTGCAGGGCCTGCGCCGCCCGCTGCGGCGAGGCGCCGGGCGGCAGACCGACCTCCGAGATGCCGTAGATGGCCGGAAAGTGCGACTGGAAGGAGTGATAGCGCGCCGGGTCGCGGTAGCGGCCAAGCGGGATCGGCAGGTCTTCGCGCTGACCGTCCTCCAGCTTGCGGCGCTCGGCCTGGCGCAGATCGTCGAGCAGCGCGGCGACCCGCCCGGCCTGGGGGGGGATGGGCAGGTTTTTCTTGTAAAAGACCAGTCGACCGTGGGATTCCGAAAGCCGCGGCTGGCACCCGTCCGGCACCGGCAGACGCCACTTGTCGAGCGGTTCGACGGCCTGCCCGGCGGCGTCCAGCGCATTGAGCCGGATGTCGCGGATGGCGACGACGCCCGGAATATCCATGATCACGCTGATCACGTCGGAGAGCCGGACTTCGCTGCGCAGACCGGCCGCAGCGAGTTCCTCGTCGTCGATGAAACCGTTGACCAGGGGCGGCCCGGCGAAGATTTCCGGAATGCACCACAGCGAACCGTCGGCCCGGCGGCGCTGGCGCATTTCGTCGAGCGTGTAATTGGGCACCGGCGGCGCCAGAAAACGGTCGACCGCAAAGGCGATGTCGGCGGCGACACGGTCGGCATCGGCGTCCGGCCGCAGGTCGATTTCGGCGCACAGGCTGAAAAATTGGGTGCCGACGCGGTCGACACCGACAAAATCGGTGCACAGCGAGCGGTGGGCGTGCAGGGTCGCCAGCACGTCGCGATCCACCGCCTGTCGCAACTCGGCGGTATTCCTGTCGTCCATGTAGTCGAGCCGCACGCGGTAGCGGCCGCGTACGGCGATCGGGCGCTCGCGCTGGCGGCCACGCAGCTCGGTGGCCAGCGTGCCTTCGGCCGGATCGGCGTAGAGCATGGTCGCCACCGGCTGCAGCCAGGCATTCTTGACGCCGGGCAGGTCGATCAGCAGCTTGCGGTAGTCGGCGGCAGTGACCGGCTGGCCAGGCAGGAGGCGACCGGCGCTGGCGAACAGTCGGGCCATCTCGGCGGCGTTGTCGGCCGGTGCGGCAAGCAGGTCTTCAATCGGGAAGCGCGTCCGGTAGGCAAGATCGGTCAGCGCGTAGGCCAGCAGTTCCAGCATCGTAATGCCGGGGTCGTGCGCGTTGTGGTCGGTCCATTCGCGCCGCGACAAGCGGCGCACGCCATCGAGGCCGATGGCCGCCAGCTGGCGCTGGTCGAGCCCCGGATCGGCGGGCGGCAGGGGCGAGATTTTGGCTTGCAGCAGCATGATGATTCTCGCGTCAGTCGGTCGCTTCGGCAATCACGTGCCGGGCCGCCGAAACGAGGATGGCGTCCGGCCGTTCGGCGACGATTTCGGCCACATCGTTGAGCAGCAGGTCGCCGGGACCGGCCAGGCCGCAGCGGAAATCGGTCACGAAATCGACGTAGGGCAGTTCCTCGATGAAGTCGAGCAGCACCGAGCGGTAGATGTGGCCGCCGAAATCGAGCTGGCGGTCGGCGGTAAAGGCCCACGGCGACAGCGCCTGGACGATGGCGGCATGCAGTTGCTGGCGGCTGTGGTCGAAAGGAAAGCCGGCCCGGAAGCGGACCTTGAAATCGAGCCGAATGGCCTGGTAGGCCGGGTTGCGCAGGCGCACCGTGACCTGCGGCGAAGCATGGGCCTGGGCCAGCTCGGCCATCTGCGTCAGCGTGTCGAGATCGACCTTGGGTTGCAGCAGGTCGGGCAGGTGGCGGTTGCGCAGGTCGGGAACGGCGACGATCAGCACCTGGCCGGGTGCCATCCACGAACTTTCACCGGCATGCGGGATGCACTTGACGCGATGCACGCCGGGAAAGTTCTCGAGCAGCAGGCGCTCGTAATCCCAGGGCGTGATGCAGCGCTGCCGATGGCGCAGGCGCTCGGCAGCGCGGCGGTTGAGCATGGCGGCGCTTTCACCGGCCCGGCCGGCGAAGCTGGCGTAGGGCTGGCGCACCTGCTTGAGCCCGGCCGGCGGCGAGCGCAGTTTGGCGATGCTGCCCGGGGCCAGTGTCTCGACCACCGGCCCGGCAGCGGCCGACCAGTCGCGGACGACCTCGACGGCGTTGGCCTGGACGGCAAGCAGCCGGCAGGCCGCCGCGCTGTCCTGATGTATCGCCGCCTTGAGCCAGACGGCGCCGGCCGGCAGCCAGCTGTTGTCGGTCGTCGTCGACCGCGACAGCACGAGGCCGACCAGGCCGCTGGCGCGCAGGCCGTGACTGGTGTCGATGGCGATTTCCTCGGGCGCCACCGGGCGCCAGTGGTTATCGCAGAGCACCGACCAATTGACCGGCTGCGCCTGCCGTTCGGGATCGGCGCTGCCCTCGGCGACCTGCAGCAACAGGTGGATGCTGTCGCCGGCGTCGACGCCTTCGACACCGACGATGAATTCGCCCGCATCGGGATAGGCCGGCAGCAGGCCGATCTTCTTGTCAGCGACCCAGGCCAGCGCGCGACGCAGGAACGGATGTTCGCGGCGCGGGCCGAAAGCGCCAACGTGGAAAAACTGCAGGTCGAGCGATGCGGCGAAGGCATCCTGATCGTCGCGCGTCAGGTCGGCGACCGGCGACTGCGCGGCGTAGGCCAGGGTGATTTCCTGCACCGTCGGCGTGTACGGCTCGTTGAGCACCTTGGGACTGCTCTGGCGCGCCTGCTGCATCGTCTCGCGGCGGTAGTCGGCGTGCAGGAAATCGTCGACCAGCGCCACCGTCACGAAGCCGTTGCGCACCGCTGGCGGCGACACGTTCTCCTGCCGGAAGACCGGCTGCGCCTTGACGAAGCGCTTGCCGAGCAGGCGGCTGACGAAACTGCCGCCGGAGAGCAGCGAGTAAACGAAACCCTGGGCCGAGATGGCCGGCAGCAAGGCAACGGCCGGCGCATTCGGGCTCAGCGTGGTGACGCCATCGATGCGGTTCATCAGGTTCAGTTCGCGCGAGGTTTCGCTGCCGCTGCCGTCCTGGTAAACGAGGCGGGCGGCGACACCGCTGCTGATCGCTGCGGCATTGGTGTAATCGGCGTACCAGCTGGCGAAACTGGCCGGCGCCCCCTGCCAGCGCAGGCGGATCTTCAGGTCGGTCAGCGGCTTGGCCAGCGCCTCCGCGCAGCCGATCATGAAGCGCCCGCCCTTGACCGGCTGCGGCCCGAAGGGCTGGAAGGCCTTTTTCGGGTTGAGGGCACCGAAGTCGTTTTCGAGAGTCAGGGTTTTCAGGCCGTCGACCGTCACACTCAGCCGCGCCTTGTCCAGACGCAGACTGGCCAGCGCCGCATAGGCACTGGCCGCCTCGGGCCGCAGCAGCCACTGGACGACCGGCAACGCCGTCGAGAAAGCGGCGCCATGCAGCCTGGCGTCGTAATCGATCACGGCAGCGTCACCGTCCGGCACCGTAAATCCGAGCTTCAACTGTCCACCGGCCAGCGCGCCAGTCAGCGGATAGGGCCCGAGCCAGCCTTTTTCGCCGCTGACGAAAGCCTGCAGGCAGTCGGCGATGCCCTGCCCGTCCAGCCCCTGGCCTTCGGCGAAGGCGACATCGAGGAGCGCCGCCACCTCGCGCCGTCCTTCGCGCAGACGGAGCAGCGACGAGGCCAGCGCGAAGCCGAGCGGCGCTGCGGCCAGCCCGGCATGACCGAAGGCCGGCCAATGCGGGGTGGCCGGATCGAGCGGCGTGCCGAGACCGTCGGCCGAATTGGCCTGCGGTGCGAAGCGGACACCGCCGGCGTCGCGATAGACGCTGTGCAGGGCGGCGACCCGGCCGTGGCCGATCACGGTGTCGCGCAGCGGCGCATAGAGTCGTTCGCTGCCGTCCACGCCCTGGCCGGCGGTGAAGCGGTGGGCCGGCGTGATGGCCAAGGGCGCCGCGCCCTTCTTCAATTCGAGCGTCAGGTGGGCATGTTCGGGCAGCGCCGGCAGCGGTTCGAAGCCGAGGACGCGGCGATACTGGAAATCGAGGTGGCGGGCGGTCAGGTCATTGAGCGCGCCACGCGCCGGTTCCAGCATCTCGAGGAAGGCGCCGAACAGGCCGAGATGCGGCGGCAGGCCGCCATCGTCGCGGGCCAGCATTTGCTCCGCGCCGGCCGGGAAAAGGCGCTGCCAGTCGCCGTCGGCCTGGTCCGGATCGAAACCGTAGAAGCGCAGGCGGGCCGCCAGCCGACGGGCCTCGGCCACCCGCTCGGCCGGGCTACGCTCATCAACCGGCGCGAAGGCCGGATCAAGGGCGGCCGGCGAGCGGTCTTCCTGGCTCTGGCCGAGACGGGCGATTTCGTTTTGCAGGATGCGGTCGCTGGCCATGATTGTCTTTAGCGGCTGCCACCCGGCGCCATCGCCGCGCGCAGCTCGTTGCTGTCGGTTTTATAGAACGGGAAAACGAGGTTGAAGCGCGAGTTGGTGGCGCGCACCTCGTAGTCGAGCCGGATGTTGAGCTGGCCGGTATTGGCGTCGGGGCTGTCGACGCTGAGGGTGATCACCCTGATGCGCGGCTCGTAGATCAGGATGGCGGTGCGCACGCGGTCGAGCAGCAGGGTGCGCAGGGTCGTGCTCATCGGCTCGAACATCAGTTCATGCATGTCCAGGCCGTACTTCGGTTCGAACATCCGTTCGCCGGCCACGGTGCCGAACAGGAGGGACAGGCTCTCGTGGATATCGCTCTCGTCCGACACCATCACCGCGCCGCTGCCGGAAAAACGCGGCGGAAAACTCCAGCCGGTGCCGAGGAAGGAGGCGTAGTGCTCGCGGGAATCGCTCATGCGCACGCTCCCGCGGCGACTGAGCGAATGCTGCGGTCCACCGGGCAAATCAGCCAAAAATGGAATTTCATGACGGGCCTCATCCGATCATCACCGTCGGGCTGCCGACCGCCGCCGAGGCGCCGCACAGGCAGCTGTCGCCGACGCGCAGGGCCGGCCGGCCGCCGATCAGCACCGTCGTGCTGCCCATCGGAAACGGGCTGACCGTCGGCTGGTGGCTATTCGGCGGCAGCCCGCAGACATGCAGGTCGCCGGCCACCGCCGCCGGCTTGCCGGCGACCAGCACGGTCGCCACGCCCGGCCCGCTGATCGTTCCACCGTGGTTGCTAAGATCGCCGACAGAGGCTGCTGCTGGCATCGCTGTCTCCCTAGTTAATCTGGACCATGGCGCCGCTGAGCTTGGCCATGCCGCCACCCTTGAGTTCGGCGCTGGCACTGCCTTCCAGCTTCAGTTCGCTGCCGGCCTTGATCTCGAAAGCAGTCGAAGCTTCCATCCGGCTTCCGGTCCCGGCCTTCAGCTCGACTGCCTTGGCGCTCTCGAAGTGGATGCCGTCGCTGTCCATCCTGATCTTGTTGCCGTTCTGGTCGGCCAGGGTCAGCGACTTCTCGTCCTCGCTGAGGACGATGGAATTGCCGGCCGGCGTCGAAAGCGTCAGCGCGATCTTGTCGTCATCGAAATGCACGGTCATCCCGGAGCGGGTCTTCAGCATCTTTTCGTTGTTGTCGTCCGACCCGGTCAGCGGCGCCGGCTTGGCGCTGCTGTGCAGCATGCCGAGGATGACCGGATAACGCGGATCGTCGGCCAGGAAGCCGACCGTCACCTCGTCGCCGATCTCCGGACGGAAGAAGAAGCCGCGGTCGTCGCCGGCATCGAGACTGGCCACCCGCGCCCACAGGCCGTCGCTGGCCAGGCCGAGCTGCGGCAGGCGGATGCGGACGCGATGCTCGCCCGCCGGGTCTTCATTGCTGCTGACGATACCGATCTGCAGCCCGGAAACGCTCGGCAGCAGCGCACCGTCCCCCGCCCTGGGGGGCGCTTCCTGATCGACGCCGCCGAACTGGAGATGCGTCTTCCAGCCGTCAACCAGGCTGAATTCGTGGCGCACGCCGGTGACCAGCGCCTTGCCGTTGAAGCGCCGGCCAAGGCCGGCCAGTTCGACGACGACGCCGGGCTTGACGCTGGGGATGCCGGCACACTTGCCGCGCCCGGCGACCTGATCGACCCGACGATAGAGGGCAATGCCATCCACCCAGGCCTGCACTTCGGCTTCCGGCAGCGCCGGATGACGGACATCCAGCGAGCGGTCGGCAACGCCGGCCAGTTGGTCGCTGCCAAGGTTGCCGGGCGGCGTGAAGGACGGCGAGGCGCCGGTGACCTCGACCAGCGCCTGGCTGGCCGCATCCCAGCTCGCCCCATGGCACTCGGCATGCTGCCGGCGGGCGTCGATCTCGCCTTCGAATTCGAGCAGCGTCGCACCGTACTGCAAGGTGCAGACGGTAGCGCCGTCCAGCGCCGGTTGGCGCACCACAAGCTTGTCGCCGTCACACCAGACCAGCTGGCCGTTGGCCCGTGCCCGGGCAAGCAGGAAATCCCAGTCGGTGCTCTGGAACTGCAGCATCTGCCCGTGTTTCAGCGTGGTCGCCTCGACCTCGGCGGCGACGCCGGCCGCCCCCAGCACGGCTTCGATGATCTCGCTGTCGCTCTGCTCGAAGAAGTCGGCCGAATGATCGGCCACGGCCAGTTTCATTGCGGCATGCCGGCAATCGACAACCAGTTGCGAGGCCGCCGCATCGCGCACCCGCACGCCCTGGCGCACGACCGTGCCGGAAAATACCGACGTGCAGTCGCGCCCGGCCCCAGCCAGGATTTCGATGCGTTGCCCGGGCGTGAACAGCCCGCCGTCGCTGAGCGGAAACTGGCCGCTCGCCGCGGCGCCATCGACATAGACCAGGCGGGCCGAGGCGATGCGGTTGGCGGCCACGCTGATGCTCAGCGAGAGCAACTGGTGCTCGCGCGGCACCGCCTCGCCACCGGCCTTGACGGTGAATTCGCGATGTTCGGCGGCGATGGGCAGGGCGCGGGTTTCCGGCACGGTCTATTTCTCCAGCGGCGGGAAGAACAGCTCGGTGCCCGGCGCGATATGCCGAAAGTCATCGAGCCCGTTAGCTTCGGCGACGCGCAGATAGAGCCGCGGGTCGCCGTAGATGGCCTGGCATAGCGCCGGCAGCCGGTCGCCGGCCTTGACGATGCGGCGATGGGTGAGGTCCGGCGACTGATCCTGGGCCATGGCGACGCGCGTCCGGTCGTCGGCGTTGTCGGTGAAGACGGCCGTAATCACGGCACGCAGCGGCACGCCGTCGGCCCGGAAGAGCTTGTAGGCGATTGAGGCGCTTTTCAGCACGCAACGCTTGACCTGCAGCGTGCCCCAGGCCACCTTCAGGTAATTCGGCCGGTGGATGTCGCCGTTGTAGCCGGTCACCGTCTGAAACTTCTCGACCTCGGCCTGAACCTCGGCCGGCCGGCCGCTGGCCCCGGTGCCGTCGATGAAGAAGGTCAGCGACAGGTCGCCCGGCTTGATCTTCTTGAACTCCATGCGGCTGTTGGTCGTTCCCGAGCCTTGCGCGGCGTCGTACTCGACCTCGTAGCCGAGCGTGATTTCGGCCGGATTGACGTAGGCGGCAAACTGGCCGATCGGCTGGTCGCTGTAATCGGCCTGGGCATGGGCCAGGATGCTCAGTTTCTCCAGCGCGCCATTGGGCGTGCCGCCGATATCCAGTTGCCCGAGGCCGGCGCCCATTGCCGAACGCATCTCAGGGCTCCTCACAGTCGCGCAGGATATCCAGGATGCGGGCGACGCACTCCTCGACCAGCGCCTGTCGTTCGCCTGCCGGCAACGTGCCGGCGGCGGCCGGACTGGTGCCGCCGGCTTCGCCATTGCCAACTTCGACGGAAATCACCACTTCATCGATGATGATGGGCATATTCGCTCCTCAGGGCTTGTCGACCGTAAAGTACTGATAGGCCAGTTGTATCGACTCGACGGCAAAGCTGTTGTTGCTGGCATTGAAATCGCCGACCGCCCACTTGGTTGGCCAGGCGCCGATCACGTGCCAGGTCATCAGCGGCTCGTGCGACTCGTTGAGCAGATGGATATCGATGCTGCACGGCTCGATCTTGTAATCGACGATGCATTGCCTGATCCACGTCCAGACAGCGGAGTTCCTGAGCAGCCCGCGCTTGAGGACCAGCTCCGGATACTTGGCCCGGGTAGGGTATTTCTGCACAAAGCGGTTCTCGCCGCCCTCGGCCACTTCCTCGCTGCCCATCTCGACCGCCAGCCCGCCGACCTCGGTGAAGCGCGAATCGTCCCCCCCCGAGAGGCCGACGAATTCGACCCGGAAGTGGAAACCGACCGGCGGATAGTACTGGGCCATGGCTATTTCCCTACGCCATTTCTGGATCGGTCACGCCGTAAAGACGAGCCGATGACAGCGGCCTGGCGCGGCAAGGCGAAGTCGGCAAAATCAGGGCGGGCCCGCACATGGCATCAACCGTTCTGGATCTCTAGGCCTTCATGCGCCAGCTCGATGGCCTCGATCGCCACCTCGTTGCCGGAAGCCTTGAGTTGCGGCCCTTCGACCTTGACCGGGAAGGCATTGAGGGCCCGCCAGGTCATCACCGGATTATGGCTTTCGTCGAGCAGGCTGATCGTCAGGTCGCGGCGTTCGACGGTATTCAGCTTGATCGTCGACAGCCATTTGAAAAATTCATTGTCGGCCTTGATCACGCCGCGTTTCAGCGTGATGTTGCTGAATTTGCGCAGGCCGGGCATCTTGATCGACGAGTATTCCATGAAGGAGCCATCGCGATACTCGATGGCCTGGTTTTCCTGGGTCAGGCCGGTCACCTCGGAAAAGCCGATACGGGTGCCGCCCCATTCGACACGGAAATGAAAGACAGGCAGCGGATATTGTGCAGGCATGGTGAATGTCCTTTCGGGTCAGGAGGCGGATCAGCTGGTCTGCAGCTTGTGGGAGAACTTGAGGATGATGAATTCGGCTGGTCGTACGACGGCCATGCCGATCTCGACGTTCATCCGGCCCTCCAGGATGTCCTGTGCGCTCATCGTGACGCCCAGCCCGCAGCGGACAAAGAAGGCGTCCTTGGTCGTCGCGCCGGCCAGGGCGCCTTCGCGCCATTTCTGCGTCAGGTAGTTCTCGATCATGCCGCGCACCTTGACCCAGGTATTGGCATCGTTCGGTTCGAAGACCGCCCAGTAGGTCGATTTCTTGATCGATTCCTCGACCATGTTGAAGAAGCGGCGGACTGAGACATAGCGCCATTCGTTGTCGTTGCCGGCCAGCGTGCGGGCGCCCCAGACCAGGGTGCCCTTGCCGACGAAGGCACGGATGGCGTTGATCGACTTGCCGGAGACGGCATCGACGTTGAGGGCATCGGTTTCGCTGGTCGTAAAACTGGCGGCCGGGGCGACGACCCCGTTCAGGCTGACATTGGCTGGTGCCTTCCAGACGCCGCGCTGGTTGTCGACCAGGGCGTAGATGCCGGCGATGGCGCCGCTCGGCGGGCACAGGGTCAGCGTCGAGCCGATGCCGTTGATGACGTTGCGGTAGGGGGTGAAGGTTTCGTACAGCGTCTGTTCGTTGAGGCCGCGGTAATTGGCGATGCCGGAGACGATGCCGGCAATCGCGCCGCTGGCCGCCGAAAAGCCTTTCTGCAGCCCGGGCAGCGCGCTGTCCATGACCGCCTTGACGGTTGCGCCGGCCGTATTGCCGCTGGCGGCGGCCGGGGCGCTGGCACCGAAGATGGCGCCCCAGGCCGCGGTCGCCGGCGGCGTATTCTGGTCCCATTCGACGGTATAGGCGCCGCCGGCGCTGACGATGTCGGCCGCCATTTCCTTTTCCAGCGCAATCAGGCCGGCGAAGGCCGGCGCCAGCGTGCCGCCGATCATCGTGTTGATGTCGGCGACCAGCTTGGCATTGCTGAGCGGCGTCGCATCGACCAGCCCGTCGACCACCCTGGCGATGCCGAAGACGAATTCGAAAAGCAGGGCAACATCGGCCGGCCCCGGCGCCGCCTTGGCCTTGTAGGCCGCCAGCTTCTTGGCGAAGGCACTGGACAGCGTTTCACCGGCCCCGGCATAGGCAGCGACCGCGGCGGCCAGCGTCGCGCCGTCGGCACTCAACTGGTCGAGGGCGTCGAGCGCCGCGAGAATGCCGGGCTCGGTGCTCAGATCCTTCAGCGCTTGCGGAATGCCGTTCCGGACCACTTTGTCGCGCACCTGGGCATAGCCGACCGGCTTGCTGTAGTTGAGTTTCAGCCAGGGCGTATAGGCCGCCCCGTATTTGAGGTTGTTGATGCCGATCTTGTCGCGGAAGCTGGCGCCGTTCGGATCATTCTGGCGCAGGTCGAGCACGGCGACGCGATCCTTCAGCTCGCCGCACTGCTTGAGGGCCTCCTGCTGCACGGCGGCCAGATCGTCGGCGCCGAGCGTCGCCGCATCGGGAAAGAGCAGGATGGTCGGCTCGTCCACCTTGGCGACGGCCTGGACCCCGAGCTTGAGTTCATCGCGGTCGACCGCCGGAGCGGTCGCCTTGTAGGCACCGGCCGAAACGATGTAGCAGTCGCCGCCGCCGTTGTCGTAGAAGAGGCGCAGGCTGTCGTACATGAAATAGCTGTTGCTGATCTCCGCCGACAGGAAGTTGCCGGCTTCGTCAATGCTGGCCTGGCTGACCGTGTAGCTCGGCCCCTTGCCGTAATAAGCCTCGAATTCGAGCAGCGACTTGATGAGCTTCGGCGCATTGACCAGATCGCCGGCAGTGATCAGCGTATCGACGGCGGTATAACCAATGAAGGCGGGAATCGCGGTTTCCACCTCGGCAACCGAAGGCGGAAAGACCGAAATTTCCTCGATATAAACATCCGGAGTACGGTAGGTTGGCATGGACTGACCCCCTTCTAAGGTTTGGCGAGGTGGACGATGAAGCGCGCCTGCGCCCGGTCGGAAGCGGCCTGGGGCAGATGCTGGACAAGAATTTCGGCATTGCGCCTGAGTTGCAGCTTGCGGTAGCCGCCCGCCCGGCGGGCGACCGGCGTCTGCGACTGGAAGAGGACGATGCGCGCCGCCGCATCGCCGAGGGCCGAGGCCGGGAGGTCATCGACAGTAAAGAGATCGGGCGTAATCTTGTCGAAACCGAGCACCGCCCGCCCCTGTTCGCCCGCCCCGGCATCGGCCAACTGGAGCTGGCCGAACTCGGCGGCGCCGAAATTGCGGGCGACGATGTAATACTGCAATCGCTCGCGGCGCGCCTGCAATGCAATGCGGAAAGTCGGGGGATTTGGGTAAAAACTCCGGTCAACCGTCAGAGCCAGCATTCCCCAGAGGCCTTCGCCGGCCAGCGCCGGGGATTGCAGCCAGTGCGACTCCTGCGCCGGGCCCCCGGCCGTTTCGGACAAGGTGTAGCGGCCATCGGGCCAGTCCCGGGTTGCGAAGAACGCCTCATCCTGTCCGGCAGTCAATGTCTGCTCGACCAGCGGCGTGGCGCCAAGCTGCCAGCGCAGGGTCAGCGGCCGCGCCGTCGGCGCCGGTGCGATGCGCTGACGGGGCGCGATGAATTCGGCCGCCACGGCCGGATCGAGGGTAGCCGGCTGGAGGCGGTTGCCATAAAGCGGCAGACCGGCCGGGACAAGCGGCGTTTCGGTGAAATTGGCGAAATACGGATTGATCACGCGCAGACCGATGAGCAGCGTCGTGCCGTGCAGATCACGCCGGGGATGGCCAGCCTCGTCGGCCTCGAAGAGGATCGTCAGGCGACCGTCGCGAACCCGTGTCAGCAGCTTGCCGGCAGCCAGCGCCGGCGTCGTTCCCGGCACCACGAAATCGATGTCGGGACACGCCCCCTGATAGTAGGCGTGCGCGACTTCGACCTGGAGAAGGGGACGGAAGCAGATGCTCATTTTTCGTGCAGATCCAGCGCGATCGCCGTGATCGGCTCGCCCGGCATGAAGGGTTCGCGATCCTGAATGGCGACCAGCCGCGCCCGGTAAAGCACCGAGGGCTGGTACTTGGCGCCGATGCTGGCCCAGATCTGGTTCAAGGTTTCCGGCGTCACGCTGTACAGCTCCATGACGATCTTGCCGAGGCGCGGATCGAGGGCTGGATAATCCTCGGCGCTGAACACCGGATGCGACTGGAAGAAGGTCAGCACGTTCGACAAGGTTTTCAGCGTCAACGGATAGCTGGTCATCCGGGCGGCGAAAAGCAGGGTCAGGTTCAGCTTCAGTTCGGGCTGCAGCACCATCTCGCGGCCATTGAACATGACCCGGGCCGGCACCTGTTCGCGCATGACGCGCTCTTCCTCGACATTGACCAGAGCGAGGGCGACAGTGCCGCTGGTGACGGCCAGATTCCCCTTTTCGTCGAGGATGCCGCCTGGCACGACCTGGCCCAGCGCGGCCGAACCGGTCCGACGCAACAAGTAGGCATTGAACTCATCTGCCAGAAAAGACACCGCTACATCAAGCATGCCGCCTCTCTCATCGTTCTTACCGGGGTAGACCGGTTGGCAACGAGGGGCCGGAACACGCCCGGTACATCCCGTTGCCAGATGCCGAAAAAACGTAAAAACCAGTAAAGCACAGTAAATATTTTTTGTCATCGACATTTTCAATATGCATATTTTCTGATTCATGCAGAAAATTGACCGCCGCAGATATAACAAAAATATCAATCACAGTTAAAACGATCGTTTTTTGCGAAAAAGACTGTTCGCCACACTTTGGCTGCCAATTATTGAATTTTGCCAACAATTGCAAAAATATATCTTCCTCGCCGCTCCCCCTTGACCTAGACTGGACAATGACAGTTCAATAGCACGGGACGTCGAGCAAACTTCGCTCCGCTTGCGCAATCGAGCCAAGGCATGGGTATCGCCGCCGCGGCCAAAAAAGCACCATGTCATAGAGGGGATGCATGCGATACACCATTCGCGCAGTCACCAGAAAGACGTCGGCTGACGGGCATGCCCCGGATTCGGCCAGCGCCTCGTGCGTCGTCCCGCCTCGTCATTCCAGCCCCCATCCCGGGCAAGACCGGTCCCTTGCGGTCGACCGGAAAAATCCCCCCAAAAACCTTGCCGCCGCTCGGGCAGCGAGGCTGTCGCACAAAAACCCACCCTGAAGGAGACCTGACCATGGCCAAGAAAGCACTGTGCATCGGCATCAACAACTACCCCGGTACCCACATGGACCTCCAGGGTTGCGTCAACGACGCACAGGACTGGGCGGCCGAACTGGCGGCCCGCGGTTTTCAGGTCACGACCCTGCTCGACGACCAGGCGACCAAGGCCGCCATGGTCGCGGCGATGAGCGAACTGATCGGCGCCGGCGCCAGGGGCGACACGCTGGTCATCACCTATTCCGGCCACGGCACCTACCAGCCGGACACCGACGGCGACGAGGCCGACGGCCTGGACGAGGCGCTCTGCCCCTACGACCTGCAGACCCGGGGCGAGGCGCTGACCGACGACGAGATCCGCAACCTGTTCCTGGCCCGCAAGGCCGGCGTGCGCATCGTGCTGCTTGCCGACAGTTGCCATTCCGGCACCGTGACCCGTGCCGCCCAGGGGGAAAAGGATGCCGATACCCGGCCGCGCTTCATGCCGATGGGCAACTGGCTGCCGGAAAACCTGCTGCCCAAGGACCGTGCCGGCCAGGTGGCGACGACGATGGTCGGCGCGACGGGAAGCACGCCCTTCTTCGGCGCCTATTCGAACAAGCTCGGCGATCTGCTGCTGGCCGGCTGCAAGGAAGGCCCCAACAACTACAGCTACGACGCCCGGATCAACGGCCGCTACAACGGCGCCTTCACCTACTACGCGCTAAAGGCGCTGAAGAGCCAGAAACCCGGGGCCAGCTACGCCGACTGGCACAAGGCCATCGGCAAGTACCTGCCTTCGGCCAATTACCCGCAGGTACCGCAGATCGTCGGCAGCGCCACCGCACGCAAGGGCAAGATTTTCGAATAAGCCGCCCCCTACCCCAGCCCCTCCG
Organism: uncultured Pseudomonadota bacterium; assembly: GCA_946479855.1. The sequence continues at coordinate 48,800 of CAMLHL010000011.1, forward strand.
AGGAGACTCGCATGTCCCAGCGCCTTTACAAGATTCGCGGCACACGCGAAGACGTCGTCCGCCGGGGAGCCGGCGGTCCGCAACCGCTGTTCCGCCTGCTGCCGGGCGCCGCCCGGGACGGCGCCGGCGATGAAATCGAGGTGGCCGGCGAAACCGTCGTGCGCGTCGAACTCGACAACGGCTTCGTGCTGTGGAGCCGGGTTGACGACCTGTCGCGCGAATACGGGGCCGCACCGGCGCGCGACGGCGACGGCGCCTGGGAGTTCACGCGCCTGGTGCCGAAGCGGGCCACCGGCGGCGAGCGGGGGCTGGTCGGGCTGGCCATCCGCGTGCTCGATTTCTTCGGCGTCGAGGCAGCCGAGAAGTCGGCCGGGATGCTCGGAAGGCATTTCGAGGAAAAGCTGCTCGGCAAGCATCCGCCTGGCTTCTACCGGCTCGATCTGGCCGGTGAATTCAGCCTCAAGGCAGTCGCCGACAGCGAAACCCTGCCGGCCGGCGCCGGCCCCCTGCTGATTTTCCTGCATGGCACGGCCTCGTCCGCCGAAGGCAGCTTCGGCAAGCTGTGGGATGCCGGCAACGCCGAGGGCAACCGCCTGCGCGAAGCCCTGCTGCCGACCTACGGCGAGCGCGTTTTCGCGCTGGAACACCGGACCCTGACCGAAAGCCCGATCGACAACGCGCTGGCCCTGGCCAAACGGCTGCCAGCGGGGGCCGAAGTGCATCTGGTCAGCCATTCGCGCGGCGGGCTGGTCGGCGAAGTACTGGCCTTGTCCGGCTGCGCCGATCTGGCAACGGTCCTGACCGCCGAGCACCTCGCCACCTTGTTCGCCGCCGATCGCACGCTGGCCAGGCAACTCGGCCTGCTGCCGCTGTCCGATGCCGAAATGAAGGCGCGCGATGCCGCCTACGACAGCGACCGCCAGCGCCTGCTCGAACTGGTCGAGGTCTTCGCCGCCAAGAAGCTGCGCATCGGCCGTTTCGTCCGCGTCGCCTGCCCGGCCCGCGGCACCACCCTGGCCTCGGGCCGCCTCGACCGCTGGCTGTCGGTGCTCGATTACGTCGCCACGGCGGCCACCGGCAGCGGCCTGTTCGTCGGCGGCCTCGACTTCCTGCTCGCCGTCGTCAAGGAACGCACCGATCCGCGCACCCTGCCCGGGGTCGAGGCGATGATGCCCGGCTCGGCCCTGACCCGCCTGCTCAACGGCACGCCAGAACTGGTCAGCACGGCCGACCTGTCGGTGATCGCCGGCGACATCGAGGCCGGCGACGGCCTGTGGAACACGCTGAAGGTGCTGGCCAGCGACTGGTTCTACAAGAACGAGCACGACCTCGTCGTCGATACCGCCTCGATGAGCGGCGGCCTGCCGCGCCCGGCCGGCGGCGCCCGCTGCCGCCAGGACGACGGCGCCAAGGTCAACCACTTCCGCTATTTCACCAACGAGCTGAGCGTGCGCTGGCTGCGCGCCGGGCTGACCAGGGCCGACGGCGATAGCGGCGGCTTCCTGCCGATCACCCCGAAACTCTATGCCGGCCCGCGTTGCGCCGCCGCCGTGACGCGCAGCCGCAGCGGCAACAAACCGCGGCCGATCGCCGTCGTGCTGCCCGGCACCATGGGCAGCCAGCTGCAGGCCGGCGACGACGAGATCTGGCTCAATTACTGGGCCCTGCTCAAGGGCGGCCTGAAAAAGATCGCCATGGGCCGCGACGGCGTCACGCCGATCGGGCTGGTCGACCAGTTCTACGGACCGCTGGTCGAATTCCTGGCGCGCAGCCACCAGGTCGAGATCTTCCCCTACGACTGGCGCTTCTCGGTACGCAAGGCGGCGGCCCGGCTGGTCGCCACCCTCGACCCGCTGGTCAGCCAGGCCGAGCGCTCCGGCCAGCCGCTGCGCCTGGTCGCCCACTCGATGGGCGGCCTCGTCGTCCGTTCGATGATCGCCGACAGCGGCGCCGACAGCGGCGCCGGCAACGCGCTGTGGAAGCGCATCACCCGCCTGCCGGGCAGCCGTTTCCTGATGCTCGGCACGCCCAATTTCGGCTCCTACGAAGCCGTGCGCTGGCTGACCGGCTTCAACCCGACCGAGTCCAAGCTGTCGCTGCTCGACATCACGCAAAGCACCGACCAGATCATCGGCCTGGTCGCCCGTTACCCGGGCCTGCTCGAACTGCTGCCCTTTGCCCCCGACGACCCCGATTTTTCCGATGTCGCCCGCTGGAGCGCCCTGCGCAAGGAAGTCGGGGCCGCTTGGGAGACCGCCCAGACCAGCGATCTGGCAGAGGCTGCCGCCACCTGGAAGTTCCTCAGGGCGGCCTCCGTCGATCCGCGTTGCATGACCTACGTCGCCGGCTGCCAGCCGGCGACGGTGATCGATTACCAGTTGAGTCCCGGTGAAGTCCAGTATCGCCCGGATCTCAAGCGCATCGAGTTCATCGCCACCCGCGAGGGCGACGGCACGGTGGCCTGGGCCTCCGGCCGCCTGCCCGGCGTGCCGGTCTGGTATGTGAACGACACCGCGCACGACATGCTGTGCGCCCAGCCCAAGGCCTTCCCCGGCTATCTC
>CAMLHL010000012.1 GCA_946479855.1 uncultured Pseudomonadota bacterium
AGGCGTCGATGGATCTGAAGTTGCTGATCGAGCAGATGCGGGAACAAATCCAGAATCTGGAATAGTGTTTCCTAAAGTTTTTCTGTAACTCGAAACTCCGCATGAGGCCCGTATTAACGGGCTTCTTTGCTTTTATGTCATTGTGCTTAATCTCGTGCAATCTCATAACAGGAATGTACCCAGTACTGTAGCGAATGGGATATTGGCTCAAAATTTTGGGTAGAGATGGGGGGGAAAAGAAGACTGACGCGACAATACGAACGTGGATACGTAAAGGAAAAGATCGTCCTCAACCTCATCTGCTAGAACACCACCGACTCGGTCAAATGCAGTCTGCGGATCAAACGTAAACGTTGCCTGGGGTGACGATGTGCGAATGGACTTGCTGCTCAAGCCATCTATGATGGGCGAGTGTGAAAGCCCGGACTTTTAACGCCTGATTCCATCTGGCTTCCCCTTTCTCTCCAGAAAAGGTGTCAACTTCTTTCAGGAATGGTCAGAATCAGAAATTAAGTGCAGGCAGCGGGTTTCCACTTCTTCCGCTAGTTGATCACTCATTAAATCTGATGACTCGTTGTTTCGAACGTAATAGAGATTATACAAATCAGAACTCACGAGTCGGTATTTTTGTCCCGAGGACATATTCCACGAGTAGAATTTGCAATTCAATAGGGCTTGATCGTGATAGCTTACGTTGTATATTGGAACAACAATCGAATCTGCCTGATTCAGCAGCGTGGAAATGGCCTTCTCCAAACCCGTGAAGGGGATGGATGTTCCGAAATGAATCCAGTGAAAAGAGCCATTTGGTAATTTGCTGCCAGATAGCAAAGGGAATACGTCCGAAAACTCCAGAAAAAAGTGTTTCTGCTGGGGGTGATCTGCTGCGAACTGTGCTGCAGCAGCGATCATTCGTACGTAGTCGACCTGAGGAAATTTTAAAGAACTCTCAAGTTTTTTATCAATACTCTCCGGAAAGGCGATTTGTGCTTTGATCATCAGGTCTTCCGGGTGGGATGGAAGACCTAATGACTGTGCCCAGAGTCCGTATCCTTCACGATTTGGAATGGTCCACTTTAGAGGGCCTAGTGCCGAATCTATTTGTACCGCGACGAAATTCTTCGGTTCATGGCCCGGGGGTTTTCGGTATGCGATATACCCCAACTGTGCCAAGTTTGCACAAGCCAGCATAATTAATACCACCATGCTTCCTTGGGCACTTTGGGAGTTAACTTTTTGACCTTTGTTCGCTCCTAGCGTCCAAATTGCCCATCCGGCAAAAAATGGGAGCCATGGTTTTGCGAAATCGCCGAGAGCTCCGAAATATATGGAAAAGGCCACAAATAATGGCATTATTATGGTGCGTGTAGTAGCTTTTGTGGCCGCGGATATATTCTCTTGGATTGATAAAGCTATAAAAAGTAGCAGCCCCGCCCATATGGGTGCTGGCCTCTCGTGCCCGCTAGCCTGCGCTTTGGCCATAAATGCTGTAGTAAGATCGTCTATATACGCTAGATAGTCATAATTTTCAGGCTGAAATGCCCATAGTATAAATACGCTCGCGGTAGAGAAAAATAAAATATGCGTTATTTGGTGCCGGATATTCCGGCCTATCCCGATTATCGGTATGGTCGAAATAATTAGCGATGCAATTCCAAAGGATAGCTTGTAGTTTAATGACACCGTGACAGCAAAGGCATGTATTGCGGCATTTAAACAAATTGAGCGTGGGGTTGCTTGTTCATCTGATAAAAACTCGCTGGTCCAGTATAGTTGAAGTAGTATTAGAGACCACAGATGGCTATTGTACGCACCGTACCAGGTTATGTGGTCGTAAGCAAGGCCGGAAACCCCTCTAAAATTTAATGCGGTTAAGGCGAGATAAATTCCAATAAATAATCTAACGCGAATCCGTTCATTCCATTTTTGGTTAGATAATAAATGGGTTGCTGTGTGTATTATGAATATGATTGCTGCAAAGATCAGTGATGACATTGCAATCAGGTCGCTGGCCAATAGTATGCTTGGGAAATTGGTAATAGTCCGCCAGCTTGCTGAATTTATTTTGAAGTACACCCAACCGAAAGCAGAGTGGAAGTCTTTGTGAAGCTCCAAGCCTTGGAGCATTGCCAAGGCGCTATTATATGGAATGAATGTATCATGGAGATTTCCGTTGGATACGTATGATCCAGGTTGTAACATGAAGTATATGGCAAGTATTGCAAGTGTGAATTTTATGCACAGTAGCCAGTCAACTAGGGAAATTCTAAAAAATGACCCGTTAGGGATGAGGGTTCGAAACATAAATACTATCGGATTGTTGTTAAGTTGCTAGTCAATAGATTGGCCAAGCGGTGTGTTAAGTTTTTATATGCTTGGAATGTGCAATTGGTCAGCTTGATTTTATTTTTCATTTCATCAGGGGTGGCGCAGTTTTTATTTTAATTAATGGCAGCCTTTAACGCTGAACGTCACTAACATGAGTCCAGTGATTGTGGGGGGGGGTAATTCGAGTTGAATTTGGTTTGATAAATAATTGGATTAGTGGCTGGCAGAGGATGCTAGTCTGATCGGTAGGCTTTCATACATGCGCGTATCTATTCCAGAGTTTTTTGTGGATACGCTTTAGAAGCTTCTGCAGTGCAAAATTTGATTCCCGAATTAGCATCACAAAAGTCGTGGCAGTGCTTTTCGAAGTGCTGATTACCCTCTGTGCTTCTGATTTAGGAAGGAGACACGGGGTTGTTTCAGCGGAATTCGTCATATTGGCTAATTATTGAGTTGTTGTCGGTAACGTTCCGCGTCCCAATTGAGCAGACTTGCGATATCGTGGATACTCAATTCGTGCAGGCTCACATCAGGGGCAACGCGCTCGATTAAATCCTGATAGCAGCGCAATTGAGCCAGTTTGCTCTCAGGAAGGGGGGCCAAAGAAAAAGCGCCTATGTTCTGGATAAATACAGGTGCATCAGATGGAAGTTTTCCATCTGATGCAGCTTTTTGTGCTGATGCATGCGTGTCAAATGTGATGGCCCGAGCCCCCAGAAAGACCACGTGATCGGGGTAAAGGGCCCATTCATGTTGGAGGCGCTTGAACAGCGCGGGCTGCGTGGCTAATCGATGTAAATCTGCATCAGCCAGTGGTGTCAGTGTTAGCGAAGCATTCAAAGGCAAAGGCGTAGGGCGGGCAAGGGGGGGGGCAACAGGTAATTCTTCCCCGGGTAAAGCGTTCAAAAGGTCGCCAAGTGTGTTTTCTATGTCCATCACGCTCTCGCCTGCGATGACGACCCCATGGTTCATCAGCAGGACTACGCGCGCGTTGGGTTTGGTTTCAAGTGCCTCGTGGACTGATTGAGCGAGTTCCTGGCCTGGTTTTCGATAGGGTACCAGGATATATTCAGGCGTTGCGGACATGCGCTGCGCTATCATGGCCACTGCGTCTGCGCGTACTAGCCATGATAGAGGTTCTATTGCATGCAGGTGTACCACGATCTTCTGGCACAGTAGCGCATGCAGCACCGTTTCGATAGACGGCTTCAGATGCTTTTCGCCTAGCGTTCGAGGTTGCCTGTCGAAGTGACCGCCCCCCAGCGCAGCTCGCAGTTCTGGCAAGGCAACGGGCACGAAGATGTCCTGCGTGTTCGCATCGCGTAGCCATGTGCCTGATGCTTTAACCCACAGAACCTCCCCCTCTTTCCAGGATACGTTGCCACCAGCTCCTTGTACCAGTAAGGGGTTTTGAGCGATCCGTGCGCAATAGTCGTTGATTTGTGCTCGCATGGTTAAAGCGTGTTTACCTCAATGAAAGCTCGAGTAACAGCTTGCGTAGCGACTTGTAGTCGCGGAAACTGGCGTCTGGTGCCGTCACGCCTTGGCCTTCCTCTACGCCTTTGTGCAGCTTCTGCAGTGTAACTGCCTTGATCATCTCGCGAGCGCCTTGTATGTCGTTAATGGGATTGTCACCAATCATCCAGATGCAGTCACCTTTGGGGCGCATTTTTTCCAAGGCTATTTGAAAGGGCGCCAAATGTGGCTTGTCATGACCAGCCTCTTCGCTGGTCACAATGTAATCAAAGTAGTGATCTAGACCGAAGTACACTACTTTCCGGAACTGAATTTGGGCTGTCAGGTCTGTTACGATCGCAGTCGGGATGCCAAATAGGCGCAGATCGTCTAGGAGTTCCTTTACATCGTCGAACAGTACGGCATTGCTGAGGAAAGTCCGCCAGTAGGTTTGTTCAAAGTCCAGCGCCAACATTACTTGCGACCCTAGGCCGATGATTTCAAGCATGCGCTGGAAGTACAACAGTCTGCTGTGGGAGGAGGCGGTGTGACGCAACCGTTTCTTGACCTGGCCACGCGCTTCATCATAGGCATGATCAAAGGCATCGCCATCTATCGAGAAGGATCGGGTAACCTTTTCCTTGACGGCTCGCATGGCAGTTTCGTGGGCTGGGTCGTAAGGATAGAGCGTGTTGTCGGTGTCGAACAGGATCGCATCCGGCAAGCGGTCGAGGTTCTCAGGTTGGAATATCTTTACCATAGGTAGCGTTTTTTTAGCGCTTGGTTGATGTGGGATAGGGTTATGAGCTGCATTAAGCCCAACACGCCATTTTCCCATTGTGGGCGGATGTCCAGGAAGGCCAGTAATTGTGGGAACAGCATGCGAGCCGCGAGTTCGATGTCTTCACTAGAGGTTTCTCCTTCAATGATGAGTTCAACTTCTTGGCTATCATTGCCCATCGCTATGTCCACATGGAGGCCGCAGACGCCAGCCAATACGCGCGTTAATGACATCTCGTTGAGCCCATTTCGGGAGCGAATCAGCAGTTTGTAGCGCATGGTCTGTGCGAGGGATGTGTCCTCCAGCAAGCGCGGATGAATCGGCTGCAATGACATTACCAAATCTGCGTAGTCTGCCTGTGGTCGCACATAGCGTTCGGAATCTGGCTCTCGTTTGTTCAGCGAATTTAATACGCGTTCCGGTGTGTGGCCGCGCTGGTAAACATCCCGCTGTAGTTTGAGGTAGCGACGAAGATCTTCATTGATATCAAGATAGATGCTCAAATCGTAGCAATTGCGCAGAATCGGGAGATAGAGCGCATGCAGACCACTGGCGATGATAAAGTCATTACTTTCGACCTTGACGGGGCGACTCATTTTGCCAGTTGAATGATCATAATGGCGCGATGATATTGATCGACCATCGGCCAGCGCTACGAGGTCGTTGGCGAAGGCTTCCAAGTCGTTGGCCAATGGGTTCAAGTGAGTCATCACCTGCCAAATGGGCTTTTGACGGTCCCATAGGTGATAGTCATCCCCCGATATTTTAGCCACCGAGTGCATTCCAAAGAGCCCGCTTATTGCATCGGCGAGAGTGTCTTTACCTGCGCCGGAGTCACCTGCTATGCCGATGATGAAGGGCTTGCGACTGAGACGGAAGTAGTCATTGGAGCTTACCGTTTCACGCCAAATGCGCATGCCCAGAGCAATACCCAATGCTGTGATTATTGTGTGAACAAGAGATAGTGGAGAGGTGGCGCCCAGTGTGAGACTGCCAATATCGCCAAAGGCAATATGTGGGCTAGGCATGACGAACACGTTGCCAATTGCGTAGAGTGCAGAAAAAGCTGACACCAGAACCCATGCTATACGGTCTGCTCGCAGTTGGTAGGCAACCAGCAAAGGGATTATCCAGACGAACCATCCAGGTGATGCCGGAGTAAATAGTACGACCAGAAAGAAAGCTAAACCGAGCAGTGCAGTGAATAGTTCGAAATTCAATCGCCGCACTCGCCAAGTCACATACAGTGTCAGCAGATAGGCAAGCGGCAAGAGATAGAGTCGCGTGCCATTGCCGACTTCCAGCGAGAATTGGTAGGCTTTGCTTATCTCCGGATTGTGCAACAGCATGTTCACCCCGGAGCGAGAGAAGAGAAAAGGCAGGCCGAAAATAAGAAACGAGAAGCCCAGCCCCTTGGAAAATGAACTTAGTTCGGAGCGCAGAGCCTTGTTTTGGAAAAGGTAAATGAGGAAAAATGGCAGAGCCAGTGCCATGCTGATCTTGGCGGACATGGCGGCACCACAAAGCAGGCCTGCAGCAGTAAAACGCAGCGCATGCATGCATGCCAGTGCCATGCTAAGAAATAACAAAGGAATAACATCGTTGAGGCCCAGCCAATAGCTGGCGAGCAATACGATAGGCGAGAGCCAGTAAGTCCCCAGTAGTGCTTTTTGACGCAAGGGATAGAGGCGGTCCAAGGTAAACAACATTGCTGTATCAGCAGCAAGCAAAGTGGCGCCGTATCCAAGGTGCAGCGGCAGGTTTAGCAACTTGCACATCAAAGTTAGGGGAAGGCAGAGCAGCCACATAACGTAGCCGTAGGGAAAGGCTGCAGCGTTGCCACCATCATGGAGAAAAGCTCCCCAAGGGTCCAGGCTGGGGAAGGTCAGCGAGTGATCTAGAAAGGGGACGTACCAGTTGGCGGTGGCATTCGGCAACAGTGCCGCGAACATTAACAGACGAATTCCCAAGCCAACCCCGAACAAGGGTTGTGTCAATATTTTTATCATTACTTGTTTAGGTTTTCCCAGAGGTCTGGTCGCTTGGTGCATACGGCTTGTGCTTCAATTCCTTGCTCGCGCAACAATTGTTTCAAGGCGGGGATTTCCTGTTCAGCATCGCGGCCTTGCAGTTCTGGTGAGACCAGACATAGCTTGAAACTGGCATGTTGAAGTCGTTTTGCTTCGGCGCCATTGATCGGGAATTTCGTGAAGCAATCAACCCATACCCAATCTACCTTGCCAGCAAGCGTCAAGGCTGTTTCGATTGATTCGAACTCTGATATCCGTACAGCACATCGGTGTTCACCTGTGGCAGAGCACTTGATGAGGAAAGGGAATGATTGGTCAAGAAAGAAATAATCCTCAATGCCATGCTCTTTCATAATGTCGATTAGGCGCTCTTCCAATCCTTCTTCCTTCACATTGAGGATGAGCGTGCCATGTCGATAGTGGTTTAGCCAGGCGGCTAAGCGCTCACCTTCGGCAAATGGGTCGTGATGAATGATGAGTTCCTGCCCTCGGCTGCGCAAATCCAGTTCTATCCCGTACCGAGTGGGCGTGGCTTGTAGTTCGCTGACCCTATTGCGGCGATGTGCAATGATCTGCATGGTTACAGCGACTTTCTCAATTCCAGACTGAAGTCCACCGTACGCTTGATGAACTTGCGTTTAGCTGCCCAATTGATGTTCCAGTGCGATACACCATGCAGGCGCTTACCAAAGTGCACGGGGAAGCGGTGTACGCTTAGTCTTGCCTTACCCGCTTGATAGTATGCGTAAAGATCCAAAGAGAAGTCATGCGGCGCGTTATTGCTCCATGTTTGGAAAAAAGCGCGGGAGAACATGGTGGGTTGGGCGTTGATATCCCACATTGGTTGTTTGAGTAACACCGTTTCAAATGCACTCATCCCTACCGTAAAGGCAACATCCGCCAAAGGGCGTCCATGCCGACGACCTTTGACAAAGATATCGGTGCCATTTTGTTCGAATATTTTGAGGCCCCGGATGGCATCCATCGGGTCGGCTTGCATGTCGGCATGAGTCCAGGCTAACACGTCACCGGTAGCTATGCGCAACCCACACAAAATACCAAAACCGTAGCCTCGGTTCGTTTCCACGCGGAGGCTTTGACATCCAGGGTAATTCGGTAATAGGGTATTTAGTATTTCCGGGGTGTTGTCGGTGGAACCATTGTCTACCAGAATGACCTCAATTTCCCCGATAGATACAATCTCCCCGCAGCGTGCTATAAGTGTGGGCAGGTTGGCTGCTTCATTATAGCAAGGAATGACAAGCGAGAGCTTCATGATTCAGTCTTGTGGGGGCATGCTGTTTGAAAGACATACAGCTTCATGCCGAGAAAGTTAAGAGTGGCGGATGTGCATGTCGCTATCACGAATGCAAACTGACGTGCTTTGCTCCATTCGACTAATAGGGCAAGTACGATTCCATTAATGAGTACGTTGGCTCCCAGTGTGAACGCGTAAAGGAGCGAGAACCGCCATGCGCTGCCAGAGACCGAGCGTTTGTGACCGAAAGTCCATACCCGATTGGCGAAATATGCATAAATCGTTCCGGTCAAGAATCCTAAGCCTTTAGCAGGGCTTACGGCGAGTGATACCCATTTCAGTAGTGCCATGTATGTAACGTAATCCACCAACACTGTGCTGGAGCCGACGGCTAGGAAGATCGCTAATTCCTTCCGAATCATGAATGATGTTCCGGAAAAGGAGGAGGGGGGAGGCGAAAGCGTTCACGGAGTGTCGATATCGCATCAGCAGGGACGCGGCAATCATGCTCAAGTTGGTATGGATGCCCGGGCCATAGATCAAAACAGGACTGCCAGTACTCGAAGGTTCTGAGGTCATTGGGAGTGCCCCAGGATAGGAAATGGTCTACTTCGAAGATAAAGCAGCGCAGTCCCAACGCCAGTGCATGGTTAATGCAGGAGTCTAGATAGAATTCGTCATTGACTCGGTCGTTCGTGGAAACTAGGCGTTCAAAGACATGTTCAAAATCCTCGATTCGCTTGAATGTGAAAGTGCCAATGATGATTGGGTCCTTGGCCGGATTGTCCAGAGGATACTTGACCGAGATGCGCTTGATGCTTTTGTCATTATTAACGTCAACCCACCCAAACATATGAGGGTGACGAATTGCATTTGTATGGCCACGTGCAACCCATACGATCACATCTATCTCAGGATTGAGCAATAAAGAGTTAAAGCGTGCATAGTCATAAAGCGCCCCATTGTCACAGGCTCCGAAGGTGATGGGGCCTTCCGCCTCACCATAGCGTAGTTTAAGCGCTTGAATGCCTAGTTGGGCCGAGCAAGCCTGTCCTTCGGTGACTGCTGGCGCGTTGTGAATTGCGGCATCGGGAAATTGATCCAGGATTGTTCGGGTTATGTCATCATGTCCAGGCATATCACGACGTAGTACGAATGCATGTTGGCGCGCTGCAGGTAGGTCGTGACTGGCCTGGATCACCATGGGGCGCCCCGATACGGGAATTAGTGGCTTCGTTTGTTGAAAGCCTTCTTTGGCAAAGCGCTGGCCAAGGCCGGCCATAGGCATGACCATCGAACCGGTAGCAGTTGTCACATTGTCGGACGAGTTCGATTCCGCACCAAGACGTCGAAATGTGTCGGACCAGTTGTTGTATTCGGCGACATCCGCAGGGGTTCCCCATTGCATGAAATGTTGCAGCGGATAGGTCGTAACGGTCAGCCCCGCAGCTAGCATAGGCTTATATGCCAAGCTGACATAGTATTCACCGCCAACATTCAGCCCTTGCTCCATCGTAGCTTCGAAGGCGTCAAGCATGATTTGGCCGGAACTAAAGTAATACGTGCCGCTGGATGCAAATTCATCCATGCGGTTATTCGTAAAGGGCTTCTTTTCCTGAATGTCGAGCACCCAACCATTTTGATCACGCATGTAAGCATAGTTAGTAGTACCCAGGGTGTGAGGGTGAAAACCCCTGTATGCAGGGATGGAGCCGGCGCATCCCGTTGCAGCGACAAAAGTTTTGAAGTGCTGCCAGTCCCAGTAACAGGTGAAGTCACAATAATTCACCACCACAGGTTCTTCTAAATTGATCAGATCGGAAACCTGTCTGACTGCATGTACAGGCCCCAGCTTGTGAGCTGGTATGCCCACAATACGGCCGCTTGGGCAATACTGATTGAGAATCTCAGCCATTCTGTATTCGGGGGTTTTTAGGTGGTCTTCATTACAGATGAAAATGAAATCCTGTTCCCCCGGGAATAAATCAATTACATGCGCGATGATAGGTTTGCCATCGATTTCGATCAGCGGCTTGGGGACGGAGTAACCGGCGCGTCGAAAACGTTCGCCAAAACCCGACATGGGGATAATTATTTGCACGATGTATTTAGAGTGTGTGATGGAGATCGCTTATTAATCTCGGTGTGGCGATCCTAATCCTGATTAGGTGAAATCTATCAGAACTGACAGACGACAATTTAATAGGGGCTGCCAATCTTGAATGGAACTGAAGGCGATTAGCCGTTTATTGTGCCACACTTTAGCTCACAAAATTCCGCTTTGCGCTGGTGAGCTTTTTGAATCGCCCCGGAACTAGTAGACGCTCCGAAGCCTTAATCTTAGGCGAAGGGAGAGGTCGTGAGCAGCAAGTGTTACCCGGAAAAATTCAGGATCGAAGCGGTCAAGCAGCTCTCTGGTCGCAGCCATGCGGTGGCCGATGTCGCCAATGCATATGCGTCTCGCAACGCAGCCGGTATGAATGGATTAAGTGCTACAGCCTGCCTGAAGGCGAGCGGCTCGAACAGCAAGACCCGTCAGCCGAGATGTGGCGCCTCAATGTCAAATTGAAGCGCGTCACCGAGTAGCGCGATACCCTAAAAAAGGCCGCGGCGTACTTTGCCAAGGAATCTCGGTGAGGTACGTATTCCCTGGCCTACGAAGCGGCGTATCCGGTTCGCCTGCTGCGCCATGTGATGTCCGTCCACCCCCGCGGCTATTACACTTGGCGGTCCGAGCCAGCTTCGCTGCGTGCCAAGGAAGAGCAACGCTTGCTCGGCTTGATCAAGCACGCCTGGCTGTAAAGCGGCGGCGTCTGCGGCGGCCGCAAGATCACTCACGATCTGCGTGGCCTCGACGAGCGTTGCGGCAAGCACCGGGTTTATCGGTTGATGAAACAGGAAGGATCGTGTGCCCAGGTTGTCTATCGCCGCCGTACTCATCGTTACGGGTGCCCTGCGGTAGTCGCAAGCAACCGACTAGAACAGAACTTTGATGTAGATGCGCCAAATCAGGTGTGGTGAATGACATCACCTACATCATCATCCATGAGGGCTGGCTGTACCTGGCCATCGTGCTCGATTTGTTCTCAAGGCAGATCGTCGGCTGGGCAATGAATTCGCGAATGGACGGAGAGCTGGCAATCAATGCCTTGCTGATGGCCGCCTGACGGCGAAACCCCACCGCACCGGTAATCGTCCATTCTAATCAAGGGGGGCAATATAGCAGCCATGATTGGCAGGCTTTCCTGAAGGCGAACAATCTGGAAGCCTGCATGAGTCGACGGGGTAATTGTTACGACAACGCTGTGGCCGAGAGCTTCTTCCTGTTACTCAAGCGTGAGCGAATCCGGCGTAAGATCTACATCGATCACGACGAAGCGCACCGCGATGTCTTCAACTACATCGAATTGTTCTACAATCGGTAACGCGGCCACAGTTATACCGGCAACGTTTCTCCGGTAGAGTTCGAATACCAGTATTTCAACCGGCTACAGAGTGTCTAGAAAAACCACGGTGATTCACTTCGCTTTTCAGTCTTGGTTTTTGGTTGCTAACTTATTTTGATTTTGCCCATCACTTTGGAGTGGTTTTGCTGATTTAAGTCTCGGCGCTTGCTATGCAAATAAATATACATAATGTCATCGTTGTACGATTCAGCATTCGCGTTCAGGCTTGGAAGCGGCGAGTATTTTTCGACGATCGAACCCGTGATTCGTGGTTTGAATATCGTGCAGAGTTGTATCGCCAAACTTTGGGGCGTTCGCTCAGTATGCAGACAGAACAACCGTCCTGTGTTTATCTGCTGATGGATGAAGGCGATCGATCTCTCTGTGAAAAATATTTGCAAGGGCTTGAGTTTACGCCGATTTATTCTGGTCAAACTCACCATGAGTTGCTAGTCGAAGATTTGGCGGCAAAAGGAATCGTTGATAATGTGGCAATGACTAGAATTGACTCTGATGACGTTCTTGGGAAAAACTACCTTAAGAACTTAAATGCCAAAATTCGCGAGGCCATAAGTGCAAGGGAAAGTACTGCTCTTATATTGACCTGTAGCGGATATCGATCGAACTTTGTCGATGTGCAATCCGTATTCCATTGTGCGCCTCCATTTATAACCTTGTTTAGTGCTTGTTATCGTGGCGAAAGCGTTTATTTCGACGATCATAGAGAAATCATAAAAAAAGCACATATAAAAGATACGAGTGCCGAATGGATGCAGGTTATTCACGGGACCAATGTTTCAAATGGATTCAAGCCAGCTAATACCAAGTCACTGGAGGTTTTTATGGCTGGTGATAGAGGGTCAGGCTTTACTGAGCTGAGACCGATTGATGAGCATTGGTTTCGGGATTGGTCTGGCTTTGACCTTCCCTCTCCTAACTTGTTTTCTCGCGCTCCTGTTGCTTCTTTATGGTCTCGCGTTAGGAGGTTATGGCGACAGTTGAGAGGTAAGACTGGATAATAATCACGGCAATATTCTTTGGAGGCTATGACTGGGCATGCTTTTTCTTGCTAAGCCATAGTTTAAAGGTCTGCATAAGTACGTTTCATGTAACGTGATTTGAGAAAATCGTGTAATGCTCATTGTTGGTGGCTAAATAGATGTCTGAAATATGTTCACGGTTATTACTGTAGTACTGGTTAGTCAATAAAACCTGGCGATGAAGGATCAGGATTTGCATCAATCATCGCATGATTGATGTGCTGATTTAAGGTGTAGTCTGTTTTTTGCTCGCAGGCCCCGTCCTAGTTTTGGCAAGTTATGAGAATATCCGTCCGCCTCAGGATTGAGTGGTTTTGAAGAGTGGTTTGTGGAAGAACTAAGTAATGCTATCGCAATGGCGGTGACGAAGGAGCCTTTGGCATTCTTCCCTAAAGGGTATTTGATGCTGCGTTGGAGCAGTTTGTATGAAAATTAAAGAATTGCCAGCAATTTACTGGCGTTCAAGGCGCTTGCTCGCCTCCTATCATATTCTGCGTGAAACTCAAGGTGAGGGGGCGGTGTTGCCACTGGTGGTTTCGCTGACATCTATTCCTTCCCGTCTCAAAACATTGCATCTAACTGTTTTGAGTATCCTTGACGCTCCTGTTCGGCCTAAGAAAATCATCTTATGGCTAAACGATTCATTGCGGGGGGGCTTGCCCAAGCGGTTAACTGAATTGCAGGGTACGTGTTTCGAGATTCGTTTTTCTCCCGGCACCTCGTCTCATCGGAAATTGATTTTTACATTGCGGGAAATGCCCGATGCTACAGTCGTAACTTGCGACGACGATATTATGTATCCGCAAGACTGGTTGAACGGTTTGTATGCGGAGCATCAGGCTAAGCAGGAATGTATCGTTGGGCACATCTGCCGTACTATTGCCTACGGCAACGATGGTG
Source organism: uncultured Pseudomonadota bacterium (assembly GCA_946479855.1). The sequence goes on from CAMLHL010000012.1 coordinate 13,239, forward strand.
CCTTGTTACCATATAAGTATTGGAAGCATGCCCCTGCAGGAGCGTGCGGTCGGGACATTCTACCGGTAGGTGTTGGCGGAGTCTTGTATCCACCGGGAAGTCTGCATCATGATGTCTTTGATGAGACACTCTATATGCGCTTGGCCCCGAGGGCTGATGACCTGTGGTTCAAAGTCATGGCCGTGCTGCAGGGAACGGTCTCCTGTAGTTCAGTTACGCCGACTGCGACACCGCTTCCTTGCCCGATTTTTTCTGATATATCGTTGGGTGATAGTAATGTTAAGTTGGACATGAATCGGGTCCAACTTGATGATATTTGCCGCTACTATGACATCAGCTTGGCTAGCAATAGCCAATAACTAAGCACTTCGGGGGCGGTTCTTTTCGGCGACTCATAGCAAGAGCTTGGGGCGCGCCTATAGTGTCCGTTGTCTTCGGTCATCACCCCTTAATTGGTGTGATGTTCCATTAGCGTTTTAAAGAAATCGCAGAGCGCTTTCGCTTCCCTCTCGACGGTATAAAACTGTTCGACCTTTTTTCGCCCGCGTGCGCCCATGATCGGTAACAGTTCTGGCTCCCGCATCAGTTTTTCCAACTGAGCACGTGTCGCTGCGACATCGCCACACGGTGCGGTATATCCGTCGGTGCCCTCTTCAATAATCTCCGGCCAGGCGCCAGCGTGACTGGCAAGAACAGCAACCCCACTGCTCATTGCTTCCAGAACCGTTAAGCCGAAACCTTCATTACGGCTCAGTGCCGCGACTATCGACATGGCCCGAAATAGCTCCGGCACGCGCGCAAACGGTTGCTTTCCTAAAAAGACAACACGCTCACTCAAGCCCGCAGCCGCAATTTTTTGCTTTTGCCGCGTGACGAAGTTTTCGTTGTCGGGGGTGATATCGCCACCGATCACCAACGTAAAATCCGGATAGATTGGCAGCAGGGGTAAGCTGGCCTCAATTAATATGTCTACGCCTTTTTGCTCGCGCACCCGGCCAAAGATACCGATGCCGTATTTGCCGGGCAAACCCAATGCGCGCCAGGCAGCGGCACGATCTGTTGGCGGGTGGTAAAAATTCTTGTCTATACCGTGAGGAATAATTGCCGCTGGCGGTATTTTTAAATAACTGGCCGCGGCAGCGCAGGTGGATATTACCGCATCCATCTTGCCCATCAACCACCGAGTGAAACTACTGTGATAACGCTGTGCAGTTGAAGTGAAAACAATTTTTATTTTTGCGTTAAAAACATGTTTGAGTACCAGCGCCTGAATCATCTCGTCGTTGCGGCGTGCATGAAATACTCGCCAACGACCATCCGGTAACGGGGCGTGTGCCAGTTTCGCGACCTCGCGAAAGGTGAGGCTCGGCACATTGGCGGGTAAGTGGTGTTTCCCCATTACCGCCAAATTGAGATATTTTTGTTGCTCATGCAACACTTGCAGCATGGTTGAAGTCACCCCGGAAAAGCGGGGATTTGAATTTCCCAATATCAGCTCGATAGACACGAATTACGCAACCTCAGCGCGAAAAGGCATCATCAATTGCCTTTTTTATTAACATCAAACGATGACAAAAATTGTTCTAAGGTACCCACGCGCTGACGTATCCATGTCTTTACGATGGTTTGTATTTCTTCGGTGCCCATATCCAGGCCCTGTACACACGCAAATGCATATCGTTCAGATTTATCTGCGATTTGTATTTGCTGTTTGATATGCGCTACGCTCTGATCCGCTGCTTTTATCTGCATTGTTTTTAAAGTGTTATCCACGACGGTTTCAGCGCCAGCCACTGCTACATAGGTTGCCAACGCCTCGCCAACAAATTGCTTTTCAGAACGAAACCGGTAGCGAATATTTTCTTCAAACAAATCGGGGTGGGCGGCGTAAAAATCGGCCACTGCGTGCTTCAAACATGGATGGGGGTTGTGATTCAGGCGTAGATAGTGCTTGTTCATGCCCGCTAATTTTGCCGCCATTTCCTGTCCAAGCAGATGACTGGCTCTGTCCGGCTTGCGCTTGGCAAGTATTGCTTTCAACTTGGACAGGAGTCGTCCCCGAAAGCTGAGGTGCTTGAATTGGGCGGTGCGGCCCCTGACTACCATTTTTCCATCGCGGAAAAAATCGCTCTCCTGTACTGGTCGCAAGAGAAGAAAATCATCATTGAAGAAAATAAAATGATCGGACAAGCCTTCAATTCGCCAGAGTGCTGTAGTAAGTGAGCGTATGTTAAAGATAGGTAGAACAGAGAGGCGCCCACGAAAAATTTCCGTGTGGTCAACGATCTTGACGCGATCTTGATAAGGCGTATTACCCAGCGTTTTTATGAGGGATGGTGTTTGGTCGTCACTGACTATGAATATGGTGCGGATCCAGGGGGCAAAGCGAAATATCGACGTAACGCAACAAGCTAATTCACCCGAATCGTTGAGGCGTGATTGGCTAACTGTCGAGGGACGCTCGATACCCTGTTGCCGGAGGCAGTCGCTTAGCTTCTGGGCGTGCTTGGGATCGGCCCCATCCACCCAGGTAATAACGGCATCAACCGGTACCGGATTCGTCGTCACCGAATGCATACCTTAAACACAGCTGATTGTTGCCAATGTAGAAAATGAAGCGAATCAAGGTCGGACCGACGAATCATTGAGCTGTTTAATTCCACACGGCGTTTCCGTAATGTGCTCTTTTACTGTGGTCGCCCGAATATTACGATTTGTCTCCCAGTCCACTTTGTTTTCATAGCCACGAGCATGATCAAGGTGAACGCAAATGGCGCTGTAGCGAATTTGTTTTGCTTTTAAACCGATATTGGTCAGGCGCTCACCAAATTCACGATCTTGTCCGCCGTAGCGCATTCGTTCGTCAAAACCGTTTACCCGAAAGGCATCGGCCAGATAACAGGAGGCGTTGTGCCCATTCCAGCTAGGCTTGGTCAAGGTTAATTTATTATAGATGGCTGCACGTACGGCGCCAGCGTTCAATTTCATAAATTTTATGCTGGATTTCATACCGCGTTCAAGTAACCAGGGCGTCAGAAAACAGTTCCCTTGGGCAATATCATTCTGAGTGATTGCCTTGCTGATATCCATTGGCAACTTGAAATAACCTCCGGAGAGGAAAAATCCCGGCTGTGCGTTTGCGCGATGTGCGGCGATGAAATCGTTTCTTGGAATACAGTCACCATCGGTCATGACGACGTATTCACCTTTTGCGGCGAGCAGTGCTTTGTTCAGAATGCGGCACTTTTGAAAACCCTCGTCTTCATGCCAGATATGCTGTATTGCCATTCCTGTTTCATCACGCGTACGATCGATGAGCTGTCGCGTTTCATCGGTAGAGCCATCGTCAGCAATCACTACCTCAAAATTCGTGTCTGTCTGATAATGAAAGCCCCACAAAACCTTCTGTAACCATTCGGGCGAATTGTAGGTAGTAAATATGACGCTAATTTTCAATCTGGTTTACCTGAGGTGAGTTATTGGCGAATCTATAACGTTCAATTTGTACTACAAGAGTATCAATGCTTGCTCGATAAGTCTGTCAATTAGCTAATTGTCATTGCGGCGGGTAGCCCATTCCGACAAGGCCGGTTCGTTCATTCCCATCCAAAAGCAGTGTGAGCAACGGCGACAAGTCGCACCCGTGAGTTCCCTCTGTTACTGCGATCAATATGGTTTTGTTGGGTGAGCCTGCGTCATTTTATAGAAAACGCCTGATCCGTGGCGCCTATGAACTCATGGTTGGCGGAATTGCAGGGTGGCATTTAATTTGACCTGTCCGGTGTTCCGGTCGTCCTGTGATTAAGGGGTGAATTGTCGACTACGCAGGGCAAGTGAGCAAGGCAAGTGGCCGTTACAATAACAATCTGTTCGGCAAGGAGTGCTTAAATGGCTGGAAATTTGTACGTAGTGGCGGCGCCGTCAGGAGCTGGAAAAACAACGCTGGTGCGCCTGCTCCTCGAGCAGGAGCCGGGGGTCAATCTGTCAATTTCCTATACGACGCGGCAGCCGCGGCCCGGCGAGCAGGACGGGCGCGAATATCACTTCGTCGATACCGCGGAGTTCCAGGCCATGATCGCCCGCAACGAATTTCTCGAATGGGCCGAGGTGCATGGCAATTTCTACGGCACCTCGAAAAAATGGATTGCCGACCGACTGGCCGCAGGGTGTGATGTCCTGCTGGAAATTGACTGGCAGGGGGCGCAACAGGTGCGTTCATTGTTTGCCCAGGCGATCGGCGTTTTCATTTTGCCGCCGTCGATGGAAGAGCTGAACCGCCGGTTGACCGGTCGTGGTACCGACAGCGCCGAGGTCATTGCCCGTCGTCTGGCCGCGGCGCACGCGGAAATGCGCCATGTCGGGGAATTCGACTATGTTATTATTAACGACCAGTTAGCGCAGGCGCTGGATGATTTGCGTGCCGTCGTGCGTGCATCGCGCCTGAGCTTTGGGGCGCAGCGTGCCCGTCATGCAGCCCTGTTTGAAAGATTGATCTGATTTTTGAGGTTTACCATGGCCCGCGTTACCGTTGATGACTGCCTGAAAAGAATTCCGAACCGTTTCCAGATGACCCTGGCTGCCGCTCACCGTGCACGCCAGTTGGCCAATGGCGCAACTCCGCTGGTCGATGCTGAAAAACACAAGCCGACCGTGGTCGCGCTGAAGGAAATGGGCGCCGGCAAAGTTGGTCTGGAAGTGCTGAACCGCGGCCAGGCCTGAAGCTTGGGGCGGTGAAGACTGATGGATTCCACGCCGTCACCTCAACCGCCTGCCTGTGAGGAACCCGCCTACCGGGTTTTCCTCGATAGTCTCGATTATCTATCCCCTGCCGAAGTAGACAGAGTCAAGGCAGCGTACGCCTACGCGGCCCGTGCGCATGCCAGTCAGCGTCGCATGTCCGGCGAGCCCTACATTACGCATCCGCTGGCTGTGGCAGGCGCCGTGGTCGAGTGGCGGATGGATGTCGATGCCATCTGTGCGGCCTTGCTGCACGACGTGCTGGAAGATACCGGCGCGACCAAGCACGAACTGGCTGAGAAGTTCGGCAAGGAAGTCGCCGAGCTGGTCGATGGCTTGTCCAAGCTGGACAAGATGGAATTTGCCTCCTATCAGGAGGCGCAGGCCGAGAACTTCCGTAAGATGCTGATGGCCATGGCGCGCGATCTGCGCGTCGTGCTGATCAAGCTGGCCGATCGCCAGCATAACCTGCAAACCATGTCGGCGATGCGTGCCGACAAGCGCGCCCGCATCGCCCGCGAAACACTGGAAATCTACGCGCCGATCGCGTTGCGCCTGGGTCTGAACAAGCTCTATCGCGAACTGCAGGACACCTCTTTCAAGCTGATCCATCCGCATCGTGCCGAGGTGTTGCTCAAGGCGCTCAGTGCAGCGACCGGCAATCGCAAGGAACTGCTCACCAAGATACTGGATGGCATTACCGACAAACTGACCCATGCTGGCCTCAAGGCCGAGGTTTTCGGCCGCGAGAAGAGCCTGTACTCGATCTTCCGCAAGATGAAGGACAAGCACCTGTCGTTTTCGCAGGTGCTCGATATCTACGGTTTCCGTGTAGTCGTCGACAACGTGCCGACCTGCTATCTGGCGCTCGGGGCGCTGCACAGCCTGTTCAAGCCGGTCCCCGGCAAGTTCAAGGACTACATCGCGATCCCCAAGGCCAATGGCTACCAGTCGCTGCACACGACGCTGATCGGCCCCTACGGCACGCCGGTGGAAGTCCAGATCCGCACGCGCGAAATGCACAATGTCGCACAGGAAGGCGTGGCAGCGCACTGGTTGTACAAGGACATGGACGAAAGCAGCGCCGACCTGCAGATCAAGACCCACAAGTGGCTGCAGTCGCTGCTTGAGATGCAGACCAGCGATTCGTCGGAGTTCTTCGAGAACGTCAAGATCGACCTTTTCCCCGACGAGGTTTACGTCTTTACGCCGAAGGGCAGGATCATGGCCATGCCGCGTGGCGCGACGGTCGTCGATTTCGCCTATGCGGTGCACACCGATGTTGGCCACCATTGCTCGGCGGCGCGGGTCAATCACGAGCTTTCGCCGCTGCGCACCGAACTGCGCAATGGCGATTTGGTTGAGATCGTGACTTCGGCGCAGGCCAGCCCGAATCCGGTCTGGTTGAGCTATGTCAAGACCGGTCGGGCGCGCAGCAAGATTCGCCATTTCCTGCGCACCATGCAGAACGAAGGGTCGGCCCGTCTCGGCGAGCGCCTGCTGCGGCAGGAGTTGCTGTCGCTGGGCGTGGTGCCGATCTCGATTCCGACCGAGGCCTGGGAGTCGCTGGTCAAGTCCGGCGGCCAGAAAACGATCGAGGAGTTGTACACCGACATCGGCCTTGGCAAGCGCCTGCCCTCGGTGATCGCCCGCCGCCTGCTGGCGCGTGAGGATATGTCCACCGACTCGCCGAGCAGCATGACGCTGGCCATTCATGGCACGGAAGGCATGGCCATCCAGTTGGCGCGTTGCTGCCAGCCGATTCCGGGCGACCCGATCATCGGTTCGATCAAGAAGGGCAGCGGACTGGTCATCCATACCCACGACTGCCCGAGCATTCGCAAGTCGCGCTCGACCGAGCCGCAAAAATGGATTGACGTCGAATGGGAGCCGGAAGAAGGCAAACTGTTCGACATCCGCATCAAGGTCGAGGTCAAGAACACGCGTGGCGTGCTCGCCCAGGTCGCGGCGGCGATTGCCGAGGCCGGTTCGAATATCGAGCACGTCTCGATGGATGCCGATCCGGAAAGGCTGTTCACTTTGCTCCGTTTCACCATTCAGGTGGCTCACCGCAATCATCTGGCTGCGGTGATGCGTGGCATGCGTCATATTCCCGAGGTCACCCGGATTACCCGCGAAAGGGGAGGCGAGACTTGAGGGTTCTCGTGCTGGGTGCCGGTGTGGTCGGCACGACGAGTGCATGGTATCTCGCCCGGGCCGGGCATCAGGTGACGGTGATCGATCGTCAACTGGCGGCCGGCAACGAGACCAGCTTTGCCAATGGCGGCCAGATTTCGGTGTCCCACGCCGAACCGTGGGCCAATCCGCATGCCCTGGCGCAAGTGTTGAAGTGGCTCGGCCGCGAGGATGCGCCGCTGCTCTGGCGTTGGCGGGCTGATCCGGCCCAGTTGGCGTGGGGGCTGCGCTTCCTGGTCGAATGCCTGCCCGGCCGGACGCGCCGCAACATCGCCGCCATTGTCGCCATGGCCCTCTACAGTCGGGGCTGTCTGCAGGCGTTGCGCGCGGAGCTGGGACTGCATTACGACCAGGTCGAACGCGGCATTCTGCACATCTACACCAGTAGCCGGGAATTTTCGGCGGCCATTGAAGCATCGCGGATCATGCGCCAGTTCGGGCTGGATCGCGATACGGTCGACGTCGACAAGTGCCTGAAAATCGAACCGGCCCTGGCCGATGCACGGCATCTGCTGATTGGCGGCGATTACACGCGTTCCGACGAATCCGGCGATGCCAACAAGTTTACCCTGGCCCTGGCCGCCCATGCCCGGGCAGCGGGCGTCGATTTTCGTTTCGGCATGACGGTAGACCGTATTGCCAATGGTGGCAGCAAGATCGCCGGTGTGGTCGCCCATGGTGAGAACGGGGCGGAATTGCTGACTGCTGATGCTTATGTCGTTGCCCTCGGCAGCTATTCGCCCTTGCTCTTGAAGTCGATCGGCATCAGCCTGCCGGTCTATCCGGCCAAGGGCTATTCGGCGACGCTGGCTCTGGCCGACGGCTGCCCGGCCCCAACCGTCAGCTTGACCGACGACGAACGCAAGCTGGTGTTTTCGCGGCTCGGCAATCGCTTACGGGTTGCCGGCACGGCTGAGTTCAACGGCTACAATCTCGATCTCAATCCGGTGCGCTGTCAGGCATTGATCAATCGCACCCGCCAGCTTTTCCCGCGCCTGGAAACGCTCGGCGAACCGATCTTCTGGTGTGGTCTGCGCCCGGCAACGCCGTCGAACGTGCCCTGTATCGGCCGGACGCGCTACGGCAACCTGTGGCTGAACGTCGGGCATGGCACCCTGGGCTGGACGATGGCCTGCGGTTCTGCCGCTTCGCTGGCGGAAATGATGAGTGGCCGCCTGCCCGAGCCGGATTTCCCGTTCTTGTAGTGCTGATCGATACCCATTGCCACCTTGACGCGGCCGAGTTTGATGCCGACCGCGCTGCGGTGTATGCGGCAGCCATCGCGGCCGGGGTCGAACGCATCGTCGTGCCGGCCGTTACGGTCGACACCTTCAAAAAGGCAAAAACCACGGTTGCCAGGTATCCGGCTTGTCTGGCCGCCTATGGCATCCATCCGATGTACGTCATGCAGGCTCAGGCAGATGACCTGGCCATCCTGCGCGAATGGATCGTCGGCGAAAGGCCGGTGGCGATCGGCGAGATCGGGCTGGATCTGTTTGTCACCGACGTCGATCCGCTGCGCCAGGAATTTTTCCTGATCGAGCAATTGAAGCTGGCCCGCGAATTTGATCTGCCGGTGCTGTTGCATGTGCGGCGGGCGGTCGATCCTATTCTCAAGCAGCTGCGCCGGATCAAGGTGCGCGGCGGCATTGCCCACGCCTTCAACGGTAGCCGGCAGCAGGCTGATGAATTCATCAAGCTGGGCTTCGGTTTGGGGTTCGGCGGTGCGATGACCTTCAGCGGTTCGACCCGCATTCGGGAACTGGCAAAAAGCCTGCCGATCGAATCCATCGTTCTCGAAACCGATGCGCCGGATATCCCTCCCGCCTGGCTGAACGGCGGACGCAATACGCCGGCAGAACTGCCGCGCATGGCCGAAATCATGGCCGGTCTGCGCGGCATCTCAATCAGCGAACTTGCCGCGGCGACGACTGCCAATGCCCGGCGCATATTGCCTGGCGTTTGATTACGGTCAATATTCCATCAAAAAAATCAGGGGTATTTCCCCGATTTGATTTGCGCTAAAGAAGCGAAAACTTATGGGCGTAGATTGCCCGGGCGGACATCGAGCGGACCGCACGTGTTCTGGCTGTGAAAGCTTCCGCAGGATCTATTTTTCCTGTCTCATTGTTCTAAGAGAACCGAACACCAGCAGTGCGCCGGCAAGATGGTCAAGGCATACAGGATAGCAACCAGGCAATCAGGGAGCGCCGGAAGCGGATGGGAAAGGGGCCCATCCGCGGCTGGCCTGACCGATTTGTGAGGCAGATATGAAAAGCGATACCCCAAAAACCAGCACCGCCCGCCGCCAGTTCATTTTCGATTCGGCCAAGATGGCCTGCGGCGTCGGCATGCTCGGACTGGGTCTGGGTCTCTATGCCAAGCAATCGAAGGCCTTGCCGGCGCTCGCCTTGCGGCCACCGGGCGCCCTGCCCGAAGACGATTTTCTCGGCGCCTGTATCCGTTGCGGCTTGTGCGTGCGCGACTGCCCCTACAACACGCTGTCGCTGGCCAAACCTGAAGCTCCGGTCGCCACCGGCACTCCATATTTCACCGCACGCCGTATTCCCTGCGAGATGTGCGACGACATTCCCTGCGTCAAGGCCTGTCCGACCAAGGCGCTCGATCACGCCCTGACCGACATCAACAAGGCCAAGATGGGCGTCGCGGTGCTGATCGACCATGAAACCTGCCTGAATTTTCTCGGTTTGCGCTGCGATGTCTGCTATCGCGATTGCCCGGTGATCGATAAGGCGATCACTCTCGAGATGGTGCCAAACCAGCGTACCGGGCGGCATGCCATGTTCCTGCCGACGGTCCATTCCGAATATTGCACCGGCTGTGGCAAGTGCGAGAAGTCGTGCGTCCTGGAAGAGGCGGCCATTCGTATCCTGCCGTCCAAGTTGGCCAAGGGGGCGCTCGGCAGGCACTACCGCGTCGGTTGGGATGAGCAGAAGAAGGCCGGGCATTCACTGATCGACGAGTCCAAGATGATCGACCTGCCCGACCGCATGCCGGAGGGGGCGGTCTTGCCCGGCCACTACGACCCGGCTTCCGGCAATACCGCAGCAGCCCGGGGGATGCCGGGGGCTGAGGCGGGTGTCATCCCGAGCCTGCCGCCGGGACTGGGGGGCAAGCCATGAGCGCGAAACGTATCGGTGCCGACGCCGTGGCCGAAAAGGGCTGGCTGCCGGCCCACAAATGGCTGATCCTGCGCCGGACTTCGCAGTTTGGCATTCTTGCCCTGTTCCTGCTCGGTCCTCTCGCCGGAATCTGGATCGTCAAGGGCAACCTCAATTACAGCTACACGCTGGGGGTGCTGCCGTTGACAGATCCCTATGTGGCCTTGCAATCACTGTTTTCCGGCCATGTGCCCGAGAAGCTCGGCCTGATCGGCGTCGCGATCACGCTCGGCGTTTATCTGCTGGCCGGCGGGCGTCTCTATTGCAGCTGGGTCTGCCCGGTCAATGTCGTCACCGATGCCGCCGGCTGGTTGCGCGACCGGCTGGGCATCAAGGGGAGCGTGCATTTGTCGCGCCGGACCCGCTACTGGATACTCGGCATGACGTTGATCGGCTCGGCCCTGACTGGTGTGGTTCTCTGGGAACTGATCAATCCGGTATCGATGCTGCACCGCGGTTTGATTTTTGGCCTTGGCGCGGGGTGGACCGTAGTACTCGCCATTTTCCTGTTTGATTTGTTCGTAATGAGCCGCGGTTGGTGTGGCCACCTCTGTCCGGTCGGCGCTTTCTACAGTTTGCTGGGACGCTGGAGTCCATTGCGCGTCGCCGCGCCGCAACGGGCTGCCTGCAACGATTGCATGGATTGCTTCGAGGTTTGTCCGGAACCGCAGGTGATCCGCCCGGCCCTGAAAGGCGAGGGCAGGGGAATCGGGCCGGTCATCCTTGCGGCCGACTGCACGAACTGTGGTCGCTGCATCGATGTTTGTTCGAAGAAAGTCTTTACCTTCGGTCTGCGTTTCAACAATCCCGCATCCACGGCACCGCTCGCCGCAGAGCAGCGGGAATTGAAGTAATGATCGAATTTTTGAAGACGAACACCCTTATCGAATAGCCGTTTGAGAGAGCAATTCCCATCCTGACTGCGGTCGTGATGGATTACTTGCGCACTGCGCCATCACTGCGTGCCGTGCCATGTAACCGGATGGATGCTCCGCTATAGCTTGGAAGCGACTTCAACGGAGGCATTGTGGCTCCTCGGACAAAAGAAAACGAACTGAATCCCAAGGCCGCAATGATAAGGGGAGCCTCAGCTCCCCTTTTGTCTTGTCTTGCCAGGCGGTAAATCTTAGGCCGTTGTCAGCGCCCCGCGCATCTTCTGCAGCGCCTTGACCTCGATTTGACGAATCCGCTCGGCGGAAACGTCGAACTCGGCGGCCAGATCGTGCAGCGTTGCTGCTTCGCCATCGTGCAGCCAGCGCGCTTCGATGATACGGCGGCTGCGCGGGTCGAGGGTCTCGAGGGCCTCGTTCAGGCCTTCGTTCTGCAGGCGGGCAAGCGCCTTGTTTTCCAGCACGCGAGTCGGCTCGTAGCGCGAGTCGGCCAGATAGTCGATGGGGGCGAAAGCCTCTTCGCCATCGTCCGGATTGCCTTCCAGCGCAATATCGCGGCCGGTCAGGCGGGTTTCCATCTCGACGACTTCTTCCGGCTTGACGCCCAGGCGCGCGGCGACTTCGGCCGCCTGCGTGCCGGAGAGCGTATCGATGCCTTCGTAGTCGTTCTTCAGGCTGCGCAGGTTGAAGAACAGTTTGCGCTGTGCCTTGGTCGTCGCCACCTTGACCAGGCGCCAGTTCTTCAGGATGTACTCGTGAATCTCGGCCTTGATCCAGTGCATGGCGAACGACACCAAGCGCACGCCGCGTGCCGGGTCGAAACGCTTGACTGCCTTCATCAGGCCGATGTTGCCTTCCTGGATCAGATCGGCATGCGGCAAACCGTAGCCGAGGTAACCCCGGGCAATAGAAATAACGAGGCGAAGATGCGAGAGCACCAACTGGCGCGCCGCCTCCACATCACCTTCGCTGTGGAAACGCAGAGCCAGCCGGGTCTCCTCGGCCTCGGACAGCATCGGATAACGATTCGCTGCCTGGACATAGGCATCGATATTCCCGACGGACGAGGGGATGGGAAGCGCCAAGGCGTGGGTCATAGCGTAATTTCCTCCTTCAAGATTCATAAGTATTTTAGCACTCGCTGCCTAAGAGTGCTAAGGCGGGAAAAAGTTTCTGAGGGTAATGGCTTGTTCCTGGCAATTAAAGTCGAAAACTGCGATGCACGGATCCAGTCACTTTACGAATGGCATTAATTGACGGCACACGATGAGAACCAAAAACATCCAGGCACGGGCGATGTACGCAGCTTCAGTGTTCCGAAAACAGGGCATTTCCCAGGCTCAGGTTGCCGAGCTTGTTGGAGCAAGCCAAGGGCAGGTGAGCCGATTGCTTGGCGGAAAGATAAGCCGAGCCAGTCGGCCAATCCGGCCGTTGACCAGTTGTACGTTATCGGGCGGCAGTCGGGCTGCCCTTCAGCCTCTCATCGCCTTGAATGAGCGCTTTCCCATCCGACGAACAGGTGCTCCCGACCCGGAGCCACCGTTCACATTCTCGGCGTTCCAGCAGCTGCTTCCAAAGTTGAGCAGTCGCTCGACAGCACGACTGGCGTACAGTCCGGCTGCTCCCCGGCTGTACACTATTTTTGAGCAATTGCTCCGGATTGGCTTGGGATCATTAATTTCCCTAGCGTTTGCCCAACCACCTCAGGATTGTTGCAAACAGGAGGTCGGGCACAAATGGCTTAGAAATGAAATCGTTCATCCCTGCCGACAAGCAACGTTCGCGATCCTCGGCAAATGCGGATGCTGTCAGCGCCAGGATTGGTAGAGACTGATGTCCTGTCAATTTACGGATGGCCTTGGTGGCCTCAATGCCACTTACCACCGGCATCTGGATGTCCATCAACACCAGGGCGAAGTCCAGCTCCTCGCACTTTCGGAGGGCCTCCGCTCCATTCTCAGCAACGTCTACTGCCAAACCGACGTCTTCCAGCAGATGTCGGGCCACTTCGAGGTTGATGGGTTCGTCCTCGACCAGAAGAACTCGCGTACCACGATATTCTTGCCTTAGCATTTCTGCGGCTGACTCGGCTTGCGCCATGTTGTTTTCGGTTCGCTCCGTTCCCTTTCCCAAACGCGCCGTAAACCAGAAGGTGCTTCCCTTGCCTGGTTCGCTTTGAACACCGGCATCACCTCCCATCATCTCGGCCAGCCGCCGGGTAATGACCAACCCTAAACCGGTGCCGCCGTATCGGCGGCTGGTCGTTATATCCGCCTGCACGAACGGTTGGAAAAGACGCGCCTGCTGCTCGGGTGTCAGGCCAATTCCCATGTCCTGAACCTCGAAGCGCAATAGGCAATCTGTTTCGGTTTCGCTCACGAGACGGCATCCGAGGGTGATCCTACCCGTCTCGGTGAATTTGACTGCATTGCCAAGGTAATTTACCAGCGCCTGGGCGAGGCGCGTACGGTCACCATGTAGGCTCTTTGGCACGTCCCCCGTTTGCAAACAGAACTCGAGGCCCTTGGACTGCATCTTGATTTCGACAATCGCCGACACATCCCGCATGAGTTCGGAAAGAAGGAAATCGTGCTCATCGAGTTCGAGCTTGCCGGATTCAATCTTCGCAAGATCAAGGACGTCATCGATGATCATCAGTAAATGCTTTCCCGATGCCTCAAGCTTAGTCAGGTAATCCACCTGCTTCGCTGTCAGTTCCGTACGCCGCAACAAGCTTGCCATGCCAAGAACACCATTCATGGGGGTGCGTATCTCATGGCTCATATTCGACAGGAACAGGCTTTTCGCCCGCGTGGCCTCATTAGCGTCGTCCCTCTCTCTCGCGGTCTGGAGTGCACCGAGGCCGTAGGCGACATTTCTTGCTAATTCTTCCAGCAACTCAACTTCCCCCTTGTGGAAGGAAAATGCTTCAGCCGCATAAATGGTTAGTGCTCCCCATATGCTGCCTCTCAGTGGCAGCGGAAGTGCGATGCTAGCTTGGTAACCATGCTTGATTGCCTGTTGCCGCCAGGGGGCCATTCGCGGGTTGCTCTGGACATCCTGGTTAATCTGCGTTGCCCCGGTCCGGATCGCTACCCCGGTCGGACCTTTGCCGATTTCCTGTTCTGCATCCCACGAGATGCGGATATTGGCAAAATAGCCATCTTCGAAGCCTGCTTCCGCCATGACCAGCACTGACTTTGCTTCATCTCGCTCTGCTTGCCCTATCCAAGCCATCCGGTAGCCACCCTTGTCGACGATGATTTGGCAGATCCGTTGCAGCAGGCTCTGCCCGTCGGAGCAGCGCGAAATCTCGAGGTTGGAGTCGCCGAGGATTCTCAAAGCACGATTGAGCCGCTGTTGCTCCCGTTCTGCCTGCTTGCGCTCGCTCAGGTCCATGAAAATGCCGGCAATGCATTGCCGTCCGTCAATAACCATCTGCGAAGCACGAATATCGACGAAAAGGGTGTGGCCGTTCTTGTGCAGTACGGGAATATCAGCGACTGAATGGATTTCGCCTTTTGCCAGTCGGACAAAGAACTCGTGGATGCGAGGCAAATCGTCGACTGGATGGATGTCCCGAACCCCCAAGTGCAACAATTCGTCCAGTGAATATCCAGACAAATTGCAAAAAGCCAGGTTTGCCACGATGAAATTGCCCGTGCCGGCATCGGTGATGACGATCCCATCCTCGATATTCTCGAATAGAGCACGGAACCTTGCATCGCTATCCAATGCGCTACGATGCTCATCCTCAAGACGTTGCTGGAGTCGATTGAAACCAGCAAACAGTTCTCGGAGTTCTTTTTCTCCCTCTTCCGGAAGTCGGCGGTCACTGTGATCATCGGCAGTCATCGTACCGATACGTCGCGTTGCATCGGATACCCTTGTGATCAACCGGTGCGAAAGCAGATAGATCAGGGCGAGTGCGAAAACGGTGATCCCCAGTCCAACCCAAATCATTCGATGCAACAGTTCTCGCACAGGCATGAATGCGATTGCGGTCGGCGTCGCCAAATCTAGTGCCCAGTTCAGGCTTGGTATGCGTGCGACGGACAGCAGTTGCGGAACGCCACCTGAATTCGTCACAACTGTCGATCCCTGGAAATCGGATCTCAACAATCGGGAAATCTCGCCGACTCCATTGGGTGGTATTGGGGTCATGATGCGCGTGCGGTCGGGCGCCAGGATGAAACGCTCACTATTAAGAGCAACTAGAAAAACATCCGCGTTTCCCATCTTTCCGTCCTTGCCGAACAGACCCATGAAATTTTCGGCGGTAATATCCAGAACCCCGGCCAGCACTCCCATAACATGGCGATTGCCATCGATGATTGGTACATACAGAACCATGACAGGATGACGCAACGCTGGGCCATGGATGGGCTCGGACACCAAGTGCTGGCCGGTACTCAAGACGCGTTGGAATCCTTCGCTCTGGCTATAGTCAAGGCTGGTTCGCCCCGACACGATCGGGTAGTCGACGATCGCCTTGCCGTTCGTCCCGATGAGAACGACTCCACCATCGAAGGCCCCGGGGACGAAGCGAGATTCGAGAAATCCTTGAAGATAGACCTTATCTGCAAGGCGCCGCCAATCAAGGGATGCAGCACTGTGATCGAGGATGGCGAGCCGTTCCTTGATCTTCCGTTCGATCTCCCCGGCAAGTTGGCGCGCAGTTGCAAGTTGAACGTCGCCTTCGGTTTTTTCGAGCCCTTGCCGCAACTCCACAACTCCAGCAAGACTCGCACATACGATGGAAACAAAGACGACAAGCGTCGCGAGGCCCGGAATCTTGAAGCGGAGAGAATTCCACCATTGGCTCCCGCCTACATTATTTTTTGCGCCCACTGGTTTTTCCCCAAGATCATTCGACTGACCATGCTTGATCAGCGGGAGGGTATAAACCAATCTTTTGTTCCCTTCCCTGATCAGTTGGCCACGATTCCCGCCAGGTGCGGCCTAAGTGCTGGTCATTATTATCCGCAAGTTTGTATGGGCGCAACAAGGTGATTTCTGGTTGAACCGCTGCTGACTCGCGCATTGGCGAGCGAGCTTGGCCATAGTCCACGGTGGTCTCTTATTACAGAGCACATAGCTGCAGGATTGCCTTGTGCGACTGTTCTCTATTCATGGCTGGCTAACTCTAGCGAGCATGTGAACGACCGCTAAGTGGCGCATTACGGTCAGCTTCTTGCTGTCACGCCACTGTCCGCTTTGGCCGATGGGCACGAATTGGCCATCCGGCATACTGCCGGAGCGGAGCAGCCGTTTAAGCGTCTAGTGAACTGTCGGCGGCGACTGGGGCCAGTGCCTATGGCTGGCCGTTCATGGCCGGTAAGCGCGCTTGCTGCCGACGTCCAGCGTGATTTCGATCGCCGGGCGTGGCGGCCGTTGGTCGCCAGCCGGCCATATGCTTTCGCGGATTCGTACCCAGACCGCCTTCGAGGCTGCATTCTCGCCGCTGTTGCGGCTAAACTGCGCCTTTCGGTGACTGGCTTGCCAGCGCCTTCAAACGCCCGAGGTGGCGCATCAGCCTGGACCAGCGCGTGAGCTTCTTCTCAACAGCCGTCAACTTTCTTGCCTTACCCTTTGCGATAGCCAGTTACCGCAATGACCTGCGGCGCACCCTTCTGGCGCTGAGCGCCGTTGGCCTCCTGGGGGGGCTGCTGCTGGTCAGTGCGATACTCGTGACTGTCCTGCCCAGCCTGCCGGCGTTCGATGTCGTGACCGACTATCGGCCCAAGATTCCCTTGCGGATTTATACCGCCGATGGCGCGCTGCTGGGGGAGTTTGGCGATGAACACCGGGACTTCACGCCGATCAAGGACATTCCCCTGGTCTTGAAGGATGCCCTGTTGTCGATCGAGGATGCGCGATTCTACGAACACAGCGGCGTCGATTACCGAGGTGTCCTGCGGGCGCTGGCGGCCGATCTGACCGGCGGTTATCGCCAGGGCGCCTCGACGATCACGATGCAGGTGGCACGCGCTTTCTTCCTCTCGCAGGAAAAAACCGTCAAGCGCAAGTTGACCGAGGTCGTCCTGGCCTACCGCATCGAATCGGCTTTGACCAAGGACCAGATCCTCGAGCTCTACATGAACCAGATTTACCTGGGCCAGCGCACACATGGCTTTGCCAGCGCGGCCCGCACCTATTTCAAAAAGCGCCTTCAGGACCTGACCCTGGCGGAAGCGGCAATGCTGGCCGGTATCCCGCAAAACCCGGCCAAGCACAATCCGGCCGTCAATCCGGTGCGGGCCAAGGCCCGCCAGGAACTCGTCTTGAAGCGCATGTTGAACTTGGGAAAAATCACTCAGGCACAATATGCCGAGGCTGTCGGCCAACCGCTCAAGATCGGCAATAGCCTGCAGTTCGAGGTCCATGCCGACCATGTCGCCGAACTGGTGCGCCAGGAGCTCTATGCGCGATACAAGGGCGATGCCTATACCCAGGGCTTGAATGTCTATACCACGCTCGACAAGGCCGAACAGAACGCTGCCTACGACTCGGTCCGGCGCAATGTGTTGGCCTACGACCAACGCCATGGTTACCGCGGACCGGAAGGTTTTGTCGATCTGCCGGGTAATGCGGACGAGCTGGATGACGCCATCGAGCAAGTGCTGGCCAAGCATCCCAGCAGCGACAACCTGATTTCGGCCGTCGTCACGGAAGTCTCCGCCAAGCGTGTGCGCGCCGAACCCGCCTCCGGCGACACGCTGGAAATCAAGGGCGACGGGCTGCGCTTTGCCGCCCGTGCCCTGCAACCCAACGCCAAAATGGATGTGAGGATTCGTGTCGGCTCGGTGATCCGCGTCAGCCAGGATGGCAAGGGCCGGTGGTCGATCACCCAGATGCCGGAAGTCGATGCCGCTTTTGTCGCCCTGAATGCCGAGGATGGCTCTTACCGGGCGCTGGTCGGCGGCTTCGACTTCTTCCGCAATCAGTTCAACCACGTCACCAGCGCCTGGCGTCAGCCGGGATCGAGCATCAAGCCCTTTGTTTATTCGGCCGCGCTGGAAAAGGGCTTCTCGCCGGCCACCCTGCTTAACGATGCGCCGCTCTCGCTGCCCGGCGGCGAAGATGGCCGGCCCTGGGAACCCCGCAATGACGATGGCTTTGACGGCCCGATCAGCCTGCGCGAGGCGCTGGCCCGCTCGAAGAACGTCATCGCGGTCCGCTTGCTGCAAGCCATTTCGCCGCAATATGCGCGCGACTATCTGCAACGCTTCGGTTTCGATGCCGCCAGGCATCCGGCTAATCTGACCTTGACGCTGGGTAGCGGCTCGGTCACCCCGCTGCAGATGGCCTGCGCCTACGCGGTATTCGCCAATGGCGGGTTCAAGGTCTCCCCCCGCTTGATCCAGAAGATCACCGATGTCCGCGGCAACGTGCTGTGGGAGGCGCCACCGCCGCCGGCCAGGCAGGACGAGCAACGGGTGATCGACGTCCGCAACGCGTTCATCATGGACAGTATGTTGCGCGAGGTGGTCAGAAGCGGCACCGGCGCCCTGGCGACCCAGCGTTTGGGACGCAACGACCTGGCCGGCAAGACCGGCACTACCAGCGATGCGGTCGACGGCTGGTTTGCCGGTTATTCCGGCAACGTCGTGGCTGTTTCGTGGATGGGCTACGACCAGCCCAAATCGCTTGGGGGCAGGGAATTCGGCGCGACGCTAGCCCTCCCCATCTGGATCGACTACATGCGCCAAGCCTTGTCCGGCAAGCCACCGACCGAAAGAAAGCCGCCACCGGGTGTCTCTTTCATCGGCGGCGACTGGTTCTACGATGAATTCAAGGGCGATGCCGGAGTCAAGACTCTGGATGTGGAGGAATCGCCGATCAAATCCATCTTCGACGCAATACGGAAGGCGTTTGGCGGCTGAAGCAGGAAAAGTTTCAGTTCCCGCCCAGCCTGGTGCGAAGAGAGCGAGCGAAGCGCCGGTTGCGAGCCCAGTTAACTCTGGTGGCCTGCTTGCCGATCGAAGCGGCCACGCGAGTGGCCGCTGCCGTCACCAGCCTCGTTACGTCCATCGGCTCAGGTGGCCGATGCGCTGCCTTTCATTGCCCGATCCCCTGGAAACACGGATTAATATTCGGGGTGTTTCGACTTGTTGGGTATGTCTGAAGGCAGCAACTGTGCCCGCAATTCACCGTCGGGATACTTGGCACTATGAACGTGGACGTAAAGGTTGCCGGCCAGATAACTTGCGTACTGTTCGTTGCTCAGTATGGCGTTGGGGGGCACGGCATAACTGTCGTTAGCGGTTTTTCCCAGCGTAATGATCGGCGGCCCATTTTTACCGGGGGCGGCTACATGAATGTGTGCCATCGTCGGTGTTATCTCGAACACCTTGATGCTGCCGATTATCTTGTGGTCGGGCGTTATGGTGAATTGCCCGGTCCCGGTCGCTACCGTCGTAACCGGCGGTACCACGGTGCTGCCGGTCAGCGTCACTTCTATCGGTTGCTCGGCATAAAGATTGGCAGAAGCCAGAAGCAGCAGCGCTATCGGGGCGGCCCGAGTAAACCGGCGGATAGGGGATGTCGACATATTGATCATGGTTATCTCCTCGCAAGACCACATGAAACACCGGGCATGGCTACCATTCGCTGGCGCACGCAACGCCTGGACTTAACTTCTTGCTGCATCAGCGCACCTACACCAAGCGGTGATGTCATATATGTACCTATTCGACGCTAAGGTGAATATTTAATTCCCGGATCTAACGATGAATTAACACCCGCATCAGGAACAGTCATGGCGGAATATCACTTATTGACGGTCTGGCGTATCGAGGCTCCCCTTGAGGAGGTGTACTCAGTTATCGAAAATTCCCAGCACTGGCCGGACTGGTGGCCGGGAGTGCAGAAAGCCGAGCAACTGCTGCGTGGCGAGACCGATGGCACCAACAGTATCTGGCGCTATTACTGGCAGGGGGATTTGCCTTACCGGCTGGTGTTCGATGTGCGGGTGACGCGGGTCGAAAAACTGGTGGCGCTTGAGGGGATGGTCAAAGGGGACCTTGAAGGGATCGGTTGCTGGCACTTTTCGGACGCCGGTGCGTTCAGCGTGGTCCGTTATGAGTGGCAGGTACGTACGACACGGCGGTGGATGAATCTGGTCGCGCCGCTGGCTCGTCCAATCTTTGTTCGTAACCATACTCGACTGATGAATCAGGGGGGCGTGGGCTTGGCAGGTTTGCTCGGGGCGCCTCTGGTGGGGCAGGAAAATATCGATTTGCTGGCCGCCAGCGCTCCGGCGACGGCAGGTTTCGGGGGGCAGCGGGAGCGCGGGCGGTTTGACCCAGTGATGGTGCTGGTGGCAGGCCTTGGTGCCGGCGTACTGGCGACCGTAGCCCAACTCCTGCTGTGGTGGCTGGCCGAGATGCCGCTCATCGAAACTTTATTTCGGGATGCGCGCCTGACTGCGGCGCTCATCATGGGTCCCGGCGTGTTGCCTCCACCGAGTACGGCATCATGGCCTATCCTGCTGGTCGCCTCCTTGATTCATTTTTCGCTGTCAATGGCCTATGCACTGCTCCCCGCATTGCTGGTTAGCCGCTGGCGTACCGGACCCTCGCTGTTCGCCGGCGCCCTCTACGGCCTGCTTATTTATGGGGTGAATCTATATGGCTTTACGCTGCTCTTCCCTTGGTTTGCTGTGACTCGTGACTGGGTGACGCTGGTTGCCCACCTTGTGTTCGGCGTTACCTTGGCAGGTGTTTGCTGGATGTTCGCTCGGTGCGCTCGTGCGTAGTACCGGAAGAACCCAGGCATCCTTGGTGGTACGGCGACAAGGAAGCCTTGAGATTGAGCGAGATGAAGCGCCTGATTATTTTGCGACTCAGTACGAAGCTGCTCGTAACGGCTAGCTGCCCAAGGCTACATAGGAAGAGGCAGGTGCTACCTCGTTGCCAGCCGGGTAACGCTGCCCGGATCCGTTATGAGCGACTTGCCGTGTATGGGCATCAGCATGGGGTTGTTGCTTGGCCTTGGCGGGCATTTGCGACCTCTGTCTCGAATAGTCGGTAAAAAATGCCTTGCCGGCCCGTTGAATCAGGTCTTTGCTCGTCCGCTTCGCCGTTCCCTCGACTTCGGCTTTGCCCCCAGTTTCCTGATCGACAGTGAAATCAGGAATGGGAAATCCTTGTCGGCAGATTGGATGATGCGAAACTCTGGTCCGACCGCACGAGCAATCCAGGCAGTCAGTACGTCAAGGTCCACTGCTTCGCAGCGAAGATCTGCAATGACGCAGTCCCCATCACCGTACACCGGATAATCGGTGCAACCCGCCGGCTTGAGCGTCTGGTCGTAGACTCGGCACGAGCGATGCGTTTCATCGTAGGCCGGGCAGGCTTTGTGATGGATGTAGTAGAGCCCATTGCCTGCCCGTATCTCTTCGGGGCCTTTGCCTGAAGAAAGCTGCCTGTCAAAGGCCGTGCGCGACTCTTCAAGCCGCCAGAACACTTTTACCTGCTTCCAGTTTAGTTCGAGGACGTGCGTGTCAAGTCGGCAGCAAGGTTTTGTACATGCCGCACATCGCTGAATTACATGAGCATTCTGATAGGAAGTCGCCGCTACCTGAAGTTCATCAGCCAGTGGCTGATGGAATCTCCGCGAACTCATTGGCTACCCGACCGGAAAAGTATTAAGGTGGGTGAAAGAAGAATCATGGACACCATGATATCTCATGGCAGAACTGGAGCGACTGACCACTGTCGTTGATACGGCCTCATGAGCTCCTCCGGCCTGATTATCAACGGCAAGGTCATTCACTCTGGAGGTCTGCCGGACCTGAAGAAAGTCGCCGCCTGGCTCCAGGAGACTAGAGCCGTCTTTCCGTAACGACACAGGAGACAAGCATGGACATCATCAAGCAGATATTAGGTTCATTCGAAGGCAGCATCCCGAGTGATAGCAAAACAGCTGCTGCGATCAGGCACGGGGCCACGCCAGAGGAAATCTCGGAGTGCGCAGCCGAGGAGGGATTGAATGCTCTGGCCGCGGCGTTGTTCGAAGCATCCCAGAATGAACAAGCTGCCTCATCAGACACGCCGGGTATTGGCGATAGCGTGCTAGCGGAGCGCCTTCGGGAGTTAAGAAACGGGCTATCTTCCAGTTGCGAAGTCGCACGTTTGATTGATGCGGGCGCCAGTCTTGAGGAAATCTCGGCGGCAGCCCAGAAGGAAGGCCTGTTTTCCTTGGTTGCGCTCCTGGTCGAGGCAGAGCAGGAACGTAGCGTGGGATAAGCGACGCTTTCCGGCCGTTGTCCAAAAAAATCCCGCCAACGATCAGGGGCGGGATAGAGGCAAAGGTCGACAGGATGGTTGGCGAGACGAGGACAGTCCCGTGAACGCGTTGCTCAGTAGGCTTTTTTCGCGTCGTTCTGCTGAGCCGTCGGTGATGACGCATTCTCCGGTGACGGAACGGCTGGCTGTGGTGCTGGTGTTGCAGCCGGCTCGCTGCTGCTGGGGGTTCCGGGGGCACCGGCGGCTGGCGGGGCGCTCTCCAGAGTCTTGTCCGGGCTCATCGCCTGTTTTTCCTGGCCAGGGACTGCTGCGGTAGGTGACTGCTCGCCCCGGTCGCAGGCCAACAACAGCAGAGGCAGAATGAGGGCAGCGACAAATGTGGTTTTGGTGTGCATGGGTACTTACTCCTTTGCTGGGTGGTGATGCGGATTGCAGATTTAATTTCCTCGGTTAATAGCTCCTCCCTTATGCGCCAGGCGGTTGATCGGTAGTGCCTTTCCGGTTCTTTTCCTCCAAAGCCTTGAGCAAGCCCGTAACGCCGCCCTTTTCGACTTCAGTGGCGAAACTGCTGCGATAGTTGGTTACCAGGCTGATGTTGGCGACGGCTACATCAAAGACCTTCCAGCCACTACCGGTCTTTGCCAGGCTGTAGTCCAGAGGAATCGGTTGGGCGCCGGGTTTGTTGATCTGGCTGCGTACGACCACTTCGTCGCCACCGGCTTGCTTGGCCGATGGCTTAAAGCTGACGGTCTGGTCCCGATAGGCGGTCAGCGAATTGGCGTAAGTGCGTACGAGCAGGGTATGAAATTCGCCAATTAGTGCCTCGCGCTGTTTGGCATCTGCCTGCTGCCAGGCCCGTCCGACAGCGAGACTGGTCATGCGCGAGAAATCGAAATGGGGCGCCACCTTTTTTTCAATCAGACTCATCGCGCGCTGCTTGTTGCCAGATTGAATGCCCTTGTCCTGCCGCAGTATGGTCAACACTTCCTCGGTCACACCTTTGACCAATTCATCGGGAGCGACACTGTCAGCCCGGCCAGTGCCGGGAAATAGGAAGAAAACTGGCAGGAGCCAGATAAGAGATTTCAGGAATTTCAGGATCATGCTGCCCTCCTTCATCGTTAGTCCCGTTGGGGGAGCGGGAATCGCTTCGCCGTCCTGGCGTGGCGGAACCTACGGGTTGATTTCATCCTAGCCGGGCGAATCGATGAACAATGTCGGAGACGGACGATTTGCTTGTAGGAGAATTCCTGCACCAGCAGGAACGGGATGACGATGAATTTTCCCGCAATCCATTGCTCTAAACGATAGTGAATCGCATGAACGCTGTAGCTCTGCGTCACTGGTTTCCCAGGAGGCCAGTTTATAGCGCTGCCTGTCGCCAGGTGATATCGGTTCCGAAGCACAACGCACGGAAAGAGAGGATTTGCCGTGGTTAATGTCGCGATTGTCGATGATCATGAAATTGTCCGTGCCGGGTTACGCGAAATTCTCGCCAATGAAATCGGCATCAGCATTGCCTTCGAAGCCGCCTCTGGCGAGGAGGCGTTATCCCGTTTGCAGGAAACCCCGTGTGATGTTCTTCTCCTCGACCTTGCCTTGCCCGGGCAGAGCGGGGTTGACGTGCTGCGCACCCTGCGCCAGCGCTATCCTGAGTTGCGGGTGCTGGTGCTGACCGGCTACCCGGAAGAGCGCTACGCACTGACCATGCTCCGCCATGGCGCCAACGGCTATCTGTGCAAGGAATGTGGCCAGGACGAGTTGCTTCGGGCCGTACGCACGCTGGCCCAGAACCACCGCTACCTGTCGCCGCGCATGTCCGAATTACTCGCCGACGAAATTGCCGGCAACGCTACGGGCGCCGCTCACGATCTACTCTCCGAGCGTGAGCTCCAGGTATTTTTGCATCTCGCCCGCGGGCAGTCGGTTTCCGAAATCGGCAAGGCGCTGCATCTCAGCATCAAGACGGTGAGCACCTATCGTTCCCGCCTGCTCGACAAGCTGGGGGTGGCAAGTAATGCCGAACTCGCGACTTATGCGGTGCGTAATGGCCTGATGGCCGACTGAAAGCAGGGCTGGTCGTCAATTTTTCGGGAGTTGGGCAAGTTGCTCGCGTAGAGCGCGCTCTTGCAAGTGGCGTTGGGTGGCATCACGGGCTACGGCAACCGAACCTATAACGTGGTCAGTACCGTCGGTGATGAGGGAAAAGCTCATTTCGACGTAAATCGTCTGGCCGCTTCCCGTCAATGCCCGCGTGATGGTGGCTTGCCCACCCAGCCGCGTCTTGCCGAGGGTCATGGCACGATTGAATCCCGTCCAGTGGGCGTCTCGCAAGCGCTCCGGGATGATCAGATTCAGACTTTGTCCGACCGCCTGGGCGCGATCAAAGCCGAAGAGTGCCGCAGCCGCCTGGTTCCATTGGCGAATGACGCCTTGCCTGTCCGAGTAGATCAGCGCATCGCCCATTTGCTCGGTGATCAGGCGAAAAATATCCGATGGTTCACAACTAGTCATGGGTTCCTCAATTTGTCAGCCGACTGATCTTTGCCTGGCATGGCGTTTTCTGGTTTAGCCCGGGCTGGCTGGATCGGACTCGGCTCGATGATATGGATCGCCTTGTTCTCGGGGGGATTCGTTGCTGTCGCCCGGGCCTTATCCCGCTTCGATCAGGCGATGGAACTCCAGCGGCGACACCGGGCGGCTATATAAAAATCCTTGGCACAGATCGACCCCCAGAGCGGTCAACAGTTCAGCCTGTCTTTCGTTTTCAACGCCTTCCGCAATGGTGCTTAGGCCCAGCGCGTCCGCCATGGAGACTATCGCCGTGGCGATGGCCTGCGCATCCTTGCTGTCCGGCAAATCCCGGACGAAAGCGATGTCGATTTTGAGAGAGTCGATCGGGAACTGGCGGAGGTAGCTTAGCGAGGAGTAACCGGTACCGAAGTCGTCGAGGGAGATGCCTGCCCCGAGCGCCTTGATTTCCTGCAGTTTCGAATTGACCAGTTGTACATCCTGGGCGGCAACGGACTCGGTGAGCTCGACCACCAGTTTGTGCGGTGCGACGCCGCACTCCTCGAGCGCGAGGCGGATACGTTGCACCATGTCCGGATGGTAAAAATCCAGCGCCGAAAAGTTGACTGCAACCGAGATCGACGGATCGACGCATCGTGAAACTTCTGCCAGCGCCTGACGTAGCATCCAGTCGGTAATCCCGCCCACAAGCCCTAGCCGTTCGGCGACCGGGATGAATTCGCTGGGCGGCACCGTACCCAGTTCCAGATCACACCATCGAACCAGGGCTTCCGCTCCGGTAATCCGGAGGTCAGACAGCCGGACCTTGGGTTGAAGGACCAGTGACAGCTGGTTATTCGCCACCGCCTCGCGAATGCGGGTTTCGATCTGCAACTCTCGCCGTGAGGAACGGTGCAATTCGTCGGTGAATTCATTGATTCCACCCTTTCCCGATACGCTCGCCCGGTCACAGGCCCATTGCGCTGTCCGCAGCAGTTGCTCGAACTGGCCAACCGGTTGGGAAATGCCAAAGGTGGCCGTCAATCGGCAGTGCATCGTTCCCTGGGCAAATGGCTGTCTGAGGATTTCTGCGAGAGCGGCAACCCGTCCGCCGACATTGTCCGGCATCAGGATGGCAAAGGTGTCTTCGCGAACGCGGGCTGCGACTTCTCGAGAATCCAAAAAACGACTGACCCGTTCTGCCAGTTCCTTAAGCGTCGAGATGCTCCAGTGCTCGCCGTAGATGATCGAAAAGCGACGGAATTCTTCCAGCCGGAACACGACGACCGTTGCTTGCTCCGCCATTGGCCGGGCACATTTTTCGGCAAACCCCCTGTAGTTCAGAAGCCCGCTTTCCACGTCGTGGAGGGCCAGGTAGCGCATCCGGTCCTCCGATCGTTGGCGTTCGCTCATGTCGCGGACGAAACCGGTGAAGTAGCGTTTTTCCTGCCGCATGAAGGCGGAAATGCCCACCTCGACCGGGAAACGAGTCCCGTCCTTGCGCTCGCCATCGAGGCGTTGCCCCCTGCCGAGCACATGCTTGACCCCTCTGTCGGGGCGAAAGGCCTTCAGAAATCCGTCATGTTTTTCCTTGATCGGCGAGGGAACGATGATCGAAATGTTGGCCCCGAGAAATTCGTCCTTGGTCCACCCGAACATGTTGACCGCCGCCGCATTGACGTCGACGATCAGACCCCGCTCGTCGATGGTAAAAACCGCGTCCAGACTGGTTCCCAGTATCGAAGTGATTGCAATGCCGTCGTAAGGGAACATGCCTTCCTCCTTGAGTCCAGTCGTCCACTCCGCCACGGGCACTACCGCGGGTTGGCCTTCAGTAGCCGTAGAAGCCTTCACTGCGGATGTCATCGTCCTCGACACCCGTTTCGTTCAACAGGTCTTGCATGGCCTCGACAAACTTGGGCGGGCCTGCAAGATAGTAAATCGGGGTTGGCTGGCCGGCTGCGACATGCGTCAACATCCCGGCATCAATCTGCCCCGTCGGCCCAGACCATGGCTGTTTCGATTGGTGGAGCTGGGTCATCGTCGCGATCAGTTGCAAGTTGGCCATTTGCCCCGCCAGCGTCTGCAGTTCTGCCAGAAATGCGGCATCTTCGGGGCGGCGGTTGGAATAGATCAGGGTGAAACTTTGCGCCAGCTGGTCCTTTGCCGCCTGCCGCAGGATGCTGACAAACGGCGTAATGCCGATTCCTCCGGCGAGGATGATCGCCGGATGTTGCCGGTTGTTGTGCAGGGTCAGGTTGCCGAAGGGCCCTTCAAGGTCGACGTCGGTGCCGGCTGACAGTGTGGCCAGCGCTTGCTTGAAGGGACTGCCGCGCATCCGTGTCGCAATCGTCAGGCAGTTTTCACTGGGGGCGCTAACGATCGAGAAGGTGTGGCGGGCGGGCAGCGCATCATGGGTGGTGTGCCCCGGCAGGATCAGGTCGATCGCCTGACCCGCCTTGAAGTGGAAGTTGTCCGGCTTTTCGAAGTGAAATGCCATGGTGCCGGCAGCGACTGGCTCGCTGCCTTTGAATCGTGCCTGGTAGGTGCTCATGGTTCTGCTCCTGGCCGTGGGTGATGCAGTGTCCGCCTACTTGATCTGCTTCGCCGAATTCGCTTGAAATGCCTGGCATCTGGGTTCCCGACCCGCTTCGCGTAAATAGAGGATCAGGTCGTGACGCTCTCGATCATCCTTAACCCCATCGTATCCCATCGCCGTACCCGGGATTGCCATGACAGGCGATTTTAGGAAGCGATCCAGGTTTTCCTCCGTCCAGATCAGTTTAGATCGCCGCATGGCCGGTGAATAGGAAAATCCTGGAACGCTGCCGGCACGGCGGCCAATCAGGCCGCAATGCCGGGGACCGGTTCGATCGCTATCGAGCGCATGGCAGGCGGCGCAGCGTTCATAGACCCGGGCTCCCCGAGCATAGGCTTCGGAATCTTTCGACAGCCCCTCCTGGTCAGCCGGGGCAAGCGCGGACAGCATCAGTAATGCCAGCGTGATTGCCGCCTGCCACGGTCTACGTGATTTCATGGTCAATTTTCCACGATCAGGAAACAAAGGCATCGGGAACCGGCGCGTCGCCGACGGCGTTGCGTAAGATCGCCCAGTGCATCGCTTCATCGCCAAGTATGCTGCCGGCGGCTTTCGCCAGATCCCGGTTGCCAAATATGGGAATGGCCCCGAGGTAGGCGCTGACGGCACCCTTTTCGAGCGACGCGGCAAAGCGCAAGACATCGGTCTGGTTTTTCAGGGTCTCCAGTGGAAAGTTGTATTTATCCTTGGCTGAAACGGCATGGCCGCCGAGTTTCTTGATGGTGTTCGAGAGCAGTTCGGCGTGCTGCTTGTGGTGCCCCTGGAAGGTGACGGCCAGATCCAGGACCGGTTTCTGCAACAATCCGCTCTCGGCCCCGACCTGATAGGCGGCAATCGCCTCCAGTTCGGCTCCCAGGGCAGTGTTGAGGATGCGCAGGTCCGATTCGGCGCCCTTGCCTGATTTGGCGGCCAGCGCCTCCCGGCCTGAGAGCAGGGCGACGGCAGTGCCCGACAGCATCAGGCCGGAACGGGTAAGAAAGGCACGACGGGGCATGACCGTCGAAAGTTCTTGGGTGATCAGCAAGCTCATGATGTTTCTCCTGGTGGTGAGCGATGGCGCTCAAGCGGTGGGTTGCTGCAAACGATCGAGAACACCCGCAACGATCCGATCGCAACGATCGCCGGCAAAGGAGAAGGCATCTCCAAAGACGACGTCGATATCCTTGGCGAGCGCTGCACTAAGTAAATGCCGCGCCCGGAAAAAACGTGTACGAACCGTGGCTTCCGGAATATCAAGCACCTCGGCGGTTTCTTCGACATTGAGTTCCTCGACCCCGCGCAGGACAAAAACTTCGCGATAGAGGTCTGGCAGCCGGTCAATATGGGATTCCAGCAGCAGGCGCAATTCGCTGTTCGAGGCTGCCGATTCCGGCGTGCTTGAAAGACTCTCGCCCATGTCATGAACCTCCTCGCGGGATGAATCGGTCACCTCCGCAAATATCGCGTTATCGCGGTTTTGGCGGTGCTTTCCCCGAATCGCCAGATTGACGACGATTCTGATCAGCCAGGTCGACAGCTTGGCCTCGCCACGAAAGCTCGGCATGGCACGGTAGGCAAGCAGGTAGGCCTCCTGCACCACGTCCTCGGCCGCGGAATCATTACGCAGAATGCTGCGTGCCGTGCGAAACAGTGTCTGGTTGTGGCGCCGCATCAGCGTCTTGAACGCTTCCTGGTCGCCGGTGGCCACACGTTGTGCCAAATCGATATCCGCCGAATGCTGCTGTATTGCCAGATTGCTGTCGGGGGGCATGACGCTTCTCCATTCTCGCTGTTGTTGAACCATTGGATGCAACACCGGTTCGCTACGTTTCGAGTTCTACAGAAAATTGTGCGTTTTTCTCAATATCCCTGATTTCTTTCCGGGCCGCCCTTGTCTTTGGCGGGCGGGCCGGTTGCTGCCGCGATGGCGAGGCGCAGATGGGCGAGCCATGCCAGAACGAGCCGGACGGCGTGACAAGCGGCGCCTATGCAGTGAGCGGATGATTCGCGGCGATGGCCGGATTTTCCCGGCGACGGCCGAAGGCTCCTTTTGTGCGCCGGTTGCCGCTTTTTCCCGGTGAGCCACTAGAATTGTCGGCTTGCCAACCAGTGCGGCTTCAGGGTCGCTGTTCGCCACGATGAGTGCTCAGGGCATTTCCTACCGGGGTCGTTTTGCGCCGTCGCCGACCGGCCCCCTGCATTTCGGTTCGCTGGTCGCTGCCGTCGGCAGCTATCTCGATGCCCGCTCGCAGGGGGGCGAATGGCTGGTCCGCATGGAGGATGTCGATACACCGCGCAACGTGGCGGGGGCGGCCGAGGCGATCCTGGCGACCCTGGAAGCCTTCGGTTTCGAATGGGACGGCCCGGTGTTGTTCCAGAGCCAGCGCCTCGATGCCTATGCGGCAGCGCTGGAGACGCTGAAGCGCCGGGGGCTGGCTTACGGTTGCACATGCTCGCGCAAGGAGATTGCCGATGCGGCAACGCGTCCGGCCATCGACGGAGGCCTGGTTTATCCGGGCACCTGCCGGAGCGGCCTGCCGGTCGCTCGTCAGGCACGCGCCTGGCGCCTACGCGTGAACGACGACGAAATTGCCTTCGACGATCGTGTGCAGGGCCGGGTCACCCAGCACCTGGCGGGCGATGTTGGTGACTTCGTATTACGGCGTGCCGACGGCCTGTTCGCCTATCAGCTGGCCGTTACGGTCGACGACGAATTTCAGGGCATTTCCAGCATCGTCCGCGGGGCCGATTTGCTGGCTTCGACGCCCCGCCAGATCTGGTTGCAGCGTTGTCTCGGCTTCGCTACGCCGGCCTATGCCCATCTGCCGATCGCCACCAATGCGGCCGGCGAAAAGCTCTCCAAGCAGACCCGGGCGCCAGCGTTGCGCCCGGCCCTGGCGTCGGCCGAACTGGTGCAGGCGTTTCGTTTTCTCGGTCAGCCGGCGCCAGCTGAGCTGGCCCGGGCTTCGGTGGCCGCGGTATGGCTCTGGGCGAAGGCCAACTGGTCCTTTACGGCAATTCCTCGCCAGCCGGCGATCGTTCTTCCGGCGTAGTTTCCTGCGCCTGCCAGTGGTGCTGGCCGTAGCCGGCAATACCGACCATGGCGCGGACCAGACCGTAGGCCAGCCAGCGCAACAAGCGGAAGTGCCAGGGGTGGCCGGAGAGTTCTTTGGCGAGCATTTCACGGGCGCCTCCGGTCATCGCCTGCTTCAGGCTTGTTCGCAGCTGGCCGGCGAAGAGCCGGTCGCGCACCACGATGTTGGCTTCCTTGGCCAGCAGCAGGCTGAATGGGTCGATGTTGGATGAGCCGACTGTCGCCCATTGGCCGTCGATGACGGCGACCTTGGCGTGCATGAAGCTCTTTTCGTATTCGAAGATGCGGATGCCGGTGGCCAGTGCCGTCGCATAAAGCGTTTGTGTGGCATAGCGCAGCAACGGGTGATCGCTCTTGCCTTGCAGCAGGACGGTGATCCTGACCCCGCGCTTGGCAGCCGCGTAGAGTGCCCGGCCGAAGCGGAGGCCGGGCAGAAAATAGGCGTTGGCGATCAGTATTTCATCTTGCGCCGCATCGATGGCGTCAAGGTAGGCGTGCAGGATGTCGTTGCGGTGGCGGATGTTGTCGCGGATCAGGAAGGCTACCGTTTGGCTGCCGGCCGGTTCGCAGCAGAGGGGGGGCGCCGGGGCAAGCCGGAAGCGCCGCTTGAAATTGACCCAGGAGACGATTTCCCACATGCGTCGGGCGGCGTGGTGTATCTGGCTCAGGCTCGTTCCCTCGACGCGGACCGCGTAGTCGAAACGCGGTCCCATTCCGAGCGGCGCGTTGTTGTCATCAATGATGTTGATGCCGCCAACAAAAGCGATACGGGCGTCAATGATTGCCAGCTTGCGGTGCAGGCGGCGCAGGCGGTGTCTTTTGAAATGGAAACGGCCGATTTCCGGCCGGTAGAGCATGGCGTTGACCCCGGCTTCGCTGAATATCCGGCCGAAGTCGGCGGTGAAATTGCGGCCGCCGAAGCCGTCGACCGTGAGGTTCACCTGTACGCCTCGCCGGGCGGCGGCGCAGAGTGCGCCGGCTACCGCATGGCCGATTTGATCGTCGGCGAAAATATAGCTTTCGAGGTAGATCTCGCTTTGTGCCGATTCGATGGCGGCGAGCAGTGCGGGGAAGTATTCGTCACCCGAATTGAGCAGCGTCAGTCGGTTGCCGGGCAGAAACTCAGGAGTCATGCCTTGCCAGATAGGCGGATAGCGCCGCATGGTCGGAAATCTTCGACCACGGCGGGCCGTGATGGACCTCGGTGTGCCTGACCTCGAAGCCCCGGACGTAGATGCGGTCGAGGCGGAACATCGGCATGGCGGCCGGGAAGCTGCGTGCCGGGATGCCGCTGTGGCCACTGAATACTTCGCGCAGCTTGAGGCGCCGGGCGAGATGTTCGCCGGCCCGGTTGCTCCAGTCGTTGAAGTCGCCGGCGATGATCAGCGGGGCTTCCGGTTCGGGCAGGCCGTCGAGATAGTCGGCCAAGGCATCCATTTGCCGGCGCCGCGAATAGCCGAACAGCGACAGGTGCACGCAGACGCAATGCGCGGCCGGACCTTCCGGCAATTCGATTCGGCAGTGCAACAGGCCGCGTTTCTCGAACTGCAGGTGGGTGACATCCTGATTGTGTGAATGCAGGATGGGAAAGCGCGACAGGATCGCGTTGCCGTGATGGCCGTGGTCGTACAGCATGTTGCGGCCGTAGGCCGAGGACGTCCAGACATCCTCGGCCAGGAATTCGTGCTGTGGCGATGCGGGCCAGTTGTCGTGGGTCTCGGCATGGCCGAGGTGCAGGCCCTGGACTTCCTGCAAAAATACGATGTCCGGGTTGAGGTGGCGCAGTCGCTCGCGCAGCTCATGCACCATCATCCGCCGGTTGAATTGCGAAAAACCCTTGTGGATGTTGAAGGTGGTGATGTGCAGCGCGGGCTGGCTCATGGGGGTCAGGAAATCGCCAGCATGCGGTCGAGTGCCAGCTTGGCCAGCTTGGCTTCGTGCTCGGGCACCTTGATCTGGTTCACCACCTTGCCTTCGGCCAGATTTTCCAGCGTCCAGGCCAGATGCTGCGGGTCGATGCGCTGCATCGTCGAACACATGCAGATGGTCGTTGCCATGAACTGCACGATCTTGTTCTGCGGCAGCACTTCCTTGGCCAGACGGTCGACCAGGTTGAGTTCGGTGCCGACCAGCCAGCGCGTGCCTTCCGGCGCTTCCTTGATGGTCTTGACGATGTGCTCGGTCGAGCCGACGTAATCGGCAGCGGCGCAGACCTCGTAATTGCATTCCGGATGGGCGATGACCTTGCCTTCCGGATACTTGGCGCGGAAGGCATCGATTTGCGGCTTCTGGAACATCTGGTGCACCGAGCAGTGGCCCTTCCACAGCAGGATGCGCGCCT
>CAMLHL010000013.1 GCA_946479855.1 uncultured Pseudomonadota bacterium
CGTAGCGCGAAGCGATGAAATCGGCAATCGAGGTGATGCGCTGCGCCTTGCTGATCCGGATCATCTTGATGATGACCCCGACAAGCAGCAGCATCAGCGTCGGCCCGAGATAGATGGTCAGGAAGGAGAATCCACCGGAAGTCGCCCGCCCGACGCTGCCGTAGAACGTCCACGAGGTGCAATAAACCGCCAGCGACAAAGCATAGACGTTGGCCGAAATGATCGATTTTCCGGCATCGGCGCGCGCATCGCCAAAACGGGCAACGGCAAAGAGCAAGCCGAGATAGGCCGTGGCCAGCAGCGCGATGAACCAGGCGGAGAGCATCTACTTGCCCCGCCGTTCGGCAACCCAGGCCGCCATCCCGATCAAGCCGGCCCAGACACCGAAGAGATAGAGATAGGTCGCCGGAATGCCGGCCAGGTCGCCACCGGGCAAACTGAGCAGTGGATAGGTCAGCAAGGGCACGCCGAGCAGGCCGAGTGCCGCCAGCCGCTGGCGAAGCGGACTCGCCCGTTTCATTCAAGCGCCGCCAAAAAAATAAAAACGGCTGGCACGCCAAGCGTGCCAGCCGTTTGGGGATGCAGCCTTGTACCGACCACATTCGTGGTCACCTTGTTGGCGACCATTGTCTCCTCCTTGCCCCTTATCATGATGAGGCCGCGTGGCAAGTTCGCGGCGCTCTTGTATCTTGCGAACAGACAGGCCCGTGGGCCGCCTGTCCTGCCCGGATGAATCCGGGGTGCCTGATAGAGTTGCTGGGCGGTTCAGGAAGCCGGGCTTGGCCTGGCGGCGAAACCCGGAATCCACGCTTGACCCTTCAACTGTGCCAGGATCGCCGGGTTTTGGCTGCGCCGAAACCCGGAACAAGCACTCAGCCCTTCAACTGCTCAAGGATCGCCGGGTTTTCCAGCGTCGAGGTGTCTTGCGTCAGCTCCTCTCCCTTGGCAAGGCCACGCAGCAGACGACGCATGATCTTGCCGGAACGGGTCTTCGGCAGGTTGTCGCCGAAACGGATGTCCTTCGGCTTGGCGATCGGTCCGATCTCCTTGCCCACCCAGTCAGACAGCTCCTTGATGATGCGCTTGGCGTCGTCGCCGGTCGGACGCTGGCCCTTGAGCACGACGAAGGCCACGATGGCCTCGCCGGTCAGGTCATCCGGACGGCCAACCACGGCAGCCTCGGCCACCAGCGGGTTGGCAACCAGGGCCGATTCGATTTCCATCGTGCCCATGCGGTGACCGGAAACGTTCAGCACGTCGTCGATACGGCCGGTGATGGTGAAGTAACCGGTGTCCTTGTCGCGGATCGCACCGTCGCCCGCCAGGTAGTACTTGCCCTGGAAGTCGGCCGGATAGTAGGACTTGACGTAACGCTCGTCGTCGTTCCAGATCGTGCGGATCATCGACGGCCAAGGTTTCTTGCAGACCAGAATACCGCCCTGGCCCCACGGCAGATCGGCGCCGGTCTCATCGACCACGGCAAACTGGATGCCCGGGAAGGGCAGCGTGCAGGAACCCGGCACCAGCGGCGTGGCGCCCGGCAGCGGGGTGATCATGTGACCACCGGTTTCGGTTTGCCAGAAGGTATCGACGATCGGGCAGCGACCGCTACCGACGTTGTCGTAGTACCACTGCCAGGCGGCCGGGTTGATCGGCTCGCCGACCGAGCCCAGGATGCGCAGCGAAGACAGGTCGAAGCTCTTCGGATGGACGGCCGGGGTGGTGTCGGATGCCTTGATCAGCGAACGGATCGCGGTCGGGGCGGTGTAGAAAATGGAAACCTTGTGATCCTGGATCATCTTCCAGAAACGGCCGGCATCCGGGTAGGTCGGGACGCCTTCGAAGACGACTTCGGTGGCGCCGCAGGCCAGCGGGCCGTAGGTGATGTAGGTGTGCCCCGTGACCCAGCCGATGTCGGCCGTGCACCAGAAGACATCATTCGGCTTGATGTCGAAGGTCCACTTCATGGTCATGATGGCGTGCAGCAGGTAGCCGCCGGTGGAGTGCTGGACGCCCTTCGGCTTGCCGGTGGAGCCGGAGGTGTAGAGCAGGAACAGCGGGTGTTCGGCTTCGACCCATTCCGGTTCGCAAACGTCGGACTGGTTGGCGACGACGTCGTGCAACCACTGGTCGCGACCGGCAACCATGTTGACTTCAGCGCCGGTGCGCTTGAAGACGATGACGTTCTTGACCGACTCGCAACCACCCATGGCGAAGGCTTCGTCAGCGATCGGCTTGAGCGGAATAGCCTTGCCGCCGCGGAACTGACCGTCGGAGGTAATCAGGGCAACAGCGCCGGCGTCGTTGATACGATCGCGCAGGGACTGGGCGGAGAAGCCGCCGAAAACGATGGAGTGAATGGCGCCGATACGGGCACAGGCCTGCATCGCGCAGATACCTTCGACGGTCATCGGCATGTAGATGACGACGCGATCACCCTTCTTGACCCCCATGCCGCGCAAGGCATTGGCGAACTTGGCAACCTTGGAGAGCATTTCCTTGTAGGTGACCCGGGTCACCTCGCCGTTGTCGGCTTCGAAAATGATGGCGACCTTTTCGCCCAGGCCGGCTTCAACCTGACGGTCAAGGCAGTTGTAGGAAACGTTCAGCTTGCCGTCGGCAAACCATTTGAAGAAGGGGGCATTGGACTCATCCAGCGCCTGGGTAAACGGCTGCTTCCAGGTGATGAATTCACGGGCACGCTTGGCCCAGAATTCCGGATAGTCAGCATCCGCTTCCGCGCACAGTGCCCTGTAGGCATCCATACCTGAAACGGCCGCGTTCTTGACCATTTCCTCGGACGGATAAATCAGCTGCACGGACTCATTCGACATATTCTTCTCCTCTGCGGTACTTGCGCAAATTATGTTGAAACAATAGTCCCGGGTGTGTTCCCGGGATAATAAAGCCGCCCAAGCCGGAGTACTGCTTCTTCCCCTAACCAGCGTTCAGGCGGCATTAAGCGCCGATAATCTTACAAACGCCTTACGAAATCACGCTGCAGCGCAACATTTCGTCACAATCCAGACACATCAAACTGGCGTGATAAAATTTGCACCCCCAATCCGACATGCCAACAATGCGCTCGCCCATCAAACATCTGGAATCGTTCATCTTCGCCAGCCGCTGGATACAGGCGCCGCTCTATATTGGCCTGATCATTGCCCAGGTGGTCTATTGCTGGCTGTTCATGGTCGAACTGAGCCACCTGGTCCATAACGCCATCGATACCGCCCACCTCAGCGAAGCCGATGTCATGCTGGCGGTTCTCGGCCTGATCGACGTCGTGATGATCGCCAACCTGCTGGTCATGGTCATCGTCGGCGGCTATGAAACCTTTGTTTCCCGGCTTGACCTGGAAGACCATCCAGACCAGCCGGAATGGCTGTCGCACGTCAATGCCGGCGTACTCAAGATCAAGCTTTCGACGGCCATCATCGGCATCTCATCGATTCACCTGCTGAAAAGCTTCATAAATGCCGCCAACCTGTCCGAGCATACGCTGCAGTGGCAGGTCGTCATCCACGTCGTATTCCTTTTTTCCGCCCTGGCCATGGCGCTGGTCGACAAAACCATGACCCAGACCCTTGCATTGCAACATCAAAAAAACCACTAGCCCGGAGTTGCGCATGACCGCCATCAAACAAGAAGACCTGATCCAGTCCGTTGCCGATGCCTTCCAGTACATCAGCTATTACCACCCGCTGGATTACATCAAGGCGCTGGGCGAAGCCTACGAGCGCGAGGAATCTCCCGCCGCCAAGGACGCCATTGCCCAGATTCTGACCAACTCGCGGATGTCCGCCGAAGGCCATCGCCCGATCTGCCAGGACACCGGCATCGGCATGGTTTTCATCAAGGTCGGGATGAACGTCACCTGGCCAGATGCAACGATGAGCATCCAGAAGATGATCGACGAAGGCGTCCGCCGCGCCTACAACAACCCGGACAATCCGCTGCGCGCCTCGGTGCTGGCCGACCCGGCCGGTGCCCGCAAGAACACCAAGGACAACACGCCGGCCGTCGTGCATTTCGAGATCGTCGAAGGCGACCATGTCGAGGTCATCTGCGCCGCCAAGGGCGGCGGCTCGGAAGCCAAGTCCAAGTTCGCCATGCTCAACCCGTCCGACGACCTGGTCGACTGGGTGCTGCACAAGATCCCGGAAATGGGCGCCGGCTGGTGCCCGCCCGGCATCATCGGCATCGGCATCGGCGGCACGCCGGAAAAGGCCATGCTGCTGGCCAAGGAATCGATCATGGCGCCGGTGGACATCCATGAACTGAAGGCCAAGGCTGCCACCGGCGCCAAGCTGACCCGTGCCGAGGAACTGCGCCTCGAACTGATGGAAAAGATCAATGCGCTGGGTGTCGGCGCCCAGGGCCTCGGCGGCCTGACCACCGTGCTCGACGTCAAGGTGCTCGATTACCCCTGCCACGCCGCCAACCTGCCGGTCGCCCTGGTCCCGAACTGCGCCGCGACCCGCCACTGCCACTTCCATCTCGACGGCTCCGGCCCGGCCAAGCTCGAACCGCCGAAGCTGGAAGACTGGCCAGCCGTGACCTGGACGCCGGACATTCAGTCGGCCACCCGGGTAGATCTCAACACGCTGACCAAGGAAGAAGTCGCTTCCTGGAAGATCGGCCAGAAACTGCTCCTCAACGGCAAGATGCTGACCGGCCGCGATGCCGCCCACAAGCGCATCCAGGACATGCTGGCCAAGGGCGAAAAGCTGCCGGTCGACTTCACCAATCGCGTCATTTACTACGTCGGCCCGGTCGACCCGGTGCGCGATGAAGTCGTCGGCCCCGCCGGCCCGACCACCGGCACGCGGATGGACAAGTTCACCCGCATGATGCTGGAACAGACCGGCCTGATTTCGATGATCGGCAAATCCGAACGCGGGCCGGTTGCCATCGAGGCGATCAAGGACAACAAGTCAGCCTACCTGATGGCCGTCGGCGGCGCCGCCTACCTGGTCGCCAAGGCGATCAAGTCGGCCAAGGTGGTTGGTTTCGCCGATCTGGGCATGGAAGCCATCTACGAGTTCGACGTCGAGAACATGCCGGTCACCGTCGCCGTCGACTCCTCGGGCGTCAGCGTGCACAACACCGGACCGAAGGAATGGCAGGTCAAGATTGGCAAAATCCCCGTGACTGCCTGATTGTCATTCAACTCCCCACAAAAACCCGGCTCCTGCCGGGTTTTTGTTGGTTGGAAGTACGGCATAGTGCAAATCAACCGATCCCCGCCATTCGACTCTCGTTTGGAATATGATAAAAATACATTCGCTGCTTGCCCGATAGCGGACGCTTTAACGCGGGAACCCAACAAAAATTTCAAGTCCAAGCATTACGGAATTTAAATCAGCGGACCCTTACCATATTCCCGCCAGAAAATACCAAGTGGATTTAATGATGCCTGTCGACCCTATTAAAAGAAATAACGTCACCGTAACCGGCAATCTGGCGGTGGAGCAGTCCATTGTTTTCGTGCACGGCTTTGGCACCGACCAGCGAGCCTGGCATGAGGTCGCTGCTCCCTTTATGTCCGATTTCCGCGTTGTTCTGCTGGACAATGTTGGGGCCGGCAACTCCGATGCCAGCGCATTTGTTCAGCACCAGTACCTGAACCTCAATCAGTATGCGACTGACCTCTTTGAAGTCTGTAACACGCTGAACCTGCGCGATGCCATTCTGGTTGGGCACTCGGCCGGCGGGATGATATGTGCATTGGCGGCCATCAATCACCAGGCACTTGCCGCCAAGTTAGTCCTGATTGGGGCCTCCCCCCGTTATATCGACGACGAAACCTATCGGGGCGGTTTCACCATGAAGGATATCCACGCCATTTACGACAGCATTATTACCAAGGGCAAGTCGTGGGCGGATTCTTTCGCACCGGCCATGATGGGCACCCCGGACAAGCCCGAGCTGACAAAACATTTTGCGGACTCGCTCAAGGCATTACCGTCCGACCGCGCGCTCACCGTACTCTGCTCCATCCTGCAGTCCGACTACCGCAACGAAATCGGCAAACTATCGATCCCTACGCTAATCCTTCAGACGATGCATGACAGCGTGGTTCCTTTGGAGGTTGCCGAGTACCTGAAAAACAAAATACAGCACAGCCAAATGAAAATCATTGATGCCAAGGGCCACCTGCCGCACATTAGCGAGCCAGCCAAAGTGATCGAAGCCGTAAGCCCGTTTATCCACGCATAGGCAGGACATGCTGAATGCCAAAGGAGTTATGCCGCGTCATTCGGTGCGTTGGGCGAACGCCACTTTCTTCTCTCAAGCACTCTCGGCAATTACGCTGGCAAAATGCTGAATAGTCGGCTGCTTAAAGGTAAATACTGAACTCGGATTTGCTCGTAGGAGGATGCCCAAAGCACCAAGCCAAGCCTACGGCGTTTGCCAAGTCCACCGTAGCCATGGAACGACAAAATTCTTGCCATTCCAATGCTGGCCGACAGGACGACAAAATCCACCAAACGTTCGAACGTCTTGAATACACTCACCGACCGTCCCCATGTTTCGCAAATTCCGCATCCTGCTCCTGCTCTTCATCCTCGCCACCGTCGGGCTAGGCGCCTGGCGTTCGAATTCCCGGCTGACCGCCTGGGAGCACACCATCCACGTCGCGATCTACCCGATTGCCGCCGACGACTCGCCAGCCACGGCCAGCTACGTGCGGGGACTGAGCCAAGAAAGTTTCCAGGATATCGGCGAATGGATGCAGACAGAAACCAACAAACAGGGGCTGGCGGTGCTGCAGCCGGTTGCACTGAACGTAGCTCCGGTGCTGGTCGAACAGCCCCCACCGGCGCCACGCCAGGCGGGGGCGCTCGACGCCATCCTGTGGTCTCTCAGGCTGCGCTGGTGGGCTTCACAGCACGACCAGATCGGTGGGCCGAAACCGCATATCCGGCTGTTCGTGCTTTTTCACGATCCGGAGCGTAGCCCCCTGCTGCCGCATTCGACCGGGATTGCCAAAGGGCAGATCGGCGTCATCCACGCCTTCGCCACTCGCCAGCAACGGCGGCAGAACAGCGTCGTGATCGCCCACGAAATGCTGCACATTTTCGGCGCCACGGACAAATACAACCTCGCCACGCTCCAGCCTATCTATCCAGAAGGCTACGCCGAGCCGCAACGCGAACCGCGCCTGCCGCAAATGCTGGCCGAGATCATGGGCGGGCGAACGCCAGTCGACGCTCTGACCTCCGAAATACCGGCCAGCCTGGCCGATACGCTGATCGGCCCGGAAACCGCCCGGGAAATCGGCATGCGGCGCCCCTAGAAACAACGGTTCTCCTGCGGTCGACCGCCCCAAACCGCCAAAATCAATTCCCTCGGATGAGCCGTTGCGTCAACGTTCCGCCTTGCCCACGACCCCCCACAGGGCGCGGAACTTGCCGAACAGCGTCAGCCTCTCGTTCGACAAGGCCTCAAGAAAATCGGAGAGGCGTTTCGACTTGGCGACCGCAAACAGCACCAGGACGATGAATATCACCGTCGCCACCAACCCGTGCAGGGCGCGCTCCCAGCCGGGTCCCTCGCCGAAGGCAATGATGTTCATGCCGAAATAACCGGTGGTCACGGTGGCGATCAGGCCGAGGATGGTGATCACCGTCAACCGGACCACGGTGTTCGACTGCCGGCGCTGCGAATCGCTATCGAGGTACTGGCTCATTTCGCGGATTTCGCCATGGACGTCGTCGTATATGGCATCGTTGTGCAAGTGATTGGCGCATAGCCGGTACATCGCCTGCACATGGGGCCGTTCTGACAATTCGTGGAACCAGTAGCGGTGCGTGAACCGCAGGAAGGTCTCGAAATTGGCCCGGATGCGCCGCTTGAATCGGCGCACCGAAACGTCGTTGCGGATATCGAGGTCATTGACTGCATCGGCCAGCACCTCGGAAAAAACCAGCAGCGCGGCACGGTGCAGGTGTGCGATCAGGAAAACGAGAAAATACTGATGGCGGAATTGGGCCAGCACGCCGCGTTCACCATCCATGAAGAAGGGAAATGCGGCATCGCCAACCACTGTGAAGGCATTGCCGGTACACATGAAGCGCGTATTCGGCCCGGCGTCGCTATTGGTCCAGAAGCGGTCGTGGCAGAAGCGAGGTTCAAAATCGATGACCATCGGTTCATTGAGCGGCAAGGTTTCATCCGGGTGCAGCATGGTCGCCAGACCGAGGCGCACCCATTGCTCGCGGCTGAATTCACGTGGCCGGTCGACGGCGAGATAGGCCGTCACCGGCATGCGCTGATATTCAATCAGTCGGTAGCGCAGATCGCCCGGTTCGTCAGAGTGCGTCAATACCAGCGGCCGGAGCAGACAGGCCCAGTGCTCGGAGATGCAGGGGCTACGGTGCTGGCAGACATAGCCGAGATATTTCTCGCGCTTTTCGGCATCGGAACGGGCGACCACCCGCCCGTCGACACCGATCCACTCGGCCAGATAGACGTTGTGCAAGCCCTCGCCCCCCTCCTCCCAGCCGGACGGATAGGCCCGGCCAAAGCGGAAGAGAATGTCGCGCACGGTGTCGAGCGACAGATCCCTGGCGCGCACCTCGACGTTCAGTTGCACCAGATCAAGGTCGTGAAAGAAATAGAGATCGAGATGGACGATCTCCAGCACCACCGGCGCCTGGCCCTTGCGCAGCGTCAGACGCAGGCTGGCAATATCATGGCGGCGAAAGACATGCATCGGCGAATTGCCGGGCGGATCGTCCGGTGAGGGATTCCGCGAACGCCCCTCGCCGTAGAGAAAACGTTGTACGTAGGGCAGGAAGGAGACGAACTCGCGGTAGTGGCGCTCCTTGAACAGGCTGGCATCTTCGGTAAATTCGTCGTTGAGCGGCCGCCACGGATGCGTCGCCGAGCGTGCCTCGAAGATTTCCCAGTGCCGCCCCTCGCCACCGTCGATGGCCAGCGGTTCGAGTTGCAGTGGCCAGAGCAGGCTGGCGTGAAACAGACGAACGCGAGCCTCGCCCCGATCCCCCTGCATTGCTGTCATTGAATTTTCCTCATTTGCGCCGGCCATCTTGTTCCGCATCCATCGACAGGCGAGAAGTATCCGACTATTTTGCCCCTCTGCCACAACCTGAAGCTACGGCAAAAACCAAGCCCAACCGCAGGCGGGGTTTTCGCCATGCTCCCCGCGGCTCAGTTCAGCATGCGTTCGGCCCGCGCCCGATCCCACAAACGCTTGTTCATCTCGTCAAGCGGCAGACCGAAGCGGAAACTCTTTTCGAGTTCACGGAGAATGGGCATCAGCTGCATCCCGACGTTACCCAGGCACGGCTGCAATCCGGCGGGATCGGTCGTTGCCAGCAGTTCCTTCAGAAGCGGCACAAAGGTGTCGCAAGCCTGCGGCCCGACACCTTGCGGGCTGCCCCCGGCCACCAGCTGGTTACCGCCAGCTTGCTGGGCAGCTTCGAGGCGCTCTTGAGCCAGTTGCAACAGCCCCTCCCCGGACAAGGCCACGGCGTCCTCCGGAACTACCGCGACACCGACACTGACGGTCAGATCGAGGCGCTGACCGCGCAGCGATATCTGGGCGGCTGCCATCGCCTTGCAGATTCGGCTGGCAAACCGGGCACAGATGCTTGATGTGGTCGAGGCGGCGATGATCACCACCCGACCATTGGCGAGTTCCCCAATGCAATCTTCGGCACGAATCTTCCTGGCCAGCAGGAAGGAAAACTTCTGGGCGGTCCGCGCGGCCAGATCGGCGCCATAACGTGCGACCAGCTCGTCGTAAGCATCCAGTCCGAAGGCAAGGACGCCTACTCCCTGCCCCTTGACCGCTTCGGGCAGACGTTTCGCCAGATATTCCTCAAGCATTTCAAGGGCCAGTACGGCACTTTGATTACCGTTGACGCTATCCACCTCACCATCGTATTTCTCGACGCCCTCAAGCCCGGCCAGCCTGCCGAAGCGCCCCATGACATCGCTGACGCTGATCTCGGTTTGCACGCCGACCTCGTCGAAATCCGGATCGGCAACGGTGGACGAAATCCCTGCCGGGGGCTCGGCAGCGATCAAAGTGGCCGGCACTTCCGTCGCATCTGCGGGGTATGCCAGGCCGGCGGAAACAATGCTGGCGACCGACGGAATGTTCTCCCCCTTGATGATGAAATCGGTAACGCCACGAGCCAGCGCCTCTTTCCGATCATTCTCGGAAAAAGAATTCGAAATCACCAGGAAAAACGGCATTTGATTCAGACGTGCCAATTTGTTGCTACGAAGGCGTTCGAGCAAACCGAATCCATCCAGCGTATTCAGGTTTTGTCCTGATACAACGGCAACAATCGCGCTGTCGAGAACCAGAGATTGCCAGGCTGACTCGCCGCTTGCCTCCTCGCGTACCGCGAAGCGATCCGTCAGTTGCCTGACCAGCGATGCTCGAACCACCTTGGATGCATCGGCGACCAGAAGTTTGCGTTTATCCGTCATGTCTCTCCTGTTTTTCTCAGCCGTTTCATCGGGTTGTTTTAATTTTTGCCGGCCTGCCAGTTTAAGCGACGGGACGCCATATCCGTCAAGCATACGGAGCGCAAAGTTCGGTAAATTGTCTACCGTAGCAGCCCGGTACGCCGGCTTGATTTTGCCAGCTGACTCGTTCATAGTTCGTGAACTGCTTTTGCCAATTCCCCGGACATCCGATGAACCCATTGCGTACCTGCCGCCCCATCACTGCATTTGCAGTGGAACCGGTCGTCGTACGCGTGGTCGTAGTAGGCGTCGTTATGCACGCGTCGTCGCGGATCGGGTAAGCAGAAGCAAGACCAAATTCCCCAACCCCCGCCGGCGCAAACCGGCGGGGGTTTTGTTTTGGAGCCTGCTGGTTGAGCCACCAACCGAAAGGAAATCTCCATGACTGAAAC
Organism: uncultured Pseudomonadota bacterium; assembly: GCA_946479855.1. The sequence goes on from CAMLHL010000013.1 coordinate 10,905, forward strand.
TCTCAGCGGTGCCCAGATCACCGTCCGGCTGCTTGAACGTCAGGGCATCCGCATTGTCACCGGCTACCCGGGCGGCGCCATCCTGCCCATTTACGATGCGCTCGGGCAATCGAGCGTCATCCGCCACGTGCTTGCCCGCCATGAACAGGGCGCCGGTTTCATCGCCCAGGGCATGGCCCGCGCCACCGGTGAAGTGGCGGTCTGCATGGCCTCCTCCGGCCCCGGCGCGACCAACCTGCTGACGGCGATTGCCGACGCCAAGCTCGACTCGATCCCGCTGGTCGCCATCACCGGCCAGGTACCGCGAGCCATGATCGGCACCGACGCCTTCCAGGAAGTCGACACCTACGGCCTGTCGATTCCGATCACCAAACACAATTTCCTCGTTTCATCGGCCGAGGAATTGCTGACGGTCATTCCCCGCGCCTTCGAGATTGCCGCATCCGGCCGCCCTGGTCCGGTGCTGATCGACATCCCGAAGGATGTGCAGACGCAGGCCCTCGAAATCGGCGCCTGGCCCGAACCCGGCCGCAACCGCCCCGCCCCCGCTGCCGATCCGGTACGGATCGCCCAAGCCGCTGCAATGATCAATGCAGCCGAACGCCCCATTCTTTATCTCGGCGGCGGCGTCGTGCATTCCGGTGCGGCCGAGAGTGCCGTCGAACTCGCCGAAAAGGCCAATCTGCCGACTGTGATGACGCTGATGGCACTCGGTACCATGCCGGTCGATCACCCGTTGTCGCTCGGCATGCTCGGCATGCACGCAGCCCGCTACACCAATCTGCTGCTCGACGAATGCGATCTGCTGATCGCCATCGGCTCCCGCTTCGATGACCGGGCGACCGGCAAGGTCGCCGACTTCTGCTCGCAGGCGAAGATCATCCACATCGACATCGATCCGGCTGAACTCGACAAGATCAAGAACGCCCATGTCGGCATCACCGCGGATGTGCAGGAAGCGCTCGAGCAGCTGTTGCCGGCCATTTTTGAAAATGACCGAAAAACCTGGGTCGACCGTAGCGCAGCCCTCAAAACGCAGTTTCCGTTGGATCTGCACGGCACCGACAACCCGCGCTCGCATTTCGGCCTGATCCGCACAGTCGCCGCCTGCCTGGACAACGAGGCGACGATCGCCACCGATGTCGGTCAACACCAGATGTGGGTCGCCCAGGCCTACCCGCTACGCCGCCCACGCCAGTGGCTGACCTCCGGCGGGCTGGGCACCATGGGCTTCGGCGTGCCGGCCGCGATTGGTGCCGCGCTGGCCGAACCGCAGCGCACTGTGGTCTGCTTCACCGGTGACGGCTCGATCCTGATGAATATCCAGGAACTGGTTACCGCCGCCGAGGAAAACGTGAACCTGAAAATCATACTGATGGACAACGCGGTACTCGGTCTGGTGCACCAGCAGCAAACGCTGTTCTACGGCGAGCGGCTGTTCGCCTCGCAGTTCCGCGCCCTGCCGGATTTCACCAAGGTGGCACAAGGCTTTGGCATCGCTGCGGTCGACCTCGATCGGGTGCCCAATCCGTGCGCGGCGCTGATGGAAGCCATCGCCCGCCCCGGCCCCTGTCTGATCCACGCCAGTATCGACGCTGAACAGAAGGTCTACCCCATGGTGCCGCCGGGCGCCGCCAACCGCGACATGATCGGAGCCTGAGATGAATTCATTCAACCGTGCAGAACAACAAGCGATCTCCCGCGCCGTCCTCGAAATCGACGTCAATAACCATCCCGGCGTCATGTCGCACGTCGTCGGCCTGTTTTCCCGCCGCGCCTACAATGTCGAAGGCATCCTCTGCCTGCCGGTCGGCGATGGCAGCTGCAGCCGCATCTGGCTGCTGGTCAATGAAGACCTGCGTCTGGCCCAGATGATGAAACAGGTGGAAAAGCTGGAAGACGTCATCGCGCTGCGCCGGCATCACGCCGATCATGCAGTCTTTCAGGATCTGGAAAGTTTTTTCCGACCCTGACAATGAAAGCTCAGGAAGCGGCCGGATTCCCCCGGCGCTTCCGTTTGTATTCGCGGATCAGTTCAAGTTCATCGTCGCTGATCGACTCAAAGCGCAGGCCGACCAGACGGTGCTCGCCGAAGCGGTGGATGCGCATGATGCTGACGTAGGCTTCGATGGTGCCGCCAAGATCGGACGAATCGATGCGACAGATACCCACTTCGCCACTCGGCTTGGTACCAAGCAGCGCCGCATCGATCAGCACACCGACACCCGATACCGAAATATCGGCGGCTGGCAATTCCAGATCCTGTCCGCCCAGCCTAAGGGAGACATGTCCCTTGAGAAAAACACGGGGAGCGCGGCGACGTTCTCTCACGATAAATATCCAGTCGGACGATCAGACAGAATATTTTCCCACGCTCCGCCTCGTTGCGTACAGATAAAACAGCCGTAGCGTTCACCCCGGCCACGCCCAGCCCCCCATACTCGTGGCGCCCGATTTCCGGCATCGGCACCGAGGTCTTGTCCTGAGCGCACTCTCGGCGATACCATGACATGAGATAATCCATTTTTCGTATAGATGGAGAATTTCATATAAATTCACACAGCCCTGCGGCAGCCATTTGCCGGGTTTGCATCGACGATGCGGCAAGGCGGTACCGTCACTGGGCGCTCGAACGATGAAGCGATGATCGAAAATGCGGCTCGCTTTATCAGTCAGACGCCCCCTTTCGATTATCCAGGCAACATATAAATACCAAAATACAATCACGTGGGAGTTACACTTCCCATCTTTAAAATGCCAGAAAGAATGGGAAAGCCACGATCGATGAACGAGCCACGCCCTGAACGCGCTGTATTCCGGATCGTCCTGATCTACGCTTTCTTCGCTGCGCTGTGGATACTGTTCTCCGACACGGTTGTTGAAGCCATGTTTAGCGACCCGGCCCAGCTGGTTCGAATCAGCATGATCAAGGGCTGGCTCTTCGTGGCCGTGACATCGATGTTGCTTTACGGCCTGGTGCGCCGCCTGCAGAGCAGACTGATCGCTGCCAGCCGGCGCGAGAGCAAGTTGCAATGCGAGAAGATGCGTGCCCTGCAACTGATTGAAACCATTGCCGAGAGCTCGGACGATGCCATTTTCGCCAAGGATCTCGAAGGCCGCTACATCCTGATCAACCGTGCCGCCTGCAACTTTGTCGGCAAGCCCCCCGCCGAGATACTGGGACGGGACGACCGGGCCATTTTTCCCGCCGATCAGGCGGCGATCCTGATGGCGACCAACCAACAGGTAATCGAGGAAAATTGCACGTGTTCCCGTGAGGAACATCTCAGCACCGTCGGCGGCGAGCGGGTATTTTTCGCCACCAAGGGACCGCTGCACGATGCCGAGGGTAGCGTGACGGGAATCTTCGGCATCTCCCGCGAGATTACTGAACGCAAAGCTGCCGAAATAGCGCTTCAGGCCAGCGAGCAACGCTTCCATACCCTGTTCGACAGCGCCACGGTCGCCATCATGGTGCATGACTGCGAGACCGGGGCACCGGTCGATGCCAATCAGCATGCGATGGAGATCTACGGTTACGACACCCTCGAACAATTGCGTGCACATGCCCTTTGGCTCGCCTCGCCCTATGATCGGCCCGACATGGTTCGCTGGGTGCAGCGGACTGCCCAGGAAGGCCAGCAGCATCTCGAATGGCAGAGCCAGGACATCCAGGGGCGATATTTCTGGCTGGACGTCCTGCTCAGCACCGTGGTAATTGACGGCGTGGAACGGGTTCTCTCGGTCGCCACCGATATTACCGCCCGCAAGCTTGGGGAAGAGGAGCTGCGTCGCAACAACGAGGAACTGCTGCGTTTTAACCAAGCTTCGATCGGGCGCGAACTGGACATGATCGAACTCAAGAAGCAGGTCAATGCGCTCTCTCGCGAACTCGGGCGAACGCCCCCCTACCCCTTGAGTTTCCTCGACGCCGCCGGACCAACGGCAACGGAGTACCAAGCGCCATGAGCCTGCGGCTGTTGCTTTCCCTCTTGCTACCTTTTGTGGCCTGTGGACTGCAATGGCTATTTTGGGAGCACCTCAAGCCCTACGTCTGGTTTCTTTTTTTCCCCGCCGCTTACTTCAGCGCCTGGGTTGGCGGCCTGCGTGGCGGACTGGCCGGAACCGCGATCAGCGCCGGGCTGGTCTGGTACTTCTTTATTCCTCCCCAGTTCTCGCTGTCGCTGGAAAACCCGGCCAACATCTTCTCCATTGCCGTATTCGTGGTCATGGGCAGCCTCTTTGCGCTCTTTTTCGAGCGCCTGCGCCGGGCCCAGGCGCGTAACGAAACACGCTTCGAGGCAACCTTCGAACAAGCTGCAGTCGGCATCGCGCTGCTCGCGCCCGACGGCTGCTGGTTGCGGGTTAACCGCAGGTTGTGCGACATCGTTGGCTACCGTTCCGACGAACTGATGCACAAAACCTTTCAGGACATTACGCACCCCGACGACCTGACAAGCGATCTGGAATACGTCCGGCAAATTCTGGCCGGCGACATCGCTAGCTACTCCCTGGAAAAACGCTACCGACGCAAGGATGGCAATCTGATCTGGATCAACCTGAGCGTTGCCCTGGTCCGCACGCCGAACGGCTCGCCGGACTATTTCATCTCGGTGGTTGAGGACATTCAGGCCCGCAAGGAGGCCGAAGCGGACCTCACCGAGGCCAAGCGCCTGGCCAAGTTCGGGCATTGGCACTGGGACTTGCGTACCGATCGGCACACCTGGTCGGAAGAAATCTACCGCATCTACGGCCGAGATCCAGCGTTGCCGGCAGCGGTCTACCCGGAAGTTCGGTCCTATTTCACAGCGGAAAGCTGGGGCAGACTGGCTGCCATCGTAGAAGAAGCCATGGCTACGGGCATTGATTACGAATGCGACGCCGAAGTCATACGTCCTGATGGCAAAAACCGCTGGATTACGGCACGGGGTGAAGTGGTACGCAACGCCGACGGGGAAATAGTGGCGTTGCGCGGCACGGTGCAGGACATTACCGAACGCAAGCTGGCCGAAAGCGCCATCCGAAAAGGAGAAGAACGTTATCGCGAACTGGTGGAAAGCGCCAACAGCGCCATCGTAAGCTGGTCACGCGACGGCACGATCACGTTCTTCAACGATTACGCACAACAGCTTTTCGGCTGGACTGCTGCCGAAGCCATCGGTCAGCCGGTCAGCATTCTGCAACCCGATAACGCCGCCGGCAGTACCAATTTCCAGGGCCTGATCAGCGATATCGAGCTGAATTCCGAACACCATCAGTACGACATCACCAAGAATCTCTGCCGTGACGGTCGCGTCATCTGGATGAGTTGGAGCAATCGCGCCATGCGCGACGAGCGCGGCGAAATCACCGGCATTCTTGCCGTCGGCAACGACATCACCGAGCGTAAGCATGCCGAACAAGAACTCCAGCAAAGAAACGAGGAACTGGAACTTTTCAATACCGCCCTGGTAGGGCGTGAGCTGCAAATGATCGAACTGAAGCGCCAGATCAACGAATTGTCGAAGCTACTGGGTCGTACGCCACCGTACGATATCTCGTTTGCAGAAACTTCGAACCCCGGGGAATTGGCAACATGAAAGGCCCGGCAAGCATTCCGCTGCAAACATTCCTGACACGACTGATCTGGCTGTGCGTGCTGCCGCTGCTTTTGCTGGCCACGTGGCTGGCCTACGACAGCGTGCATTCAAGCAAGGCTCAACGCGACCAGGAGGCCGCTCATCTGGCCCATAATTTCGCGACCGCCATTGACCAGCGACTCAACGAACGCATCCGTGCGCTAAACATGCTGGCGCTTTCGCCGCTGCTCGACAACAAGTCGCGCTGGAGCGATCTCTATCAGGAAGCCCGGGGATTCCAACAAAGTTTCGGCAGCCATGTCATTCTGGCCGATATCGGCCAGCCGATGCGAATGTTGTTCAACACCCGATTGCCACTGGATAGTGACCTGCCGCTTTTACCTCGCCCTTCCGGAAATGCGGCAGCACCGCTGGCCGTCGCCACTGGCCAGCCGGCGGTAAGTGACAGCTTCGTCGGCCCGGTGGCGCAAGAATCCCTGATCGCCATTGCCGTCCCAGCTATTCGCCAGGGCAAGGTAGCCTACATCGTCCTCACCACCCTCGAGACAAAGGGGTTTCAGAAACGTCTCGACCTTCTCAAGCTGCCCGATGGCTGGTCCCTGAGCTTGCGCGATGGCCGCGGCGACATCGTCGCCCATCGCGGCCCGAGCAATCTCGCCACGCCTCCTGATGTCGCCCCATCCTATCGGATCGTCGTTCCCTTAACAGCATGCCCATGGAACGTAGTGCTGGAAATTCCACCCGATGTCTATAACACCCCGGTAGTCAAGGCGAGCCTGACTCTCGGGCTGGGCTTGCTTGGTGCCACCCTGATTGGCGTGTTGGGAGGCATCGCCGCAAGCCGCCGACTCGGCCGGGAGGCCGCCACCCTGTTGCAGCCTTCAACCGGCGGTGCACCAATCTCGGAAATTGCGGAAATAGGCGCAGCCCAGCGCCGATACGACACGGTAGCGAGCGGCCTGCGGGAGAGCGAGGAAAGATTCCGGCGGCTATTCGCCGAAGTTCCACTGCCAATGGGCTATGTCGGCAATGACGGATTCATCAAGGCGCAAAATAGCCGTTTCGAACAACTGTTCGGCTATACGCCCCAAGATATGCCAAGCATCAATGACTGGTGGCAACTGGCCTATCCGGATCCCGCATATCGGACGCAGGTACAGCAGAACTGGAATGCAGCGGTCGCAAAAGCCGCCGCGACTGGAAGCGATATCGAAACCAGCGAGTACCAGGTGACCTGCAAGGACGGCAAAAAACGTTTCATCCTGATTTCCGGGATAGTCATGGCAGATGGCGTTCTCGCAGTCTTTGTCGACATCAGCGAACAGCGGCAAATCGAGGATAGACTGAGGCTATGGGCGGAGTCCTTCGAGCATGCTGAGCTGGGACTGGCCATTTCGGATGCCAGGACCAACACCTTTGTCGCGGTCAATCCGGCGTTTGCCCATACCAGAGGATATGAGCGCGATGAACTGATCGGGAAGCCCATCGCAGCGATCTTTCCCGCCGAGCGGCTGGCCGAGGCCCGGAGGCAGGTCGCAGCCATCGACACAAGTAGTCATGGCGTGTTTGAAAGCGAACATGTCGGCAAGGATGGCCGGCGATTCCCCGTCTTGCTGGACATCACCGTGTTGCGCGATAACGATGGTCGGCCTAGCAACCGCATCGTTTATGCGCTCGATCTGACTGAACGCAAGCAGGCCGAGCAGGCGCTTGTCACCGTCCAGGCTGCCGCACTGGAACAGCAGAAACAGGCGCGCATCGCCACCCTCAATCAGATGCAGGATGCCAATGCCGCACGCGCCAAGGCCGAGGCAGCCTTGGCAGCCCTCAACGAAAGCCGGGAGCAGCTCAAGTTATTCATTGAGCATGCGCCTGCCTCACTGGCCATGTTCGACCGCGAAATGCGCTACCTGGCAGTGAGCAGGCGCTGGCGGGATGACTACGGCCTGGACGGCCGCGAACTGCTCGGCCATTCACATTACGAAATCTTTCCGGAAATCGACGACGATTGGAAATCCTTGCATCGACGCGCCCTGCATGGGGAAGTCATCCGCGCCGACGGCGATCGCTTCGAACGAGCCGACGGCAAGGTCCAATGGGTACGCTGGGAAATCCGCCCATGGCAAACGGCGGAGGGAGCCATAGGCGGCATTGTCATCTTTTCCGAGGACATTACCCGTCAAAAAGAGGCCGAAGAAGAAATCCACAAGCTCAATGCAAATCTCGAGCGTCGCGTCGTCGAACGCACGGCCGAACTCAGTTCAGCCAACCGTGAACTGGACAGTTTCGCCTATGCCGTTTCCCACGACCTGCGCGCTCCCCTGCGGGCGATGAGCGGCTTTTCCCAGGCATTGCTGGAAGATTTTGGCGACGGACTGGCTGAGGGCGCCAAAACCTATTTGAACCAGATCCGTATCGCCAGCCACCGGATGAGTGAATTGATCGACGGCATTCTCGCCCTGTCTCGCAGTACTCGTGGCGAACTTCGCCGGGATGCGATTGATATTTCCACCCTGGCCACCCAGCGCCTGTCCACACTCGCCCGGGAAGACGATTCCCGGCGCGTAAACTGGCAGGTGGAGCCCGCTCTGACGGTAACGGGCGACGCCCGGATGATCGAAGCCGTGCTGGAAAATTTGCTCGACAATGCCTGGAAATACACGAGCAAGACCGCCGCACCGGAAATACGCGTCCATGCCGAACAGCGCAATGGCCAGAACTGGCTCTGCGTTTCCGACAACGGTGCTGGTTTTGACATGGCCCACGCCGAGCGGCTGTTCAAGCCCTTCCAGCGCCTGCACCGGCAGGATGAATTCCCCGGCATCGGCATCGGCCTGGCGACCGTGCAGCGTATTATCCATCGTCATGGCGGCGAAATTACCGCCCGCGGCGAACCTGGCCGGGGGGCGACCTTCTGCATCACGCTACCAACAGCAGCAACTTCGGAAGAAAGCGAATAGATCATGACTATCAAGACCATCCTTCTCGTCGAAGACAATCCCCAGGATGAAATGCTTACCGTGCGTGCCCTGCGCCGGGCCAATGTCGCCAACCGCATCGACGTGGTACGCGACGGCCAGCAGGCACTCGACTACCTGTTCCACCAGGGGGAATTTGCCGGACCGACGAGCCTGGAGCTGCCCACCGTGGTCCTGCTCGACATCGGCCTACCTCGGCTTTCCGGGCTTGAGGTTCTCGAGTACCTGCGGGCCGACGCGCGCACCGCTCTGCTGCCGGTAGTCATCCTGACGTCCTCGGACGAGGAGCGCGACCGTCTGAGCAGCTACAAATTTGGCTGCAACAGTTTCGTCAGAAAACCCGTGGATTTTTCGGAGTTCGCCGAAACGGTGGCCCGCTTGGGTGTTTATTGGCTGGCCACCAATGAAGTTCCCAGGGAGAAATGACGTGGCGACGGACCGTCCGCTGAACCTTCTGGTCATCGAAGACGTCGAAGCCGACTACCTTCTGCTGGAACGCTTCCTGCGCCAGCAGGGCGTGCCGATCGGCCGCATGCAGCGGGTCGACAGCGCCCAGGGACTGGCAGCGGCCCTGCAGGGCGAGTTCGACATCGTGCTCTCCGACTACAACGTGCCGGGCATGGATTTTCGGGTTTCCCTGCGCACCATCCAGTCCACCCGTTCCGATCTGCCGGTGATCCTGGTGTCCGGCAGCATCGGGGAAGAAGCCGCCGTCGAACTGCTGCACCTCGGACTGTCGGATTTCATCCTCAAGGACCACCTGAGCCGCCTGCCCAGTACCCTCCAGCGCGTTCTCGACGAAAGCGCCGAACGCCAGGCTCGCCTTGCTGCCGAACAAGCCCTGCGCGCCAGTCAGCAGGCGGCGCTCGATGAACAGCGCCAGGGTCGGCTGGCGGCACTGAATCTGATGGAGGACGCCCAGGCTGCCCGGACTCGCGCCGAGGCCGCCCAAGCCGCGCTGGCCGCTTCCGAAGCCAAATATCGTCTGCTCGCCGAGAACGCCGCCGACTGGATTTTCTGGCTTGGCCCAGACGGCAGTTACCGATATCTATCCCCGGCCTGTGAAAACATTTCCGGATATCCGGCCGAAGCCTTTCTGGCCGACCCGAAGTTGATGATTTCGATCATCCATCCCGACGATCGCACACTTTTTCTCGACCATCTCGATTGGCTGGCAGCACCTGACGTCGGTGAAATGGAATTCCGGATCATTCATGCTTGCGGAGAAATTCGCTGGATCGCCCATCTGTCGCGGCCCGCCTATGATGCATCCGGCGTCTTTGTCGGACGCCAGGGATCGAATCGCGACATCACCGCCCGCAAGCAGGAAGAGCAGATACGCCGGGAACGCGAAGCGAGCTACCGCGACATGTTCGAGGCCAATCCCCATCCGATGTGGGTTTACGATGCCCAAACCTTGGCCTTTCTCGACGTCAACGACGCCACGTCCGCCCGCTACGGATATTCCCGCGATGAATTCCGGCGCATGACGATCAAGGATATTCGCTCCCCGGAAGAGGTGTCGTATTTGCTCGAAGATATCGGCCAGAGCCCGACCTCGACCAAAAGCCGGGGAATCTGGCGGCATCTGTGCAAGGATGGCAGCGAAATACTGGCTGAAATAAGTTCGCACAGCATCGATTTCGCCGGCCGCCAGGCGGTGGTCGTGCTGGCCAGCGATGTCACCCAGCGCATCCGCGCCGAAGAGCAATTGCGCAAGCTGTCGCTGGCTGTCGAGCAGAGTCCCGAGTGCATTGTCATTACCGACCTGCAGGCGAACATCGAATACGTCAATGAATCTTTCCTGCGGGTCACCGGCTACACCCGCGAGGAATGCATCGGCCAGAATTCCCGCATGCTGAAGTCAGGTTTGACCCCCAGGGAGACTTATGTGGCTCTCTGGGATGCCCTGACGCATGGCCTCCCCTGGCATGGCGAATTCGCCAGCCGACGCAAGGATGGCAGCGAATTCGCCGAATTCGCCATCATCGCGCCGATCCGCCAGCCTGATGGCCGCGTCACGCACTATGTGGCCATCAAGGAAGACATTACCGAAAAGAAACAGAATGCCCGGGAACTTGAGGCGCACCGTTTCCACCTGGAAGAGCTTGTCGCCAGCCGCACTGCCGAGTTGAACGAAGCGCGAGTCCAAGCCGATGCGGCCAATGCGGCGAAGAGTCTTTTCCTGGCCAACATGAGCCATGAAATCTGGACACCGATGAACGCCATCATCGGTCTGACCCATCTGCTTCGCCAGACCGATCTGTCGGCCATGCAGCAGGAACGTCTGAAAAAAATCGATACGGCGGCCTTCCATCTGCTTTCGATCATCAACGACATCCTCGATCTTTCGAAAATCGAGGCCGGGCACATGCAACTCGAAAGAACCGATTTTTCGCTGAATGAAGTGCTGGAGCACACGCGAACGCTGATTGCCGAATCTGCCGAGGCCAAAGGACTGGTCGTCGAAGTAGAGCCGGGCAACGTCCCGATGTGGTTACGCGGCGACCCAACCCGCCTGCGTCAGGGCTTGCTCAATTTTGCCGGCAACGCGGTCAAATTCACCGAGCATGGAAAGATAACGCTGCGCGCCAGTCTCGAAAGCAAAGATGCGACAAGCATACTTGTCCGCTTCGAGGTTCAGGATACCGGCATAGGCATCACGGCAGACCGGATGTCGCGCCTGTTCAAGGCTTTCGAACAGGCCGACGCCTCGACCACCCGCAAGTACGGCGGCACTGGACTGGGCCTGGCGATCACCCGCCGGCTGGCCTGGATGATGGGCGGCGATGCCGGGGCCTGCAGCAAGCCGGGCATCGGCAGCACATTCTGGTTTACGGCCCGCCTGCAGCTCGGCATGGACGCCATTGCCCCGGACACCGCATCGGCCATCGACGCGGCCGGCGAACTGGCCAGGACCCGCGCTGGTGCCCGCATACTGCTCGCCGAGGACAACGAGATCAATCAGGAAGTCGCCACTGAAATACTGAAGGCGGTCGGCCTGAGCATCGACATCGCCAACGATGGGCGCGAGGCGGTCGACAAGGTCTCCACACAGGTTTACGACCTGGTCTTGATGGACATGCAGATGCCGCGCCTCGACGGCATTGGCGCGACCAGGGAAATTCGTGCCCTGGCGGAACGGAAGGACCTGCCGATCCTGGCAATGACCGCCAACGCCTTCGAAGAAGACAAGCAGCATTGCCTCGATGCCGGCATGAACGATTTTGTCGCCAAACCGGTCGATCCTGACGATCTCTATCGGGTGCTGCTGAAATGGCTGCCCAAACGCAAGAGTGCGGCCCTCTTTCCCGAAGTGACGCCCGCCGAGGACAAGTCCGGCAACCTGCAACAGCGTCTTGCCTCGATCGCCGGTCTGGATCTGGCTCAAGGGCTGGCCATGGCGCTCAACCGCCTGCCGTTTTATACCCGGCTACTGTCGATGTTCGTCAAACGCCATCGGGAAGATCCTGAATTGCTGCGCCACCACGCCGGGCACAACGATCGGGGGAGCATCCTGCGCATGGCTCACCTCCTCAAGGGCGCCGCCGGCAATATCGGTGCCCCTGCCGTAGGCGAACTGGCCAAGGTCATCATGGCCGCCGAGTACCAGGGCCACAGCAATGTCGCCGACCTCGCCCGCTCGCTGGCCGATACACTCGAAGCTCTGCTTGATGCATTGCACGACGCGCTGGACGGAAACGAAGGCGACGATGAAAATCCTGGATCGGCCGGGTGGGCCGCCGGATAGCCCGCAAACCCCGTCAAGTCCTCGCTGACCGGGCGAGGCTATACTTCGCTCCATCGCAAACCTCCGTCCAATCATGACCGAACGTATCCGCTGGCAAAATGCCCACACCTATGCCGACATCCTTTACGAAACTGCTGAAGGAATCGCCAAAATCACCATCAATCGTCCGGAACGGCGCAACGCCTTCCGCCCGGAGACGGTCAGCGAGCTGATCGACGCCTTTCACCGCGCCCACCGCGACAACGCCATCGGCGCCATCATCCTGACCGGCGCCGGCCATGAAGCCTTCTGCTCGGGCGGCGACCAGAAAGTGCGCGGCGCCGAGGGCTATATCGACGAAGGTGGCACGCCGCACCTCAACGTACTCGATTTGCAGATGCAGATCCGCCGGCTGCCCAAGCCGGTAGTGGCCATGGTCGCCGGTTACGCCATCGGCGGCGGCCATGTGCTGCATCTCGTCTGCGACCTGAGCATCGCCGCCGACAACGCCCGCTTCGGCCAGACCGGGCCGCGCGTCGGCAGCTTCGACGCCGGCCTGGGCGCCGGGCTGATGGCACGGACCATCGGCTTAAAACGCGCCAAGGAAATCTGGCTGCTCTGCCGCCAGTACGACGCCGCTACCGCGCTCGACTGGGGGCTGGTCAATGCCGTCGTGCCGGTGGACACGCTGGAAGAGGAAACCGTGAACTGGTGCCGCGACATGCTGCGACTGTCGCCGATGGCCCTGCGCATGATCAAGGCCGGCTTCAATGCCGACACCGACGGCCTGGCCGGCATTCAGGAACTGGCAGGCAACGCCACCGGCCTCTTCTACATGAGCGAGGAAGGCCAGGAAGGCCGCAATGCCTGGCTGGAGCGCCGCCCGCCCGACTTCGGCAAGTACCGCAAGCGGCCGTGAATATCGTTGCGGCCGACTGGCTGCCCTACGCACTGCCGTTCAGGCGCCCGTGGCAAACCAGCCAGGGCGACATCGGCGAGCGCCGGGGCCGCCTGCTCCGGCTGCAGACGGCCGATGGCCTGACCGGTTGGGGCGATTGCGCCCCACTTCCCGAATTCGGCATCAGCGAGGCCACCGCCACCGCCTTTGCCGAAGAAACCGCCCACCTCGACCTGATAGCGCAAAAAGCCGGTCAGCCCCTGCACGCCTGGCTGGGTGGCGAAGTGCCGCGCCGAAGTCTGGCGGTCAACAGCGGTTTTTTGCCCATTCTCAAGGTCGACCGTAAGTATCTGGAAAATGCCGCAGCGGCTGGCTACCGGGTTATCAAATTGAAGGTTGGCGTGCATCCGGTCGCCGATGAAGTCGCCGCACTACACCGGCTTGCCAGTTGCATTCCAGCCGGGTTGTACTTGCGGCTCGACGCCAACCGTGCCTGGACGCCGGCCGATGCGCAAACCTTTCTCAAGGCCTGCACCGGTTTGCCGGTCGAAGGCCTGGAAGAACCGCTGGCCGAAGCAGATCCGGTTTTACTGCAAGAACTGCAGTCGACCGTGACATTTCCACTCGCCATCGACGAATCGATCCATCTGCTCGACGCCCATTTCTTTCGCCACCCGCCGGTACGCCGCCTTGTCCTCAAGCCGGCCCGCCACGGCGGCCTGCTGGCCAGCGTCGAACTGGCCTTGCGCGCCCGTGCCTCGGGCCTCGAAGTGATCATCACCAGCAGCCTGGAAAGCGCCTGCGGCCTGCTCGCCTGTGCCCATCTCGCCGCCGCCGTGGCCCCAGAGGCCGTGCACGGCCTGGCGACAGCCGACTGGCTGGCCGCCGATACCGGCCTGGCACCGGTCATTGCCGGCGGACGCCTGCTCTTGCCGAGCAGCCCCGGCCTCGGTTTTCAACGCATCGGTACCTAGGCCAGCGAATTCCCGGCCGGCGTCGAAACACCGGCCGGCGAGGTAGCGCCGCCTCGCCGCCTCGCCTGACCTCGACAGCCCCAGCGAGCAACCGCCGCCCTATCGCAATCACCGAGGGACGCCCGTTGCACCAAACCGGGCGTGCCCCCGCTCTTGGCCGATGGGGCTGTTCTTGCTAGATGCCCGGCATCGGCACGAATCCCGGCAATGCCTTGATGCGCTCGATCCATTGCCGGATGTTGGGAAAATCCGTCAATTCGACACCGCCCTCCGGGGCCAGTGCGACATAGGGGAATACCGCGCAATCGGCAATGGTCGGGCGTTCAAGCGCCAGCCAGCGATGCCCCGCCAGATGCGACTCGATCAAGGGCAGGATACGGGCAGCGCGCCGCAGCGTATCCGCCTTGTCGAGGTCATAGCCGAATTTATCAACCAGCCGGGCAGCACCGGGACCGTTCTGGATTTCGTTGGCAGCTGTCGACAGCCACTGGACCACCGTGGCCATGCCTGTTGCATCCTTGGGCAACCAGGCTTCACTCGCATATTTGGCGGCGAGGTAAACCAGAATGGCCTGCGAATCGCGCAGCACGACCTCGCCGTCGACGAGAATCGGGATTTCCCCCCAGGGATTGAGATCGATCAATGGGGGTTTCTTGTGTTCGCCAGCCATGAAATCGACGGCAATGATGTCCAGCGGAATGCCGGCGAGTGCCGCCAACAGACGGACCTTGTAGCAGTTGCCGGACAGGGAAAGGTCATACAGTTTCATGGTGTTCTCCTTTGCTTGGGTGGAATTACGCACGTCTGTGGCCCAATGCGGCCATTTCGCTTTCGGTGTAACGCGGGGTTATGTATTGCGAGCAGTTCCAGTCAAAGGCGGCAACGCCGATGCGCAAAATCCGCTCGGCGACTGGGTCGCCGGGAGCGCTGACGGCTGCCAGCAAGGCGGGATCGGCCGCCGCATCAAGCACGTCAATGCTGCCAAGAATCTTGAGTCGGCGACGATTCGGGTAATCCATCAGGATCAGCGCCGCCCGCGGGTTGCTAATCAGATTGCCGACGCTGACGAATTGCCGGTTGCCGCCGTAGTCGGCAAAGGCCAGCGTTACGCCATCGAGCACCTTGAGAAAACCTGTCGCGCCGCCCCGGTGCTGGACATGCGGCCAGCCGGTTTCGCTGATCGTGGCTAAGTAAAAACTGTTCCGGGCGGCAATAAACTGGCGCTCCCGCGGCCCCAGCTCGGGGTTGATGTTACCGCCCCCAAGCGGGGCCTCGCAGCCGTTATAACGCCGCTGCATGGCGCGCACGCCGGGCGTATAGGCTATCCTGGAAAAATGTCCCGACATGGCAATCCTGCTCCCGACTTCATATCACAATGCCATAGTGATAGATTCCAGCAAGGCAATAAATAGACTTGATCGCATTTTATTGATGCGAATATCGGTTTAATATCAATCCATGGACAAATTCAAGGCCATGGCGACCTTCGTGCGCATCGTCGAAGCCGGCAGCCTGACTGGCGCCGCGGAGCGGCTGGGCATTTCGCTGACCTCGGTGGTGCGTACCCTGGCGGCCCTCGAACAGGAACTCGGCGTGCGCCTGCTCAACCGCACGACGCGCCGTATCGCCCCGACCGACGAAGGCCGCGAATATTTTGCACGCTGTCGCCATCTGCTGACTGAACTGGACGAAGCGGAGAGCGCCCTGACCGACCGTCGCCTGACGCCATCCGGCCGACTGGTCATTACCGCCCCGGTGATGTTCGGACGCCGGCACGTCGCGCCGGTCGTCACCGACTTTCTCGCCGCCTACCCGGAAATGCGGGCCGAACTGCGGCTCCTTGACCGGGTCATCGACCTGCTCGAAGAAGGCATCGACCTCGCCATCCGCATTGCTCCACTCCCCGACTCATCGCTAGTCGCCGTGCCGCTTGGCGCCACCGCCCGGGTTATCTGCGCCAGTCCGGAATATCTGGCCCGCCACGGCATGCCGCAACACCCCCGCGATCTGGCTGGCCACCGTGTCATCCGTTTCACCGGCCTCAACGACAGCGCCGAATGGTCGTTTGCCCGGGGCGGCGAAACACAGCGCGTGACCGTTTCCAATGTTTTTGCCGCCAACCAGGTCGACGTGGCACTTGATGCCTGCCGCAAAGGCCTCGGCTGCGGCCGTTTTCTCGGCTATCAGGTGCGCGACCTGGAAGCCAGCGGCCAACTGGTGCGCCTGCTGTCCGAATGGGAGCCGCCGGCCATCGAGGTCAGTCTCGTCTATCCGCACAGCCGGCTGCTTTCATCGCGTATCCGTGCCTTTGTCGATTGGGCAGTGCCGCGGCTAAGAGAAGGTCTGCCCGTCGCCTGATGCAAGCAAACCCAGCCAGTCTCAACCGGCCAGCCCGGTGCTGACCGGCGTCTGCCGATCCGTATCACCAGCGGGGAAATCGTACCGCCCCCCGGCCTGCACCGGCGCCGGCAAAAAACTACAGGCCGAGACGCCCCTGCGTATGGAACACCCGGTCGGCCATGTCATAGCCGATGGCCTCGATCTGATCGAGAAATCCCACCGCGAAGCCACTCAGCCTGATTCCGGTAATTTCCGCCCAGACCCGGGCAAGTTCTGTCGGCGTCAGCGCTGTTTCAGTGCCGTCAGGCAGATCGAGCGTTGCCTTGAAACCGGCGAGCCAGCGATCGCTGGGGGCATAGCGTGAACCGATGTACTCGACTTCATGGGCAGCCTCGTCCCGCGCCAGCGCAAACCACGCCCCCTGGGCGTTGCAGGCGAAAGCGCTGCCATCCGCCAGCGGAATCAGCGATGCAGCGCGTTTATCCGCTCCGCGCTCGACGCTGAAGTGTAGTGTCTTGATATTTCTCTCGCGCAGGGCCGGAATAATCCGGTTGACGACCAGCCACGACTCGACTTCGCTGACGCCATCCATGATCAGCCTGACCAGATCGCCGCTGCTCTTGGCTTGCTGGACAACGGCTACGGCGCCCTGCGTCCAGTCAAATTCTGGCGCATTCATGTGCACATGCCCGTATCGCGAGGAGAACCCGGTAAATTCTCCAAGTCTATCGATGCCCCGGAACGGTCCATTTTTGCCTAACCTGCCTGCGACTGCAGAAAATTGCGGTATTTCATGTCCGACTTGAGAATGTGCTCGGTCCACCACGCGGTGAGATAGGAAAAGAGCCCATCCCTATCGAGTTCACCGAAGGTGGCCTCGAATATGAACTTGGTCAGTTTTTCGTTGAATACCTCGTGCTCCGCTTTTTGATCGGTAAGCCACGGATAACCGTACAGAGCGAGCAGGCTTTCTTCAGTCGCGAAATGTCTATTCGCATAAACCGCCAGTTCATTCAGCAAGGCGTGAAAATGCTCTCGCCCTTCGGCGCTCCGATCTTTCCGGCACTCCTCCGCCTGCCGGCAAAGCACGAAGAAACCCTTATGTTGCTCATCCAGCATCGCGTTACCGACGCTGTAGTCTTGCTTCCAGTCAGTAGTCATTCTTGATTTTCTTACCCTAAGTGCGGTTCAGTCGGGTTGGGCATGTGAATCCGGCGACAGAATCGCATCACAGAAGCGACATTTAATCAGATTGCTGGAATTTCGGATTTAATTTTGACCAATTTTTGCAGTCGACCGTCGCACTCGAGTGAGCACGGCAAATCAGCGCCCAATCCAGGTGAGCGTAATTTTTAACAAGACTTACTGGAAATGTCCTATTGGCGTGAACTGATTTTTGTTGCCATGTTCCGCAATGCCAGCAGTGCCTCCACCTTTTTCAAAATCCCTCCGAATCGGGTAGTCGAACTGGGGACTCAGGTTGTGCTGTGACACTAGCATGCTACGGTCAACTGGGAAAAACGCCGCTTTTCACCGCCGGGTTAAAGCGTCGGGTAATCCGTGTAGCCTCTCTCCTCGCCCGTGTAAAGGAGGTCGTAGTTCGGTGCGTTGAGCGCCGCACCGCGGCGGAAGCGTTCAACCAGATCGGGGTTGGCGAGCATCAGCCGACCATAGGCGATGGCATCGGCGGCACCGGATTCCACCGCGGCACTGCCGCTGGCGAAATCGTAACCATTGTTGCGGATCAGCTTGCCGCGCCAGATCGCCCGCAGGCTCTCGTAATCGAAAGGCAGCCATTGCTCGCGGGGCGCTCCGCCGGTGCCTTCCAGCAGGTCGAGAAAGGCGAGGTCGAAATCGTTGAGTTCACTGACGACATATTCGAAGGTCGATTGCGGATTCTCGTCGTCAATATCGTTGAACGGCGTCACCGGCGACAGACGCAGGCCGACCCGGTCATGGCCGATGGCCTTGCAAACCGCCTCAATGACTTCAAGGAGCAGGCGAGCACGATTCGCCTTGTTGCCGCCATAGGCATCGGTCCGCACATTGGTCGAGGAGCGCAGAAACTGATCGAGCAGATAGCCGTTGCCAGCATGGATTTCGATGCCGTCGAAACCAGCATCGTCCATGGCGCTTTTGGCGGCCCGCACATACGATGCAATCAGACCGGGGATCTCCTCGATGGCCAGGGCCCGCGGCGTCACGAAATCCTGCATGGCCTGGCCGGTGAACACCTGACCACTCGCCCGAATGGCCGATGGCGCCACAGGTAGCACGCCACCTGGTTGCAAATCGGGATGCGAGATACGCCCGACATGCCAGAGTTGGATAGCAATCTTGCCCCCGGCACAGTGCACGGCATCGGTCACCCGGCGCCAGCCGGCCACCTGTTCCGGTGTATGGATACCCGGCGTCCGCGGATAACCGTGGCCCTCGGCGCAGATCGGTGTGGCTTCGGTCAGGATCAGGCCGGCGGAAGCTCGCTGGCGATAATACTCGGCAACCAGTTCGGTCGGCACATTGCCGGCACCGGCACGATTGCGTGTCAGCGAGGACATGACGACCCGATTCTTGGCCAGGATGGTGCCGAGGCGAAGGGGTGAAAAAAGATCAGGCATGGCGGCACTCCGGAAAAATTTCTCGCGCGGCAGCGAATGAAAAAAAGATCAGCGCATGTCTATCGAAGCACTGTGACAGACATTCGCCTAGATTATCTTAATTTCCGGACCGGGCCGACCTTCAACAAAACCCGGCCTATTTTCAGTTGCTTGAATGCCTCGACCAGTTTGGCCAGATGCATCGCGCGGCAAACGCCACGAACGACCAGACGGTGGTCAGGTGCGGATTCAACAAGACACTACCTCGCCGTGGCGAGCTATCGGTTGTCATCACACCCCGGCAAGAACCCGGGTTAGCAGACCGGATTGGCCAAGTGGCGCCAGGACATGGCGCCAAGCCGGGAATTTATTTTTCCGGATTTTCCGGGTTGTACTGGAAGCCGGTGAACATGTTCCGCGTCTGGCTTTGCAATTGATCCTGCATCGACTGGAACATCTTCTTCGATTGATCCATGTAGGCACTCATCATGCTCTGCATGGCCGGTTGCTGGAAATTCAGGAACTGGTTCCAGAAATCTGCCTGCATATGGGCGTTTTCGGGAGCGCCGGCACCGTACATGGTGCGCGACTGCTCCTGCAGCTTGCCCTGGAAATCCACGAAGGTTCGCATATTGTTTTCCAGGTACTTGCCGAGCATGCCTTGCATCGTACTGCCGTAGAAACGGATGAAGCCGGAGAGCAGTTCGCTCGAGAACATCGGCACGCCGCCGGTTTCCTCTTCGAGAATGATCTGGAGCAGGATGCTGCGGGTCAGGTCGTCACCGGTTTTGGCATCGAGGACCTTGAATTCCTCAAACTTGAGAACCAGATCCTTGACGTCACCGAGGGTGATGTACGCACTCGTCTTGGTATCGTAAAGACGACGATTGGGGTATTTCTTGATCAGGCGTACCGGTTCCGACATGCAGCGATCCTCAATACAATTTTAGTGCAGTGCAGCATTATAGCGCAAAAAATAGGCGCCCGGAGGCGCCCATTTTCTGCTGCGACATAAAAAGTTCCGTATTTTTAAATGCAGGATTCGCTGTTTATGTACCGATTCAGGCCTGGTAATTATCCGCGGATCGATAGCCTGTCAGGCAATCGGACATTCAACCCATCGCAGAACAGAGGTTTGCTAGGTGCTGAACAAAACTCCCGGATTACCCCTGCTTTGCTCAGTGATAGGCAGTCTTGGAGGATAACTTGACGGCCATCAGGCATGCCAGGCCAAAGATAAGGGCGGCAAAACCAATGCCAAGATAGGAAAGTTCGTCCATATATGCCTCATTCAAGGTGGTTAATAATTTTGAGGTGAAATAGACAATCTTCCCGGTGAAAGTTCCCGAGGCAATTTATTTTTCCTAGCGCCTTGCTTATCAGCGGCCCTCCGCCAGCAAAAGGCAAGCTACAGATATAAAAAAGCCCGGACATGCCGGGCTTTTTGCGCTTGGTCCGCCTTGCTGCGGCGCAACGAATTACTGGTAGTAGAGACCGCCATTGATGTTCATCGTGGCGCCGGTCATGAATGCTGCCAGATCGGAAGCCAGGTAGGCGCAGGCGCCACCGATTTCTTCCGGCTTGGCCAGACGCTTCATCGGCACGGTGTCGATGATGGACTGCAGCACTTCCGGCTTGATCGCCATGACCATCTTGGTGGCGACGTAGCCCGGGCAGATGGCATTGACGGTCACGCCCTTGGCAGCCAACTCGGCAGCCAGTGCCTTGGTGAAACCGATGACGCCTGCCTTGGCAGCGGAGTAGTTGGTCTGGCCAGCCTGACCCTTGACGCCATTGACGGAGGAGATGTTGATGATGCGACCCCAGCCGCGCTCAGCCATTTTGGCGGAGACTTGCTTGGTCATATTGAACAGGGAAGTCAGATTGGTAGCGATGACGGCATCCCAACCATCCTTTTCCATCTTGGCGAACATGCGGTCACGGGTGATGCCGGCGTTGTTCACGAGGATATCGATCTGACCGCAAGCGGCTTCGGCTTCGGCAACCATCTTCTGGCAATCTTCCAGCGAGGAGACATCACCGGCGACACAAATGAAATCGTTGAAACCGGCAGCGGACATCTCAGCCAGCCAGTCATCCTTGTTGTCGAATTGCGGGTGATAAGAAGCAACGACCTTGTGGCCTGCCTTGGCCAGTTCCTGGCAGATTGCAGTGCCAAGACCACCCATGGCGCCGGTAACGAGAGCAACACGTTTTGTCATAATTTTTCCTTCCTTGTTGATATAGAGCGGGGTAAAAAAACGCCGATCAGTACATGTGCTGACCACCGTTAATGGAAATATTGGCGCCGGTCACGAATGCGGCTTCATCGGAAGCGAGGTAGGCGACAAGGCCGGCGATTTCCTCCGGTTTGCCCAGTCGGTTGACCGGAATCTGCGGAAGAATTTTTGAATCGAGAATTTCCTGGGGAATGGCCATGACCATCTTGGTGCCGATATACCCCGGAGATATGGTGTTGACTGTGATCCCCTGCTTGGCAACCTCCAAGGCCAGCGCCTTGGTGAAGCCATGCATGCCGGCCTTGGCGGCCGAATAGTTGGTCTGGCCAAAGGCACCTTTCTGGGCATTGACCGACGAAACGTTGATGATGCGTCCCCACTTGCGCTCAGCCATGCCGTCCATGACCTGCTTGGTCATATTAAAGACGGAATCGAGATTGGTATGAATGACCGCATCCCAGTCGGCCTTGGTCATTTTCTTGAAAGTCATGTCGCGGGTGATGCCGGCATTGTTGACCAGCACATCGACCGGGCCGATGTCCCGGCTCACCGTCTCGACACACTCGTGGGCTGAGTTGAAATCGGCGACATCGCACGGGTAAGCCTTGAAACCGTACCCCATGTTGTGCATCACCTGCAGCCAGCTTTCCACCTTGGGATTGTCCGGTGAATAGGTTGTCACCACCTTGTAGCCCAGTGCGGCCAGCTTGATGCAGACGGCCTCGCCGAGCCCCCCCATTCCTCCGGTAACCAGTGCAACTCGCGACATCATCATCCCCTCGCTGAGAAGTTCTTATACCGCGCGTTCCTTGACGTAACGGCCGGGTGCCGGTTCGATCGGCTTGTATTTGGCATTGCCCGGCTTGCGCGGTGCCCGCTGTTCTCCTGACAACGGTTTCAGCCAGTCGGCCCAGTCGGCCCACCAACTACCCTTCTTTTCTTCCGCTGCGGTCAACCAACCTTCGGCATCGTTTTTCACGTCGTCGTTGACCCAGTAGCTGCGCTTGTTCTTGCTTACCGGGTTGATGACGCCGGCAATGTGGCCAGAAGCGCCGAGCACGAAACGTGTCTTGCCGCCGAGCAGGCGGGTGCTCTGGTAGGCCGAGTGCCAGGGGACGATATGGTCTTCGCGCGTCGCCAGGAGATAGACCGGCATGTCGAGCTGGCCGAGATCGACCTTTTGACCGCACATGGCCAGCTTGCCCGGCACGCGCAGGTTGTTTTCCAGATACATGTTGCGCATGTACCAGCAGGCGAACGGACCCGGCAAGTTGGTCGAATCGGAATTCCAGTAGAGCAGGTCGAAAGCCTGCGGTTTCTGGCCCTTCAGGTAATTGCCGGTGACATAGTTCCAGACCAGGTCGTTGGCACGCAGGAAGGAAAAAGTATTTTGCAGATCGCGGGCGGGCAGCAGGCCGCCCTTGCCAATCGTCGACTCGCGCGTCGCCACCCCGTTCTCGTCGATGAACAGGCCGATTTCGCCAGTATCGGAAAAATCGAGCAGCGTAGTGAGCAGCGTCAGGGACGCAACGGGGTTCTCGCCGCGTGCCTTGAGCACGGCCAGCGCCGAGCTCAAGATGGTACCGCCGACGCAGAAGCCGAGCGCATTGACCTGCTTGACCTTGGTGATTTCCTGGGCGACGTGCAGAGCGGCGATCGGGCCGTGTTCGAGGTAATCGTCCCAGCCGAGATGGCCCTGTCCTTCTTGCGGATTGCGCCAGGAAACCAGAAATACCGTGTTGCCCTGTTCGACCATGAAACGGATCAACGAATTTTCCGGCTGCAAGTCCATGATGTAGAACTTGTTGATGCAGGGCGGCACGACGACCAGTGGCCGCGTTGCAACCTTGGCGGTCAGCGGCGCATACTGGATCAGTTGCATCACATCGTTTTCGTAGACAACGGCGCCTTCGGTAGTTGCAATGTTCTTGCCCACCTCGAAAACTGATTCATCGGTCATCGAGATCCGCCCTTTCTCGAAATCCTTGATCAGGTTGTTGATGCCGTCGGTGATGCTCTGTCCCTTGGTCTCCAGGGCCTGCTTAATGAATTCCGGATTAGTCGCGGCAAAGTTGGACGGTGCCATGGCATCGGCCATCTGGCGCGCCAGGAAGCGCATGCGCTCCTTGGCCTTCTCGTCCTGTGCCGGCATCGCTTCGACCATGCGCTTCAGATACTGGGTATTGAGCAGATAGGCCTGATGCACGTAATCGTAAATCGGGCTGTCGCGCCATTCCGGTGCCGAGAAACGGCGGTCGCCGGGTTCCGGCGCTACCTTGAAGGCCGGCTCCTGGCCCTTTTGCTTGGCCAGCATCGACTGCCACAACGACATCTGCTGATCCATGAACTGCTTTTGCAGCACCGTC
Source organism: uncultured Pseudomonadota bacterium (assembly GCA_946479855.1). The sequence goes on from CAMLHL010000013.1 coordinate 34,607, forward strand.
AGTGCCTGCGGGTCGACAGCGGGCGGCGGGAGGGTACCAGCCGGAGCACCGCTCTTGCCGAGGTAGTCCATGAACTGCTGCATCATGTTCTGGCCAGCCTGCATGAACTGCGCGGCAGAACCCATGAATGCGTCGTTGTTGTGCGATCCCTGCGCCATGGGAAACTCGTATCTGTTGTTGTGGGAGTTTGAGCCTCTCGATTCTCCATACCCGCTTCGGGGCTGTCAATGAATTTGCATGCATAATTAGGACAGTTGAGAGAGTCTCAAGATGTACATTGTTGCAATCGACTGGCTCTAATTCAATTTACCCAGTTGGATCTTTAGTAGGTCACATGTCACTTACCATCATCATTATTATCGGCTGGCTGTATGTCACCGTCCTGGTGGCCGCCAATGAGCCGACCCTAATTGCCGGAGTCATCTCATTCCTGTTTTACGGCCTGTTGCCGTGCGGCTTGCTGCTGTACTTTGCCGGATCACGGGTGCGCAGGGAACGCCGGCGCTTTAGAGAACTGATGGCCGAGAAAAACCGGCAAAACGACACTCTTTAACGGCGTGCACACCAATGCATTTGCAGGGCTTTATGTCACATTGTTTAGCGTCGCCAGCGCAGCGACCACCGTCGTTGCCGGCATAGTACCGTTCCTGGTGCACGGACCGCCGCCCTGCTGGCTAGAAGTCGGCGAGTGATGCGAAGGCCCGGCGACAAAGCCGGGCGTATTGCAAATTACTCGCCAACCAGCGCCTGAACGATGGCAATCGAGGCGATACCCGAGCCGATCAACAACACCTGCAGGATCGATTCCTTCAGTTCGGAACGCTTGTGCAAACCGGGTATGAGGTCGGCCACGGCAACGTAGATCATGCTTGCGGCGCCGAGGGCGAGCAGTGACGGAATCCACTCAGTCAGTTCGGCCAAGGCAAAATAGGCCAGCATGGCACCGACCAGCGTTGCCAGACTCGACAGCAGGTTGAAGGCCAGCGCCCTGATCCGGCTGTAGCCGGAATGGAGCAGGATCAGGTAATCGCCGACTTCCTGGGGGATTTCGTGCGCAATGATGGCCAGCGCCGTAACAATGCCGAGTTCGGTGTTTTCGAGAAATGCGGCGGCAATCAGGATGCCGTCGACAAAATTGTGAAAGGTGTCGCCGACCAGGATCAGCAGGCCGGAACGCCCATGGTCGTTGGCCGGGGCATGAGCGTCGTGCGCCTCGCAGTGGTCGTGATGGCAATGCCGCCAGAGGACCAGTTTTTCGAGCACGAAAAAGGCCAGAATGCCGAACAGGACAGTCGCTGCCGTCCGATGGGTATCGCCATGCTCCAGTGCATGCGGCAGGATTTCCAGAAAGGCGGCCCCGAGCAGGGCGCCAATGGCATAGGAAATCAGCATGCTGATGCGGTGCGTCCCCAGGGCAATGCTCAGAATCGCCGCCGCAATGACGCTCAACGCGCCACCAGCCAGCGAAACGGCAATGATCCAGGAAAGAGTGCTCACGGAATTCGGCTCGATGAAAAGCCGCGGATTATACGCTGTCAGGCGCCAGCCAGATCAGCGAGGCCTGGCGACCAGTGACACCGTCGCGCCGGTAGGAGAAGAAATGCTCCGGTGCGCTGACCGTACACCGGTCGCCACCGTAGATGGCATCGACACCGGCCCGCTGCAAGCGCCGACGGGCCAGCGCATAGATATCGGCCAGCCACTTGCCCGTTGCCTGCGGGGTGAAGGCCGGGGAGGCGTCCGGGTCGTCCGCCAAAAAAGCCGCCCGCACTTCAGCGCCGACTTCAAAAGCCTGCGGGCCGATAGCCGGCCCCAGCCAGGCGAGCAGCTCGCCGGCCGGGGCGGACATCCCGGTGATGGTTGCTTCGAGCACGCCGGCCGCCAGCCCCCGCCATCCGGCATGGGCTGCGGCGACAACGCTGCCGGCCCGGTCGCAAAAGAGTACCGGCAGACAATCGGCCGTCATTACGGCGCAGACGATGCCCGGCTGCCGGGCATAGGCCGCATCGGCCTCATTGCTTTTCAGGCTTTTTCCGGCGTCGACCGCAGCAATGCCATGCACCTGCTGCAACCACAGCGGTTCACCCGGCAAATGCGCGCGCAAGGCGGCCCGGTTGGCGTTCACATTGGCAATATCGTCGCCGACATGGTCGCCAAGATTAAAACTGTGCCACGGCGCTGGGCTGCAGCCGCCGGTGCGCAGCGTCTGCAAGGCCCGCACCCGCGCTGGCGCCGGCCAGTCGGGGAGCAGCAGGTCAGCCATAGCGCAGGGTATCGAGCAGGTCGCGCATGTCTTCCGGGAGCGGCACCTCCCACTGCATTTTCAGGCCGCTCAGCGGATGCACCAGGCCAAGACGGGTCGCATGCAGCGCCTGACGGTGGAATTCAGGCAATTTCGGATTGTGCTTGCCATAGACCTGGTCGCCGACCAGCGGATGATGGATGGCCGCCATGTGCACGCGGATCTGATGCGTCCGTCCGGTTTCCAGTGAACACTCGACGAAGGTCGTGTAGGTAAAGGCTTCCAGGATACGGATGTTGGTAATCGCCGGCTTGCCGCCACGGCTCTCCGGCACGATGGCCATCTTGATGCGCTGGACCGGGTGGCGGCCGATCGGTTCATTGACCGTTCCTTCATGCTTCATCGCCCCGGCCGCCAGCGCCAGGTAGATGCGGCGCACGGTGCGCGCCTGCAACTGGCGAACAAGATCGGTCTGCGCTTCCAGCGTCTTGGCGACGACCAGCAGGCCGCTGGTGTCCTTGTCCAGACGGTGCACGATACCGGCCCGCGGCACCGCCTCGATACCCGGTACATGATGGAGCAGCGCGTTCATCAGGGTGCCGCTCCAGTTGCCGCTGCCCGGATGGACGACCAGCCCGGCCGGCTTGTTGATGACGAGCAGCGTTTCGTCCTCATACACGACGTCGAGCGGAATGTCTTCCGGCTGCTCAGCGTGCTGGCGCGCGTCGTCCGGCTCGGCAAGCAGCAGCGTCTCACCGCCCATCACCTTGCGCTTGGGTTCGGTTTCCGGCCTGCCATCGACCTGGACGCAGCCATCGCGGACCCAACCCTGCAGGCGATTGCGGGAATGCTGCGGCATCAACTCGGCCAATACCTGGTCGAGACGGCGGCCAGAGCAAGCTTCGGGAACGGTCAGGTGGAGCGGTTCAGTTCGGCTATAATCGCCGGCATCTTCAATAGGATCATTCATGATGCGAAGTTTACCCGCATTCCAGTCATTCCCTGCCCTCTTCCGTTTGCTGATGGCGGTTTTCATTGCCGCTTTCATTGCCGGTTGCGGCACTTATTCCGATCCTGCGGACCTCACCATCGGCTGGTCGGCCGCCAAGCTCTACGGCGAAGCCAAGGATGCCCAGGCTGACGGTGCCTGGGACAAGGCTGCGAAATACCTGGAAAAACTGGAATCCCGTTATCCCTATGGCCGCTACGCCCAACAGGCGCAACTCGAACTCGGCTATGTTTACTGGAAGGCCAACGAATCCGGCTCGGCACTTGCCGCCTGCGACCGATTCATCAAACTGCACCCCAGCCACCCGGCGGTGGACTACGTGTATTACCTGAAGGGCCTGATCAACTTCAACGAAGACCTCGGCTACGCCGGCTACATCAGCACCCAGGATCCGACCGAACGCGATCCCAAGGCCGCCCGCGAAGCCTTCGACACCTTCCGGGATCTGGTGACCCGCTTCCCGGACAGCAAATACACCCCGGATGCCAAGCAGCGCATGACCTATCTGGTCGACGCCCTGGCCTCGATGGAAGTGCACGTTGCCCGTTATTACATCAAGCGCGGCGCCTACATCGCCGCGGCCAACCGCGCCCAGTTCGCCATCAAGACCTATCCGAACACCCCGGCAATCGAGGAAGCACTCTTCATCCTGCTCACCGCCTACGACAAGATGGGCATGAAGGATCTGCGCGACGACACCGAGCGCGTGATGAAGAAAAACTACCCGGACAGCCGTTTGTACAAGGATGGCCTGGAGCGCAAGACTGCCTGGTGGCAACTCTGGTAAGCGGTCGCCCCTGAAAAAAATGCCCGCTTCGGCGGGCATTTTCCTTTTTGCGGCACTAAGCGCAAAGACTCAGGAGCCCTGCTTGATTGCCAGGATAGCCTGATTGCGCAGGGTGCGCAGCAGTTGCAGTTCCTTCTCCGGAATCGAAATCCCGCCCGGCTCGTCACGGTCGGCATAGATCAGCGCTACCGGGTTGCTCTTGATATTGAGCGGGAAGAGCACGAAGGAATTGGCCGGCACCGCCTTGCGATACCAGTCGGGAATGCGGTTGGCGATCTTCGGATCGTTAATGTCGCTGATCATCAGATCAACCCCCCGCGAGGTCGCGGCGTGGAATATATCCGGCGTGAAACTAAGCGGAAACCGGAAGGCCCGGGCCACTTCATTGGCTTCCGGCCCGAAGCCGAAGCGCCCCTGCATGACGCCCGCCTTGGCATCGCGGATGCACAGCACGACCCGCTTGAAGCCCATCGCCCGATACATCGTTTCGAGAATCATGCGCAGGATGTCGTTCAGCTGAAATCCCTCGATCAGCGTATTGCTGATGTCCTGTATCCCGGCCGTCAGTACAGACTGGGCGTCGACCATATGCGGCAACGCCTCGCTGTCGCCAACGGTAGCATTCGGATCAAGTTCGCCGAGGATGGTCGCCGCTGCGAAATCGGTGCGTTTTTCATCGTCGACCGCAGTATTCTCGGTGGCGCCTGCAGTGACGAACAGGCGCATCTGCTTGCCGAACGTCGTTTGCTGCAGGTTGAGGTGGATGACCCGGGCGAAATCTGCCACCTCCTCGACAGCCCGCTGCACCGTCTGACGCACATCCTTCTGGTCGAGCGCCACGGCATCGGCGAAGCGGATCATGGTTTTCCTCAGCTCGCGATCGCGCGCCTCCGGCGTCGCCTGGGCAATGACGTCGCACAACTCGTTGGAGAATCCGGACAATACCCGCAGGCGATCCTCCTGCTGCGCCGGTTTCCTGATCGTGCCGGCCGGCAACTTGCGCATTGAACTGACGATCAGCGGTGGAAAACCCCACTGACGGGCGATGGCAATACCCATTTCCTCGAAGGAAATACCCAGCACCTGCAGGGCCGCGCTCTCCTCGCCGCAAGCCTTTTGCACCATCACTCGCCGGATTTCATCGGACTCTTCCGGGAAATAATATTGCGACAGCAGCCGTCCCAGGCTGTGAAACAGCGCACAGATGAAGGACTGTTCCAACTCCCGCATTTGCGCCGTGGCGCCGATGTCCTTGGCCAGCACGCCGGCCAGATTGGCGCGCAGGAAATCTTCCTTGAGCTGGTTGGCGTTGCCCTTGTTCTGCAGGTGTTCGAAGAGCAACACGGTAATCGCGATGTTGCGCACCGCCTCGAAGCCGAGCACGATCACCGCCCGCGATACGGTGCTGATCGAACCGCCACCGGCCGGCCGGAAATAGGCTGAATTGACCAGACGCAACAGTTTGTTGGTCAGCGCAAAATCCTTGAGGATGGTGTTGGAAAGCTTGTCGATGCTCTCCGTCTCGCTGTTGGCAATCTTGTTGATGGCGCTGACCGACTCCGAGAGCGCCGGAAAATCGCTCTTGTGGCGTATCCGCCGCAACAAAAACTCAAGCGTCGCCTGCCGGCCGCTGCCGCTGGCCACGGGCTCTTCTTCAGGATCGAGATAATTGTCCAGCGCTTCGGCGAACTGTGCCGCGGTCTGAAAGCGGACCGCCGGATCGCGCGTCACAGCCTTGTACAAAATGCTGCTTAATTGACTGTCGACCGCAGCCTCCTCGGGCAAGCGCAAATCGCTGCTGACGACGCGCTGCATGATCCGGGCAGCGTCACCGCCGGCAAAAGCCGGCTTGCCGGTCAGCATCTCGAACAGGATCACCCCGGCCGAGAATATGTCCGAACGCTCACTGATCTCCCGACGCTGCACATATTCCGGCGCCATGTAGGCCGGTGTGCCGTTGAGCCGCTCCATGCTGTCGCTGGCACTGTCGACCCGCGCCGCGATACCGAAATCCATGACACGTGGCGTGCCGTCGTCGTCGAGCAGGATGTTGGATGGCTTCAGATCGCGGTGGATGATTCCCTGCGCATGGGCATAGGCGACGGCATCAAGAATCGGGCGCAGGATAGAAAGCGCCTTGACCGACGACAGCGCGCCACTTTGCTGCAGAAATTCGGCAAGATTCTTGCCCGGCACGTACTCGAAGACCAGATAGAGATCGCCCCCCTCCACGCCGGCCTCGAAAATCGGCACGATATTCGGATGACGCATCTTGCTGACCGTCCGCGCCTCATCAAGGAGGATACTGTTCTGGGCTGGATCGGGGCGGGAAAAATGCAGGGTCTTGATGGCGATTTCCCGCTGCAACTGCGGATCGAAGCCAAGATAAACGATGCTCTGCGCGCCGCGTCCCAATTCCCGACGGATTTCAAAACGACCGATCTTTCTGCCCATTATTCGGTTTCTTCTACCCAGACAAGATGCGGTACGCCATCGGGGCCGCCGCAGACCACGGCATTCTGCCCGTAATCGCGGGCCAATGCACAAGCATCCTCCACGGCGAGATCGGGCACAAAGCAACTTTCCTCGACCGGCCAGTCATCGCCATCCGGAACATTCTGGCTGGCGTACGGCTCGTAGTTGCCTTCGATCAGGTCGCACTCCAGTTGCGACTGGCGCTCGGCGTTGGCCGACTCATCGGCCGGCTGCGAACCGGGATTGTGCGCCGTGATGATCGCAAACTGCCTGCAATCGGCGGTTTCCAGCCAGCAGCGTAAGAACTCGCAGGGCGTGCCGAGTCGCAGATCGCAGATGCCGCCGGGTAAGAAAACCCGGTAAGTCGTCGCCTGGTAGGCGACCTCAAGTTCACTCGTCTTCGCCATCGAAATCAGCCACCCCGATCAATTGTTCCGATTCAGCCGCCGGCAACGCCTCGACTTCCTTCAGCTTGCGCGACAACTGGCGCGTCCGCGTTTCTGCCTTGGCGATACTGTTGCTCGCCTCGTCGAGTTTCTTCCGGGTATGCGCCAGCGCCTCGCCGAACTTGCCGAACTCGGTCTTCACTGCGCCAAGGACAGCCCAGACTTCAGCCGAGCGCTGCTCGATGGCCAGCGTCCGGAAGCCCATCTGCAGACTGTTGAGCAATGCCGCCAGCGTCGTTGGCCCGGCCAGACTGACGCGGTAATCACGTTGCAGCGCTTCGGCCAACCCGGGCCGGCGTAGCGCTTCTGCATACAAGCCTTCAAGCGGCAAATAGAGCAAGGCAAAATCGGTCGTATGCGGCGGCGAAACGTATTTTTCGTGAATGCTCTTCGCCTCGTTCTTCAGACGCGTCTCGATGGCTCGCGCGGCTTCCTCGACCGCCCCCGGGTCAGCTCGCTCCTGGGCATCGAGCAGGCGCTGGTAATCCTCGATCGGGTACTTGGCATCGATCGGCAGCCAGACCACGGCGCCATCGTCCTTGCCCGGCAGGCGGATGGCGAAATCGACACGTTCGTTGCTACCCGGCCGGGTAGCAACGTTGGCGCCGAACTGCTCGGCCGTCAGCAACTGTTCGAGCAGGGCCGAGAGCTGCACTTCGCCCCAGGTGCCGCGCGTCTTGACGTTGGTCAGGACGCGCTTCAGGTCGCCGACGCCCGCCGCCAGCGTCTGCATTTCGCCAAGGCCGCGATGCACCTGTTCCAACCGGTCGCTGACCAGCTTGAACGATTCGCCAAGACGCTGTTCCAGTGTCGCATGCAGCTTTTCATCGACAGTGCGGCGCATCTCTTCGAGCTTGTTGGCGTTGTCAGCCTGGATAGCGGTCAACCGCCCTTCGACGGTCATTTTCAATCGTTCGAAACGCTCGTCGAGACCCAGCGAAAAACGGTTCAGTTCACGGGCGAAGGCCTCCAGGCGCTCGGCCTGCAGGGTACCGAACTGACCGACCTGGGTCGTTACCGCCTGACTCAGCAGATTGGACGATTGCGCCCGTTCCTCGCGGTCACGAAATGCCTCCTCGGCATCCTCGCGCCGGCCGCGAGCCAGTTCCTCGCGCAGTTCCCGCTCGAGGCGCGCCAGCCCCTTTTCCTGAGCATCCTGCTGCGCCCGGAAACGCGCTTCGTCATCCCCTCGCCGATTACCACGCAGCAACAAGGCCACCTGTAACAGGATGACCACCACCATGCCGGCCAGCAAGGCCAACCCCATCGTTTCACTTATCAACGGCTTACCTCAAAGAAAAATCTGCACGGCTGGCCTTGCCCTTGTCGTCGGCCTCGACCTTGGGCGGCAACAGGAAAACCCGCTCGGGGGGCACCTTGCCCTGCTCGACCAACCAGCCCTGAACCATCTCTGCCCGACGTGCCGCCAGTGCCTGGACATCGTCGGCAGTTGCCGGCAGATTGGTCAGCATCAGCTTTTCCATCTCCTCGACCGGCAAGTCCTTCTGCATTCCGACCAGGTTGCGTGGCTTCGGAAACTTGGCTTCCTTATAGGCCCGCCTCAGGTAGGTCTTGTATTCTGCGGGGGGGATCTCGATCTCGTCCAGCGACTTGCCCTCGCCGCCCTTCTTCAGATCCTTCAGCTTCTCGGCCTTCATGGCGCGTTCGATGGCGACGCGTTTGAGCCCCTCCTTGTCAGCTTCCGGATCGGCACGCCCGGTGATTTCCAGCTTCAGGGAATCGCGTTCGTTCAGCGCCTTGGCCAGGGTTTCGAGCTTCTTGCCGGCCGCCTCGCTGAGCGTGGCGCGACCGGCTGCGAATTCGACATTCGACAATTCCTCGCCGCTGCCAAACATCGAGCCAAGCAGTGCAAACGGCGAGGTCACGGCCTTGACGAACAGATTGACGATAACCTTGACGATCAGCCCACCGATCGAGAATTGCGGGTCGTCGAGCGAACCGGAAATCGGCAGATTCAAGTCGATCTCGCCTCGGTTGTTCTTGAGCAGCGAAAGCGCCAGATTGACCGGCAACTGGGTGGCATCAGGGCTTTCGATCTTTTCGCCGAAAGTGAATTGATCGATGAACAGGCGATTTTGGGCCGACAGCTGATTGTTCTCCAGCTTGTAGGCGACGTTCAGCGAGAGCTTGCCCTTCTCGATGGCATAACCGGCGTATTTGCCGGAATACGGCGAGAAACCTACCATGTCCACCCCGGTGATGTCCGCCTTCAGATCGAGGTAGGACTTGGCCGCCAGCGGATTCAGCTTGGCCAGGATCTGGACCGGCGCCGAGTTGGCGTACTTGCCGCGCAACTCCAGGTCGGCCACGGTGTCCGCCGCCGAGGAAAGGCCGGTAATGCGGCCGCCAAGCTTGGTGACATTGACGGTGTAATTGGGTTTGACGAAAAAGTCGGAGAAATTGACCGTGCCGTTTTGCAAGGTGATCTTGGCAATCTTGATCGGTACGGGCGGCTTGGTCGAGTCGGCCTCCTTGGCGACCACCTTTGCCGTACTACGGCCATCCGCGGTTTTACCGGCCACCGGCTGGCTTTCTTCTTTCGTCACGGAGACGGTTTCGCCGGCCGGTTTCTTGACGATATCCGCCACATTCAGCCGCCCTTCCTTGTTCAGGATCAGCCGCGAGTAATAATCGGTCAGCGCGATTTCTCCGACATTGATGGCCAGCGGCTCCAGCCGGAAATCGATGCCGCCCAAATAGAGCGACTTCCATTTCAGGAAATCGGCACTGTTCAGCTTGTCGACCGCGACAAAGTCGCCCAGTGTGAGCGAGCCCTTATAACCGGCCTTCAAGCCAGCTTTATCAAATTTTGCCGTTGCCTCGCCCGTGTTGGAAACCTGACCCCGCGTCAATGAAACGTTCAGGAACTGGCCGAAATACGGTTCCAGCGGCACCAGCGGAATGGCGACGGTATCCACCTTGACTGCAACATCGAGCGGATAGATCTGCAGGTTGCCATCGACATTGAAGCTCCCCTTCTTGTTGACCTGGCCCTTCAGCGCAATCGTGCCTTTCTTGTTCGGCTCGTTGGTTAGCCCCTGGGCAAGCAGGTTGAAACTCTCCAGTTCCTGCACCGCCGCGGGTTGCGTGGATTGGTCCTCGAAGCGGAACCCGAGATCCTCGACACGCAGCTGGCCTACCTTTCCTATCCACGCCGGCGTCGTCGGCGCCTCGGCCACCGCCTTGCCCTTGTTGTCGCTCCGGGCGTTGGCTGCCCGGGAAGCCTTCAAGATCGGCGAACTGATCCATTGGATCCTGCCCTCCTTGTTGCGCAGCATATGGCCGCGAGTCCCGCTGTTGGTCACTTCGGCGATATCGACATGGCGCGCCGGCAGATCGACGCTGATGCCCTTGAGCGCCATTTTTTCAACCCGTAAGCGTTCACCGAAGTCGACCTGGTAACTCACCTCGCCGATCACCAGCGGTGCGGCCAGCCTGCTGTCGACCTGGCCAACCCTGACCAGCAAATTGCGCACTTCACCGGCCACCGGTATCGGGTTGGATTCGTCCTTCCAGCGAACCAGGCCGTTGCTCAGGGCAAACTCGCCGAGCGACCACTCGAATGACTGGCCGGCCCCGGCTGCGGCTGCGGCTGCGGCTGCGGCTGCGGGTGCGGGCGCCTCGGCGGCAGCGGGCTTGGCGAGCTTGTCGGCAAGACGCATGATATTGAATTCACCCTGGCGATTGACGGCCAAAGAAACATCCAGCCCATCAAGCGCGATCCGCTTGACCAGCACCTTGCGATTGATCGGATCGGCATTGTCGAGCTCGATATCCAGCCGCTTCCAGCCGACCAGTGACTGGCCATCGCTTTCGGCCAGCGCCAACCCGGAAACATGCACGGCGCCAACGATGGCAACCGAATAGACCTGATCCGATACCTCCCTGAACATGGCTTTCAATTCGGAATCCAGCGTTCCGGAATCGATCCGGAAGGGCAGTGAATCCGGCACATAGGGCTGCAGGCCGGCCAGATTGAAATGATCGAGGTCGAGGTTGAGAATGCTTTCGTGGGAAGCCGAAAATGGTTTGGCATCCCCGGTCAGGGCCAGTTCCGAGCCGTTGATCCTGGCCGAAAACGCCGGCTTGACCAGCAATTCGGCCTGATAGGGCAGACTGGAAACAAAAGGCAGCGCGAGGTTGATCTCGCTGACCGTATGCACCTTGCCCT
>CAMLHL010000014.1 GCA_946479855.1 uncultured Pseudomonadota bacterium
AGGCGCTCGACGCCAAGTTCAACTTCGACTCCAACGCCCTCTACCGTCAGGAAGAAATCGTCGCCATGCGCGACCTCGACGAAGAAGACGCCGACGAAATCGAAGCCTCCAAGTTCGACCTCGCCTACATTTCGCTCGATGGCAACATCGGCTGCCTGGTGAATGGCGCCGGTCTGGCCATGGCGACCATGGACACCATCAAGCTGTTCGGCGCCGAGCCGGCCAACTTCCTCGACGTCGGCGGCGGCGCGACCACCGAAAAGGTCACCGAAGCCTTCAAGATCATGCTCAAGAACCCCAAGGTCAAGGGCATCCTGGTCAACATCTTCGGCGGCATCATGAAGTGCGACACCATCGCCACCGGCGTCGTCGCTGCAGCCAAGGAAACCCACCTGTCCGTGCCGCTGGTCGTGCGCATGAAGGGTACCAACGAAGACATGGGCAAGCAGATCCTCAAGGATTCCGGTCTGCCGATCATCTCTGCCGATTCCATGGCCGAAGCCGCCACCAAGATCGTCGCTGCGGTCAAGTAAGGAGCTATTGAATGTCCATTTTCATCAACAAGAACACCCGCATCATCACCCAGGGCATTACCGGCAAGACCGGTCAGTTCCACACGGAAAAGTGCCAGGAATACGCCAACGGTAAAGAGTGCTTCGTGGCCGGCGTGAACCCGAAGAAGGCTGGCGAGTCGATCTTCAACATCCCCATCTACGCCTCGGTCAAGGAAGCTGCCGCCGAAACCGGTGCCACCGTTTCGGTCATCTACGTGCCGCCCCCGGGTGCCGCCGCCGCGATCTGGGAAGCCGTTGAAGCCGACCTCGACCTGGCCATCTGCATCACCGAAGGCATCCCGGTCCGCGACATGCTGATCCTGCGCAACAAGATGAAGGCCAAGGAAGCCGCCGGCGGCAAGAAGACCCTGCTGCTCGGCCCGAACTGCCCCGGCCTGATCACCCCGGACGAAGTGAAGATCGGCATCATGCCGGGTCACATCCACCGCAAGGGCCGCATCGGCGTCGTTTCGCGTTCCGGCACCCTGACCTACGAAGCGGTCGGCCAGCTGACCGAAATCGGTCTCGGCCAGTCGTCCGCCGTCGGTATCGGCGGTGACCCGATCAACGGCCTGAAGCACATCGACGTCATGAAGGCGTTCAACGACGATCCGGATACCGACGCCGTCATCATGATCGGCGAAATCGGCGGTCCGGACGAAGCCGAAGCCGCCCAGTGGTGCAAGGCCAACATGAAGAAGCCGATCGTCGGCTTCATCGCCGGTGTTACCGCCCCGGCCGGCAAGCGCATGGGCCACGCCGGTGCCTTGATCTCCGGCGGTGCCGATACCGCCGATGCCAAGCTCGCCATCATGGAAGAGTGCGGCTTCAAGGTGACGCGCAACCCGTCCGAAATGGCCAAGCTGCTCAAGGCCATGCTGTAAAATTCGAGCCTAGCTCAACCCAGAAAGGCGGGCCGAGTGCCCGCCTTTTTATTTGCCCAAAGTTTCATGGAACTCGACCTTACCTCAGTCGCCTTCTGGATCGCCGTTGGCCAGATCATCCTGATCGATATCGTGTTGTCCGGTGACAACGCGGTCGTTATTGCCTTGGCCTGCCGCAACCTGTCGCCAGAGCAACGTCGCAAGGGCATTCTCTGGGGCGTCGCCGGGGCGGTCAGCCTGCGCGTGGTGCTGACGGTTTTTGCCGCACTGGTTATGAACCTTGCCTGGCTGAAACTGGCCGGCGGCTTGTTGCTGCTCTGGATTGCCGTCAAGTTGATGCTGCCGGAAGATGCTGACGGACATGATATCGAACCATCGGCTCACCTCTGGGGTGCCGTCAAGACCATCGTCGTTGCCGATTTCGTGATGAGCCTGGACAATGTGATCGCGGTGGCCGGCGCCGCCCACGGCAGTCTGATGCTGCTGCTTTTCGGGCTGGCGGTCAGCATTCCGCTGATTGTCTGGTCCAGCCAGTTGATCCTGCACTGGATGGAGCGCTTCCCGGCTATCGTGCTGCTCGGTGCCGGCTTGCTCGGCTATGTCGCCGGCCAGATGATTTTCAGCGATCCTGGAGTACTTGGCCTGCTGCCGCCGCTGCCGGCGTGGTCGGGCAAGGTGGCCGGTGTGATCGGTGCCGTGCTGGTCGTTGTCGTCGGACGCTGGCTGGAGCGGCGGGCGCTGGCGCGGCAAGATGTCACTATTGTTTGAAAATGGCGGCAGTCGTGAAACAGTCGTCGTTCCTGCCACGCCGACTACTCGTAAACTCAAGTGTCTGCTGGCTTCCGGGTTTCCCGGTAGACAGCAGACAGGGAACCTCAGGAGTGTTCAGGCATGGCCTTGTTTCTCTCGGAAAATGACGTAAAAAACCTGTTGACCGTAGAAATGGCGATGGCTGCCGTCGAATCGGCACATCACGATCTGGCACTGGGTCAGGCGCTGGATGTGCCGCGTGCTCGCACCCGCCTGCCGCAAACCGTGCTGCATATCCTGCAGGGAGGCCTGCCGGCCCAGGGGGTGCTCGGTTACAAGGCTTATACCAGCAATCGTTCGGGCAACCGTTTTCTGGTGCACCTTTTTGATGCGGCCTCCGGGCAGCTCCGGGCAGTGGTCGAAGCCGACTACCTTGGCATGATCCGCACCGGCGCTGCCAGCGGCGTTGCCGCCAAGTGGCTGGCCCGGCCGGATGCGACGGTGGCTGGGGTGTTTGGCGCAGGCTGGCAGGCCGAGGGGCATGTCCGGGCCATCTGTGCTGCCCTGCCGCTGGAACTTGTCAAAGTATTCAGCCGCAAGACTGACAAGTTGCAGGCTTTTTGCCAGCGACTCAGTGCCGCCACCGGTGTTGCCGTGGTCCCGGCGGCCAGCCCCGAGGACACCGTGCGCGGCAGTGACCTGCTGGGGACGGTGACGACGGCAGCGCAACCCCTGTTTGACGCCGCCTGGCTCGAACCCGGTGTGCATATCAATGCAGCGGGGTCGAATGCGCTGATCCGCCAGGAATTGTCCGAAGCGGCGGTTCGGCGTTGCGACCTGGTCAGCGTCGATTCGGTGCCGACTGCGCTGGCCGAGGCCGGCGATCTACTGCCCTTGCTGGAGAAGGGGCGGCTGCACGCGCGGCAGCTGGTGGAACTGGGCGAAGTGATTGTCGGGCGCCACGCCGGGCGCACCGATGCTGGGCAGATCACGTTGTTCGAGTCGCAGGGCATGGCCATTCAGGATCTGGCCGTGGCCTTGCGGCTCGTAACGCTGGCCGAAGCGCAGGGCTTGGGTCGCGAGTTACCGTACCAATGAGGTTTGACCGGACACCTAGGGCAGGTAAGAATATGACGCTTCTATGCTTTCGAAGGTCGGGAGCGGATTCGGGGACGTGATCATGGCCAAAGGGACGCGGGAAGAATGGGGCGTGGCGGACTGGGACGGAGACTCTCCGCTGCCGGCGGGGATACGCCCGGTCATGTCTTGCCCAACCGCGGATCAGAGGGAACGGGAGTGAGCCTGGCCCTGTCTCTCGAAATGGCGGTCTGCACCGATCCCGGCATCATTCGGGCGCATAACGAAGATGCGGTGTATGCCGATGCCGGGCTGGGTTTGGCCATTCTTGCCGACGGCATGGGCGGCTACAACGCCGGGGAAGTCGCCAGCGGCATGGCGACGACCCGGCTGGCCGGCGATCTCGGCCGTGTCATCGCGACCGAACTGGCTCGGGATGGCCGGGGGTGCTGCGATGTTGCCGAAGTCGAACAACACCTTGTCAATGAAGTCGAGGCGGCCAATTTTTTCATCTTCAATGCCTCGCTGAGCGAGCCTCGGTATGCCGGGATGGGAACGACGCTGGTGCTTGCCTGCTTCTACGGCCAGCGGATGAGCGTTGCACATGTCGGGGATTCACGCCTTTATCGCCTGCGCGGCGAGCATTTTGAGCAACTGACCCGCGATCATTCGTTGTTACAGGAATTGCTGGATGACGGCATGATCACTCCGGAAGAGGCCCGCCATTCGGAACAACGAAATCTGGTGACGCGAGCCCTTGGGGTGGCACCGATGGTCGATGTGGAAGTCCACGATTACGACCTGGCGCCCGGGGATATCGTCCTGCTTTGTTCCGACGGACTAAGCGACATGCTCGAAGACCACGAGATTGCCCTGGCGCTGCGGACGCTGGGCGGTCATTTGCAGCTGGCGGCGGATCATCTGGTGCAGATGGCCAATGACAATGGCGGTCGCGACAATATTTCCGTCATCCTGGCCAAGGTGGTGGGCGACCCCGTTTCGCCGCAGGGCTGGTGGGCGCGTTTGCGGTCACGCTTGAAATGATGTGAGGAGGCCAAGATGGCAAAACTGATCCTGTCGATGGACGGCCTGGTGTTGAAGGAAATTCCGCTCAACAAGGAGCGCCTGAGTATCGGCCGCAAGCCGCACAACGACATCCAGATCGACAATCTGGCGATATCCGGCGAGCATGCCGTGGTCGTCACCATTCTCGCCGATTCCTTCCTCGAGGACCTGAACAGTACCAATGGCACGCTGGTCAACGGCCAGCCGATCAAGAAGCATTTTCTGCGCAACAACGACGTCATCGAGCTTGGCAAGTACAAGATGAAATACTTGGCCGACCCGCATGCCGGCGCGGTGGCAGGCGATTTCGAAAAGAATGCGGAGAGCCGCTCCGGCGTGCTCCGCCTGCCTTCGGAAATGCAACTGGAACCCACTGAGAGCCGGATGAGTTCGAGTGTCGGCCTCACCTCGCAGCCGAAACCGACTGCTCCGGCGGCATTCATTCAGTTGCTCAACGGTCCGAATGCCGGCAAGCAGCTGGAGCTGACCAAAACCCTGACCACGCTTGGTAAACCGGGCCTGCAGGTGGCCGTGATCACCCGTCGGCCGCCAGCTTATTTCATCACTCACGTCGAGGGGGCGCTGTTCCCGCTGGTCAATGGGAAGGCGCTCGATGCCCAGGTATATGAACTCGGTAACCATGATGTGATCGAGATTGCCGGCGTCAAAATGGAATTTTTCCTCCGCAACTGAGCAGTTTGCCACCCAATCATCAGGCCAGATAAATATGAAGCTACGCGTACTCGGTTGCAGCGGCGGCATTGGTGGCCGACACCTGCGTACCTCGTCGTTCCTGGTCGATCACGACATTCTGATCGATGCTGGGACGGGCGTAGCCGAACTGTCGGTGGCTGAGCTGGCAGCCATTGATCACGTTTTCCTGACCCACCCCCATCTCGATCACATCGCCGCCTTGCCGCTGATGATCGATACCGTCGCCGAGCGGCGAAGCAAACCGCTGACGGTGTACGCCACCCAGCCGGTCCTCGAAATCCTGCGCCAGCACATCTTCAACTGGTCAATCTGGCCGGATTTCTCGGTGGTGCCAAGCGCCGCAGAGCCGCTCATGCGTTACCAGGCCATCGAGGTCGGGGTGGCCGTATACCTAGGCGAGCGTGGCATCACGGCACTGCCTGCCGAGCATACCGTGCCGGCCGTCGGCTATTGCCTAGATTCCGGGTTGGGCAGCCTGGTCTTCTCTGGCGACACCGGGCCCTGCGATGCCTTCTGGCGGGCGCTCAATCACATCGCCAACCTGCGCCACCTGATCATCGAGTGCGCCTTCTCAAATAGCGAGCAAGGTCTGGCCGAGGTGTCCCGGCATCTATGCCCGGCGCTGCTGGCTATTGAGCTCGGCAAGCTGCAAAGGCGCTGTGCGCTGTACATCACCCATCTCAAACCGGGGCAGATCGAGCGAACGATGGATGAGCTTGAAACCTGCCTGGGCGATTTCGATCCCCGCATGTTGCAGAACAACCAGATTTTTGAGTTCTGACAGCGGCTGGACTTTGGCCAGCCTCTATGGCTGGGCCATGAAATGGGAGGGAGTGAGAATCGGTGTGCTCGCCTTGGCCAAATGTTCGACATCAATGGATCGCCGGAGGCTTTAAGACGCTGAACCGCAAGAACTGCCCTTGGCCCGAATCTGCGGTGGACTAAAGCGGATTCTCCACGACCGGTCAGTGCCGATGCTGATGGATTTACCATCTTTTGTTTGGGACGGTGATATGTCCGACGCATTACGTCAAACCGGGGTGCCGCAAATTGTCAGCTTCGTGAGGTGATCAGTTGCCTGAATTTTTTTGTTTGTTTCGGTGGCTTTCTAAGTTGTTGAGTAAAAAAGATTTTTATGAATTCAAGACGGTGGCGTTTTTTTTGAAAAAGCTGGCACAGAACCTGTTATAGGTAACTCAGCGGCTTTCCCGCCTTACTTCAAAGGAGATTCAAATGAAGAACGTGCAAAAAGGTTTTACCCTGATCGAACTGATGATCGTTGTCGCCATTATTGGTATCCTGGCCGCTATCGCGCTGCCGCAATACCGCGACTATACCCAGCGTTCCGCCAATGGCGCCTGCGAGGCCGAGGCGAAGGCTTACATGGGTACTGCGGTGGCCAATCTGGCCAACAATAATCCTGCGCCCGCTATAACCGCCAGCGCCTGTGATGGAACCGCTGTAGTGCCGACTGTCACCGACTACGCTACTGCTGGTTCTACGGTCGTCTTCACGCCGGTGACGCGTGGTAATGCGGCGCTTGTAAAAGCCACTACCTGTCAAGTTGGTAGCGGCACTTGTGTAATGGCTCCTTACTAAAAATAATAGGAGGTGTGCCTCCTATTTAAATAAAGCCGGGGCCTCTGCCCCGGTTTTTCTTTTTGTAGTTCTGAAATTTGATGGCTACGGTCAACTGGCAAATATCCCGATATTTTTTCAGAAGTCGCCGGTGAAGGCATTTCTGCGCCGTCGGATCAGGGCGTGGATTCCAATCACGGAGTCTTTTGCTTCAACCAGTCACCCAACACTTCCGGCAACTCACTGACCAGCAGCGCATGCCGCCCGGCAATCCAGCCATGGACCGGTCCGAGCGGGCGGTCCTTGAGTGCCTCCGCGATCAGCATTTCGGCAGTAACATGGTCATTGATCAGGCCGAGTTCTTCCTGCAGTTGCGCTAGCGCGGCGAGATAGGGTTTCAGCCGCTTCGGCGCCAGCAAGGGCGCAAAAAACTCCAGCGTATAGCGCAGCTTCTTGAAGGCGATGCGCATCTTATGACGCTCAGCCGGCCCAAGCTCGGCATGGCGGGTGGCCAGTTTCCGCGCTTTTTTGGCATGGCTGGCGATCTGCTGGCGAGCGAAGTCGGTCAGCGGCATCGGCAGGGTATCGCCCAGCGTGTAAATGGCGGCGGTGAATTCGAGCAGCAGGCGGGGGTATTCGCTGACGGCGAGCAGGCCGGTCACCGACTTGCGGGCGCTTTTGGCTCGGCTTTGGGCGGCCTTGCGCAGGCGCTTGATGTCCTTATGGTTCGGGAAGGCCGTGGCAATCGGCGGCAGGGTTTCTTCCAGGAAGACATCCCAGTTGCGGGCGTCACCCAGGGCGACGGCCAAGGTTTGCCAGGTCTGGCCGTAGGCGGCGACAAACTGGGGGGGGAGCACAGGGGCGAACAGCTTGATTGCTGAGCGCAGGCGGCGCAGGGCGACGCGGGCCTGGTGAATGAATTCGGCTTCGCCGCCGCTGAGTAGTCCTTTCTCGTTGCGCTGGAAGTGTTCAAGACAGCCCAGTGCGATGCTGCGAAAGGCGTCGACCGGCGTTTGTTGCTCGCTGATCGGTAGCGGCCGGGCGCGGAACGGGCGGAGCGGCGTATCAAGGAAGAGGTTATAGCCGCGCTCGGCCTTGCTGGCGATGGCCGGATGGAGTTCGATATCCTCCTGCAGCCGGCGGGTCAGGCCGAAGATATCATCGACCTTGCCGGACAGCAGTTCGAGTTCTATTTCACAGATCGGTGTCCGGCGGCCGCGGCTTTCGATATGGCCGCGATCGACAGCGAGTTCGATCTGCGAGCTGCCGAACGGCACATGCCAGATCTGGCGATGGAAGTCAGTGGTAAAAATGGCTTCGAAGCGGTCGCGCCGCTGTTCGAGAAATTCCCGGAAATCGCTGGCATCGACATGGCTGAAATCGAAGGTGCCCGGTGTGGCAGGGGTTTCCCATTCGCTGCGCATGGCCAGCCCGCCGCTCGCCGGTTCGGCCGACTTGACCGTGCATAGCCACTGCCAGTCTTTCTTGCGGAAGCGTACGGCGACGCGGCGGGTGTGCAGTTCGAGGGTCGGGGTGTCGAAATAGGTATTCAGCAGGTGCTGCCGTTGCGAGGGGATACCTTCGAGCAGGGGGTGGCCGCCCAGTTGCCGGGCGGCTTTCGGGCTGAGTTGGAGCTTGAGTTCGATTTCGGTGGCCATGGGATTAGTTCCTGGGGATAGCGGGGCCGGTCGCGCCGTCGAAGCCGAGATCGGGCAGGATCGCCAGTTCTTCGGCTGTCTGGACGCTTTCGGCAATGACGGTCAGACCGATGTTGTGGGCAATGCTGCACAGGCCCCTGAGGAAAGCCTGGTTGCCGGGCTGGGTGTCGATTTCGCGGATGAAGCTGCCGTCGACCTTGAGGTAGTTGAGGCCGATGCCGTGCAGGCGGCCGATTTCACTGAATTGGCGGCCAAAATGCTCGATGCCCAGGCGGCAGCCGAGGGGCCGCAGGGCGTCGCAGAAGGCATGGAATACCTCGAAGTGCTGAAAGGCGCCGAATTCCGATATCTCCAGCCAGAGCCGATGAGCAAGAGTTTTGTGGCGGACGATCTGGGCATAGAGGCGGGCGCGGAAGTCGGCGTCGAGAATCGACTCGCCGGACAGGTTGACCGCAACGGCCGGCGCGCCAGCGGCGATCCGTTCGAGGGCCAGGCGGGTGGCGGCCAGATCGAGTTCGGTGGTCATCGATAGCCGCGAAGCCATGGGCATGAAGCTGCCGGCCGCCAGCCATTCACCGTCCTGGGCGGCTTGCAGACGGAGCGGGCATTCGAGGTGGAGCAGTTGCCCGGCATTGCCGGCCACCGGGAAATCGATCAGACGCAGGCGCTGGGCCTGGATGGCGCCGTCGAGCAGTATTCTCCAGTCGGCATGCGATCCAGTCTCGGGGAGGCTTTGGCTTTCGGCGCGGCACCAGGCCAGCCCGCTCTGCTCCTCCGCCGCGGCCAGCGCCGCATCGAGGCGGGAGAGCAGATGGCCGGGCGACTGCCCGTGCAGATAGGTGCTGCTGGCCAGGTGGCCAAGCCGCTCGCTGTCGATCAGTCCGCTACTGGAAAGGTCATGCAGGGCATGCAGCAGTTTTTCGGCCTGGGCTGCCGGGTCATGAACGCCCGGCAGGAGCAGCGCGAAATCGGCCCCTTTCAGACGGGCAGCGGTGCTTTCGGGATGGTCTGCCGCCAGTCCGGCCACGGCCCGGCCGAGCCGGCGCAGGAGTTCATCGGCGCTTGCGCGGCCGGCCCGGTGATTGATGTCGGCCAGGTCGGCCAGACGCAGAACGAG
This sequence comes from uncultured Pseudomonadota bacterium, assembly GCA_946479855.1. Next base: position 9,398 of record CAMLHL010000014.1, read on the forward strand.
CAGGCTGCCGGCGGGTGCAGCATCGTCGTCGCTGAGCGCGCTGGCCAGCCGATTCATGAAATAACCCCGATTGGCCAGGCCGGTCAGGCTATCCAGATTCGCGGCGCGGCGAACCTGCTCAAGGCGTGCCGCCTCTTCGGCAAACATCGTCTGCAGGCGGTCGACCATGGCATTCATCGCGCTGGCCAGACTCTTGATCTCGGGTATTTCGGGCACGGGGATGCCGACAAAACGGCGTTCGCTGATCGCCTGTGCCTGCCCGACCACGGCATCGAGCGGACGTTTGATACGGCGCAGCAACTGCATGCCGAGCAGACCCATAAGGCTGCCGCCGAGGGTAAACCAGGCGAGCAGCCTGAGGGCGCCCTGCCACAGCGCCAGGTAGGCGAAATGGCTGTGGCTGATCAGTTCGATGGTGCCGAACTGCTTCCAGGCGGCCGAAATCTGGGCGTGCCCGGGCTGCGATTCGATCGGGAAGAGGCTGACGAACCATTCGGGAACGTTATCGGCAACAGGCGGGCTGACTTTTTCGACGATTATCTTGCCGTTCGGATCGATCAGGCGGACGGCGGCGTACTGGCCGCTGTCGAAGACCGCGGCAACCTGCAGTTCGACGGTGACCGGATCCTTGGCCAGTTGCGACATCGACAGCGCTAGCGCTGCAGCATTATCGTTGTTCTTGATGGCCAGTTGCTGTTCCAGGTATTGCCGGGCCGTCAGCATGCTGGCGACGAAACTGCCGGCAAAGGCGATGACGGTGCTTGCAATCACCGTGAGCCAGATTTGTCGGAAAAGGGACATGTCGGTGATCTCACTGGAAGCCTTCGGCACGCGCCCGGGTCAGCAAATCCTGCCAGCGGGAAAGCGTATTCCTGCTCGTCTGGTTGCCGGTTCCCTGCCACAAGCCGGTGCTATTGAAACTGAAAATCGGCGCCAGGTCGCGGCGCCGGGTGGCCGGCAATATCCGGGGATTCAGGTTGTCGAGGACGAGCGGGTCGGCATTGGGCGTGGCGTAATAGGCCAGCACCATGTGGGCCTGCGGGAAGGTGCCGGCCCGACCGCTCAGGCTCGCCCTGACATAGACCAGGCGCAGCTTGTTGACAGGAATGCCAAGGTCGAGTAGTGAATAGTACTTGGCGATCGAGAAATCTTCGCAGTCACCCCGTCCCTGGCCGATGATCTCGGTCGGCGTCGCCCAGTAATCGCTCCGTCCCCAGATCGACAGGTCGTCGTCAAAGATGATCCGCTGGTTGAAAAAGTCATTGACGTGCCGCAGTCTGTCGCCTTCTGGCCTGTTGCGTTCTTCGTCGAGCATGCGCTGCCAGTCGAGCAGCAACGGCACGTGGCCGGCCCCGAAACGGCCAGTGAGCAATTGTCGCATGCGTTCGAAATCCCCGCCTTGTGCCGCCGGCAGTCCGCCCAGGGACAGCACGCCCAAGGTGGCCGCGAGGGTCAGCAAACGCAGCGGGGAAGCTCGGTTACGCAAGGCGGGCGCTATCAGGGGGCAAACTTGGGATATTACACAACAGCGGCATGATGCTGTGGTTCGAATCGGCTCGAATTGTTGCGGATTGTTCCTCATGGGAATCAAGAAAATCCTGCCCTTGCGGCCCTCATCGGCGGGCTGGACATCGCTCCGGTTCTTCGCTGCCTTTATTCGCTGCTACCAGGCAGGGCCGCCGAATGCTCCTGAGGTCGGCAGCCGGGCGCGGCAAATTCGGTCAGCGCGTCGTTTCGACCGCGGCGATGAAAACATAGCCCTGCGAGCGCAATGTCCTGATGTAGCTGCTGCCGTCCACCTGCTTGCCGAGGATCCGGCGAATCTGGCTGACGTGTACGTCGATGATCCGGTCGTAGGGGAGGTATTCGCGCTTCAGGGCGTGCGATAGCTGTTCGCGGGACAGCGCTTCGAAGGGATGTTGGAGAAACGAGGCGAGCAGGGCGTAGCCGGAGATGCCGAGCGGGATCGGCGGTTTGCCGGGGCGGCAGAGTTCGCGCGAAGCGGTGTCCAGCGTCCACTCGCCGAAATGCAGGCGCCGTGTTTCGCTGCGCGCTGGCGCAAGGCGCTGGCTGCTGCGCTGCAACAACCGGCGGGTGCGGGCCAGCAGTTCGCGCAGGTTGCACGGCTTGGGCAGGAAGTCGTCGGCGCCGGTCTCGATGCCGATGATGCGTTCGGTTTCGCCGGCACGCGTCGAGTGGACAAGGACCGGAATCTCGGATTGTCGGCGCAACTGGCGAAGCAGTTCCAGGCCGTCGATATCGGGCAGGTCGAGGTCGAGAACGATGATGTCGGGGTTCTGGTCGAGGCCGGGCCAAAGAGCGGCGCCGTTCTCGGCGTAGATGCATGCGATGTCTGCGGCGGCCAGCGTCGTGGTCAACGCATGGCGGGTTTCCGGATCGTTTTCCACGATGAGCGCAGTCTGGCGCATGCCTTTTCATTTCGGTAATGCGAGAGGAGATTGATTGTAGTCCAATGGAAAAACCGGGGAATGGATTGCGATTCGTAAACCTCGCGGCTCGCGGCCCCTTCTGCTGGCCGGTTGGCTTGCCGGGCAAGGCTTGTGGCAGAATCGGGAAAAACGGCGCTCATGCCAAGGGCAAGGCGCTGCGACAAGGGGGAGTTCATGCGGTATCGGGATTGCTGGCGGGCCATGACCATGGCTCTGGTTTTTGCCGTTTTCGGGGCGTCGACCGTGGCCTTCGCCCAGGAGGCGCGGCCCCTGGTCCGGGGGCAGACGCTTTACCTGCCGATCTATTCACACATGTTGTACGGTAACCTCGGCAAGAGCGGCAAGGCCTCCTACGTGCTGCTCTCGGCCTTGGTCAGCATCCGTAATACCGACGCCAAGCGTCCGCTCCGCGTTCTCTCCGCCAAGTATTTCGACACCCAGGGCAAACTGCTTGGCGAGCGCGTACCGGTGCCGGTTGTCGTGCCGCCGCTCGGTACGCTCGAACTGTTCGTCGAATTGAATGACGCTTCCGGCGGCTCCGGCGCCAACTTCATTATCCAGTGGGCTGCCGAGCAAGCGATCAATCCGCCACTGGTCGAGTCCCTGCATGCGAACATGGATGGCGGCAAGGCGGTCATCTTCATGACGCAGTCGGTGCCGCTGGCCGAATAGGCGGGGCCGACTTGTCCGTTATCACACCGTCACAGACCGGCTACATCGTTCGCCTGGTCTATCTTGCCGTGGGCATGCTGTTTGCCGTGCACCTCTTCGGCACGCTCGGCTACATGGTGCTGACCGAGGGCAAGTATTCGTGGTTCGACTGCTTCTACATGACCTTCATCACCGTCGCCACCATCGGCTTCGGCGAAATCATCGACATGTCGAGCAACCAGCCGGCGCGGGTGCTGACCGTGATCATCGGCATCCTCGGCGCCGGCAACCTGTCGCTGCTCTTTTCGGTGGTGACCGTGGCGCTGCTCGAAACCGACCTCAATGGAACATTGCGGAGAAAACGCATGGAAAAGGCGATCAAGAAACTCAAGGGGCATTACATCCTCTGCGGCTTCGGCCGGGTCGGGCGCAACATCGCGCACGAACTGGAGGCGACCAACCGACACTTTGTCGGTGTCGACGAAGAGTTGCACCTCCTCGAGGAATACAAGGAAAAGAACCCCGGGTTTCTCTACCTGCACGGCGATGCCAGCGACGACGACATGTTGCTCGCGGCCGACCTGGAGGATGCCAAGGGACTGTTTGCGGTGACCGGCGACGATTCGCGCAACCTGATGATCGTCATTACCGCCAAGCAGTTGAAGCCCGAGCTGCGCGTCGTCGCCCGCTGTACCGAGCAGCGCAACATCGAGAAAATGCGCAAGGCCGGTGCCGATGCCATCGTCTCGCCGGACTTTACCGGTGGCATGCGCATCGCCTCGGCGATGATCCGGCCGCACGTGGTTTCCTTTCTCGACGAGATGCTCAAGTCGGAGAAAAACCTGCGCGTCGAGGAGGTGCCGGTCCCGGCCGGCTTCATCCCGAAGCCGCTCGGCACGCTGAAGCTGCGCAGCGCCAACTACGTGCTGCTCGCCGTCCGCGAGCGCAACGGGGGGTGGCAGTTCAATCCCGACAAGGATTTCCTGCTCAAGCCAGGGTTCATGCTGATTGCCATGGCCAGCCCGGTCGGGCGGACGGAAATCGAGACGCTGCTGATCGACATGGCGGCTTGAGGGTCAGGCCGTGCCGATTTTTCGGCCTGCGGGGGTGGGGGAGGGAATGAGGCGAAAGATGATCGTGATGGCCGGCAGTTTCCGGCGCCCCCAGCATGGATTGCCGTTCCCGCCGCGGCGCTTCAAACAACGAACCGAGACAATATGAAAGTACTCACCCGGGAACAGATGCGTCGGCGCTGGATCGCGCTCGGCATCGTCGCGCTGGCCTATATCCTTTCCTTCTTCCAGCGTTTCGCGCCGGCCGGCATCGCGCCCGATCTGGCGGCGGCCTTTGAAACCTCGGCGGCCTCGCTCGGCGTGCTGGCGGCCACCTATTTCTACGTTTACACCCTGATGCAGGTGCCGACCGGCATCCTTGCCGACACCCTCGGGCCCCGCCGTATCCTCGCCCTGGGCGGCCTGGTCGGCGGTGTCGGCAGCTTCCTCTTCGGCCTGGCGCCGACGCTCGACCTGGCGCTGCTCGGGCGGACGCTGATCGGACTGGGGGTGTCGGTGACCTTCATCGCCATGCTCAAGCTGGTCGCCGTCTGGTTCGAGGAGAGCCGCTTCGCCACCATCGTCGGCATCTGCATGCTGATCGGCAATCTCGGCTCGGTGCTGGCCGGGGCGCCGCTCTCGGCGCTGGCGCAGGCCGCCGGCTGGCGGGGCGTATTCATTGGCGTTGGTGTCGCCTCGCTGCTGCTCGGCACGCTGTGCTGGCTGCTCGTACGCGATGCTCCGGAGGGCGGCGGAACCGGGCATAAGGCGCATTTCGACCGCACCGTCGTGCTCTCCAGCCTGCTCTCGGTGCTCAGGAACCGGGCGACCTGGCCGGCCGTTCTGGTCAACACCGGTATGTCCGGGGCCTTCTTTACCTTCGCCGGGTTATGGGCAACGCCTTACCTGATGCAGGTGCACGGCATGCCGCGTCCGGTGGCGACCAGCCACCTGTCGCTGTGGTTCGGCGGCTTCGCGCTCGGCTGCCTGTTCATCGGCAGTCTTTCCGACCGTCTCGGCCGGCGCAAGCCGGTGCTGATCGCCGCTTCGCACCTCTATGGCGCGCTCTGGCTGGTCTGGTTGTCCTGTCTGACGATGCCGCTCGCCGTCTCGTATGCGCTGTTCACCCTGATGGGGCTGGCCACCGCCGGATTCAGCCTGACCTGGGCCTGTTCCAAGGAGGTCAATCCGCCGCTGCTGTCGGGCATGTCGACCAGCGTCGCCAACATGGGCGGCTTCCTGGCCGGCGCCCTGTTGCAGCCGTTGGTCGGCTGGGTCATGGATCTCGGCTGGCAAGGCGAAATGGTCAGCGGGGCGCGGGTCTACGACGCCGCGACCTGGCGCTACGGCGTTCTGGTGGTCACCGTCTGCGCCGTGCTCGGCGCGGCCTCGTCCTGGTGGATCAAGGAGACCCGCTGCCGCAACATCTGGTCGGCCGGCTAACCGTTCGAAGCCGCCCGGGGATAGGGGGTGGGCGTTAAATGCTTTGTGTTTTTTTCTTAAATTAGCGTATGCTTATATTTATGGACGCAAACATTCTTCGCTCTCTGGTTTTTGGCCTTTTTCTCGGGTCGACCGTCGCCTTCGCCGCCGAATCCCTGCCGGTCGTCACCGTCAAGCCGCATGCTGTCGATCTGGCTTTTCCGGCCGAATCGCTGGTCGAGGCGGTGCAGCAGGCAACGGTTGGCGCCCAGGTCGCCGGCCGGGTGCTGGAAGTGAAGGCCGATGCCGGTCAGGTGGTCAAAAAAGGCGACTTGCTGATGCGCATCGATGCCCGCGAGGCTGCCGAGGCGGCCCGGGCTGCCGAGGCGCAGTACGCCAATGCCAGGGTGACGTATGAACGGACGAAAAGCCTGGTCGCCCAGAAGTTCGTGAGCGCCGCCGCGCTCGACAAGGCCAGGGCCGACTTCGATGCGGCGGCGGCCAACCGCGCCGCGGCCGGCGCCAGTCAGAGCCACGCCACCATCGTGGCCCCGATGGCTGGCATCATTGCCCGGCGCCACGCCGAACTCGGCGACATGGCGATGCCCGGCGTGCCGTTGTTCACGATATACCAGCCGGGCAGCTTGCGCGTCACCGCCAGTATCCCGCAGTACCGGCTGCAGGAGATGCGCGGCGTGAGCGCGGCGCGCGTCGAATTTCCCGAGCTCGGGAAATGGGTCGACGCCGTCAAGGTCCAGTTGCTGCCGACCGCCGATGTCGCCACCCACGTCTCGCAGGTGCGCGTCACGCTGCCCGACGTGCCGGAAGCGACGCCGGGCATGTTCGCCCGTGTCCATTTCATTACCGGCCGGGCCGAAAAACTGACCGTGCCGGCCGCCGCCATCCTGCGCCGCGGCGAGGTCGCTGCCGTTTACCTGCAGACCGCCGATCACCGCCTGAGCCTACGCCAGCTGCGCCTGGGCGATGCTGTCGGGGAGGGGGAGATTGAAGTACTGGCCGGACTGACGGCAGGCGACCGGGTGGTCACCGATCCGGTACGGGCGGCCATTGCCCTGAAGGCGGCGGAGCATTCGCCGCCGGAGAAGAAGTAGTCCCCAGAACAATACTGGCCGCAGCCAGAACTTGATGCTTGGAATTGCCCCGCCGGGGTCCTGTACCAGGAGGAAACTGTTATGGCTCATATTGTAATTGTCGGCGCCGGTCTGGGCGGCATGCCCATGGCTTTCGAAATGCGGGAAGCAGCGCGCCCCGGCGATCGGATCACCGTGATCGCCAACACCACAAAATTTCATTTTGTCCCTTCCAATCCGTGGGTGGCGGTGAATTGGCGCAAGCGCGAGGAAATCGAACTGGAGATCGAGCCGCTGCTCAGCAAGCATGACATCGACTTCATTCCGGTCGGCGTCAAGCGCCTGTATCCGGAGGACAAACATCTCGAGCTGGCGGATGGCCGTCGGGTCGATTATGACTTTCTCATTCTGGCCACCGGCCCCCGCCTGGCTTTCGACGAGATCGAGGGTTTCGGGCCGCAGGGCCACACGCAATCGATCTGCCATGTCGATCATGCGGCCGAGGCCAGTGGCGTCTGGGAAAAATTCATCGCCGATCCCGGCCCCATCGTCGTCGGCGCCGCGCAGGGCGCTTCCTGCTTCGGGCCGGCCTACGAGTTTGCGATGATCATGGAAACCGATCTGCGCCGGCGCAAGATCCGCGACCAGGTGCCGATGACCTTCGTCACCTCCGAGCCTTACATCGGCCACCTCGGCCTGAGCGGGGTCGGTGACTCCAAGGGGCTGATGGAGTCGATCTTCCGCGACAAGCACATCAAGTGGATCTGCAACGCCAAGGTCAGCCGCGTCGAGGCCGGCAAGATGTTCGTCACCGAGCACGACGAGGATGGCAAGCCGAAGCGGGAGCATGAGCTGCCCTTCAAGTATTCGATGATGCTGCCGGCCTTCAAGGGCGTCGAGGCGGTCTTCGGCATCGAGGGCCTGAGCAACCCGCGCGGCTTCATCCTGATCGACCAGCATCAGCGCAATCCGAAATATCCGGAGATCTTTGCCGTCGGTGTCTGCGTTGCGATTCCGCCGGTCGAGGTCACGCCGGTGCCGACCGGCACGCCGAAAACCGGCTACATGATCGAGTCGATGGTGACGGCTACCGCCAAGAACCTTCGTGCCGTGCTCGACGGCCGGCCGCCGACCGAAAAGGCGACCTGGAATGCCGTCTGCCTGGCCGATTTCGGCGACACCGGCGCCGCCTTCGTGGCGCTGCCGCAGATCCCGCCGCGCAACGTCAACTGGTTTGCCCAGGGCAAATGGGTGCATCTGGCCAAGATCGGGTTCGAAAAATATTTTATGCACAAGATGAAAAAAGGCACCACCGAGACGGTTTACGAAAAAATCGTCATGGAAGCGCTCGGCATCATGAAGCTGAAAGGAAAGTAAAGGGTTTATGAGTCGTTCCGATCTCGGCATTTCCGGACGTATCGCGCGGGCTTTCCAGGCTTCGCGGATGACCCCGCTGCTGGCGCTGGTCGCCTTCCTGATGGGCGTCTTCGCCACGCTGGTCACGCCGCGCGAGGAAGAGCCGCAGATCGACGTGACCATGGCCGACGTGCTGATCGCCTTCCCCGGCGCCTCGGCCAAGGATGTCGAGAACCTCGTCGCCCGGCCGGGCGAGCAGGTGCTGGCGCGGATGCATGGGGTCGAACACGTCTATTCGATGTCGCGGCCCGGCATGGCGGTGATCACCGTGCAGTTCGATGTCGGCGTCAAATACAACGACGCGGTGCTGCGCCTCTACGATACGGTCCATTCGCACCGCGACTGGCTGGCGCCCAATCTCGGCGTCATGGAGCCGGTCATCAAGCCGCGCGGCATCGACGATGTGCCCATCGTGTCCCTGACCTTCTGGACGGCGGACCCGGCGCGCTCGGCCTACGACCTGCAGCAGGTGGCGCGCGCCGTCGAGATCGAGCTGAAACGGATCAAGGGGACGCGCGACATATCGACGCTGGGCGGGCCGGATCACACCATTCGCGTGTTGATGGACGCCGAGCGGATGAATGCCTACGGCGTCACGCCGCAGGAGATCGCCGGGGCCCTGAAAGCATCGAACGCACTGCAATCGTCGGGTAGCCTGACTGCCGGCAACCGTGAGGTGCTGGTCCAGACCGGCACCTACCTGGAGTCGGCGGCCGACGTGAAGGGGCTGGTGGTGGCGGTCCGCGACCGCAAGCCGGTATTCGTCAGCGATGTCGCCAAGGTCGAGGACGGCCCCGACCAGCCCAGGCGCTATGCCTGGTTCGGCAACCGGAACGGCGAATTTCCGGCGGTCACCATCCAGCTTTCCAAGCAACCGGGCGTCAATGCCGCCGACGTGGCGAATGCGACGGTCGACCGGATCAATTCGCTGAAAAACACCGTCATTCCGGACGGTGTCGAAGTCACCGTGACCCGCAATTACGGCGAGACGGCGACCGAAAAGGCGCAAAAACTGATCGGCAAGCTGATCTTCGCCACCGCCTTCGTCGTCGCCCTGGTTTTCTTCGCGCTGGGCCGGCGCGAGGCGGTGATCGTCGGCGTCGCCGTGACGCTGACCCTGGCGGCGACGCTGTTCGCCTCCTGGGCCTGGGGCTTCACGCTGAACCGGGTGTCGCTGTTCGCGCTGATCTTCTCGATCGGCATCCTGGTCGATGACGCCATCGTCGTGGTCGAGAACATCCACCGCTGGCAAGGCCTGCATCCGGACAGGACGCTGCTCGAAATCATCCCCGGCGCTGTCGACGAAGTCGGTGGCCCGACCATCCTGGCCACCCTGACGGTGATCGCCGCGCTGTTGCCGATGGCCTTCGTGACCGGCCTGATGGGGCCGTACATGAGCCCGATCCCGATCAATTCGTCGATGGGCATGGCCATTTCGCTGGCCGTCGCCTTCGTCGTCACGCCGTGGCTGGCGGCCAAACTGATGAAGTCGCACGGCGCCGGCCATGCCGCGCCGCAAGCGTCGAAGCTCGACGCCAAACTCGACAGCACCTTCCGCAGGTTGCTGACCCCCTTCCTCGATCCGCTGAGCGGCGGCAAGGCCCGTCTCAAGCTGGGCATTGCCGTCGTGTTGCTGATTCTCGGCTCGGTGTCGCTGGCTTACTTCCAGCTCGTCGTGCTGAAAATGCTGCCCTTCGACAACAAGAGCGAATTCCAGATCGTCGTCGACATGCCGGTCGGCACGCCGCTCGAGGAAACCGCGCGCGTGCTGCACGAAATCGGCAACGAACTGGCGAGCGAGCCGGATGTCGTCAATTACCAGGCCTACGCCGGCACCGCCAGCCCGATCAACTTCAACGGCCTGGTCCGCCAGTACTACCTGCGGGCCATGCCGGAAAAGGGCGACCTCCAGGTCAATCTGGCCGACAAGCACCACCGCTCGCGGCAAAGCCACGAAATCGCCGTTTCGTTGCGCGAGCGGATCGAAGCCATCGGCAAAAAGAACGGCGGCGTCGCCAAGGTCGTCGAAGTGCCGCCCGGGCCGCCGGTCATCTCGCCCATCGTCGCCGAAGTCTACGGGCCGGACTACCCGGGCCAGATCGCCGTCGGCAAGCAGGTGCGCGCCGCCTTCGAACAGACCAAGGACATCGTCGCCGTCGACGACTACATCGACGCCGATTCCCGCAAGTTCGTGCTGCACGTGCTGCAGAGCAAGGCGGCGCAGCTCGGCGTGGCGCAGAGCGACATCGTCGAGGTGGTCGGCATGGGGCTGGCCGGCATGGACGTGACGCCGGCGCGCAATACCGAGTCGAAGTTTGAAATTCCGGTGCGCATCACGCTTCCCGCCGAAAAGCAGTCCTCGCTCGATGCCCTGCTCAAACTCCGTGTCCGCTCCCGCGATGGCCGCCTGGTACCGGTTTCCGAGCTGGTCGAGGTGCGCGATACGGGGCGCGAGAAGACGATCTATCACAAGGACCTGCTGCCGGTGGTGTACGTCATCGGCGACATGGGCGGCAAGCTCGATTCGCCGCTCTACGGCATGTTCGATATCCGGGCGAAGATCAACGGCATGGCGCTGGCCGAAGGCGGCCGGCTGGGCGAATGGTTCATCCGCCAGCCGGCCGACCCCTATGCCGGCTACAGCGTCAAGTGGGACGGCGAATGGAAGGTGACCTACGAAACCTTCCGCGACATGGGTATCGCCTACGCCGTCGGCCTGATCCTGATCTACCTGCTGGTTGTCGCCCATTTCGGCAGCTACCTGGTGCCGCTGATCATCATGGCGCCGATCCCGCTGACCATCATCGGCGTGATGCCCGGTCATGCCCTGTTTGGCTCGCAATTCACCGCCACCTCGATGATCGGCATGATCGCGCTGGCCGGCATCATCGTTCGCAATTCCATCCTGCTCGTCGATTTCATCCGGCAGCAGGTGGCGGCCGGCGTCAATTTCCACGACGCCGTGATCCAGTCGGCTGCCGTGCGCGCCAAGCCGATCGCCCTGACCGCACTGGCGGCCATGCTCGGCGCCTTGTTCATCCTCGACGACCCGATCTTCAACGGCCTGGCGCTGGCGCTGATCTTCGGCATCCTGGTGTCCACCCTGCTGACCCTGGTGGTCATCCCGGTTCTCTACTTCTCCGCTTTCCGAAAGGAATACCCATGACCATCGAACGCGTCATCCGCATCATGGCCGGCTTCTTCATCCTGCTCTCGCTGCTCCTCGGCTATCACGGCAGTCCCCTCTTCGTTTCCGAATGGTTCCTGGCCTTTACCGCCTTCGTCGGCTTGAACCTGCTGCAGAGCGGCTTCACCGGCTTCTGTCCGCCGGAGAAACTACTCGCCAAAATGGGCGTCAAGCGCGGCGACGGCGGCTCCTGTTGCAGTTGAGCAACATCCGGAAATCCGCTTCGGGAGCAGCCGTTCAGGGCTGGCGCCCGGTTCTTATGTGCATGCATCCTGGATATCGCATTCCGGCGTGGGAAATATCACTGGAACATTGACTTAGCTCAGCTAAACTGCGGGTAACAATTTTTCCGGCCATTAAATCTTGATGCAAAGCCCGGCCGTCGCCGGCCGAAAATTCGCGTGGTGCGCCGTCGTGGCGATAATCCTGGTCTGGAGCCTGGCCGGTTTTGACCTGTGGATCACCAGCCCGCACCCGGAGGCGGGGGCCGCGCTCCCTTCAGAGAATGCCGGTTTTTCCGGAGTTTCATCGCGGCAGTGGGGGCCACTGGTTCTTGCTCTGGTCCTGACCTGGCTGGTCCTGCTGGCTTATCGCCAGTTGCTCGGCATCAGCCGCCACGCCGATCACCGGCTTGCCCTGAAGCGCCTGATTATCGATCATGCCTCCGAGGCAATGATGTTGACCGATAGCGCGCAACGCATCCTGTCGGTCAATGCCGCTTTCGAAACCATCACCGGTTATTCCGGTCACGATGTCATCGGCCAGACGCCGACCGCGCTCAGTGCCGACCATCACGGCCTGGCCTTTCACCGGGCGATCTGGGAGTTTGTCGCCGAACGCGGCTACTGGGAAGGCGAAGTCTGGGACCGGCGCAAGGACGGCACGATTTATCCCCGCCAGATGCGTATTACGGCGATACACGCAGACGGCCAGCAGGTCTCGCATTTCGTCGCCATATTTACCGACATCAGCGAAGAAAAGGCACTGGCCGACCGCTTCAAGTATCTGGCCCATCACGATCCGCTGACCACGCTGCCCAACCGCCTGGCCCTTGAGGCGCACCTCGCCGGCCTGCTTGACGGTGCGGTCTCCGGCGGCGACCGCAAGGGCTTGCTGATCATCGATCTGGATAATTTCAAGACCATCAACGACTCGCTCGGCCACCATGCCGGCGACCGCCTGCTGGCCGAATTGGCCCGCCGGATGGGGGCGCAGATGGATGGCGACAAGCGCCTGTTCCGCCTGGGCGGCGACGAATTCGTCGTCGTCGTCGATCATCTGCCTGGTGAGGCGGCGGTCATCGAACTCGTCCAGCGTCTGATCCGGGTTATCGGCGAACCTTGTGACATCGACGGGCATGTGTTGCACAGCACGCCGTCGATCGGCATCAGTTTCTATCCGCAGGACGGCCGGGATGCCGAGGCGCTGATCCGCAACGCCGACACGGCGATGTATTACGCCAAGGCCGACGGCCGCAACAACTACAAGTTTTTCGTCGAACCGATGAACGAGGCGGCCAACCGGCGCCTGCATCTGGAAAGCGAGTTGTGGAGCGCCCTTGCCGAGAACCAGCTGGTCCTCCATTACCAGCCGCAAATCGATCTGCTCAGCGGCAAGGTGGTCGGCGTCGAAGCGCTGGTTCGCTGGCGCCACCCGCAGCGCGGCCTGGTCGCCCCGGCCGAATTTATCCCGGTCGCCGAAGAGTGCGGGCTGATCCTGCCGCTCGGTCACTGGGTCTTGCGCACCGCCTGCCGCCAGGTGCGCTCCTGGCTTGATGCCGGCATCGATATGGGCGAAATGGCCGTCAATATTTCCGCCCATCAATTCCGCCAGCCGGATTTTGTCCAGACGGTGCAGGCCGTGCTGGCCGAAACCGGCGTGCCGGGCGAGCGCCTCGAGCTGGAAATCACCGAAAGCACGGTCATGCACGGTGTCGACGAGGCTGTCCAGACGCTGGCCCGGCTCAAGGCGATGGGCGTCCGGCTGGCCATCGATGATTTTGGCACCGGTTATTCGTCGCTGGCCTATTTGCGCCGATTCCCGATCGACCGCCTGAAGATCGACCGTTCCTTCCTGGCCGATGTCGATACCGACAGCGATGCCGCGGCGCTGGTCACCTCGATCGTGCTGCTCGGCCGCTCGCTCGGCCTGCAACTGGTCGCCGAGGGCGTCGAGAATTTTGCCCAGGCCGAGTTCCTGCGCACCCTCGAATGCGAGCGCGTCCAGGGCTTCCATTTCTACCAGCCGGTGTCGGCCGAAGAGGTGGTGGGCGTCGGACCATTTCAGGATATCTATCCGCTTCCTGCCTGAAACGACTTGACCCGGGGACAAGGGAACCTAAAATTCCATCCTTCTCGACGCGGAGTTCAGCATGAAAATCGGATTCATCGGCCTGGGCATCATGGGGCGCCCGATGGCCCTCAACCTTCTCAAGGGCGGGCATGACCTGACCGTCTGGGCGCGCCGCACCGAATCGATGCAGCCGCTGCTCGATGCCGGCGCCCGGGGGGCGACCGGCCCGGCCGAAGCGGCACGCGGTGTCGAATTGGTGATTTCCATGGTTGCCAATGCGCCGGATGTCAGCGAAGTGATGCAAGCGGTTGCTGCCGGTGCCGACACCGGATTGGTCGCTGTCGACATGAGCACCATCGCGCCGGCTGCCGCCCGCCAGATTGGCGAGGAACTGGCCGCAGCCGGCGTGGACTTCGTCGATGCCCCGGTTTCCGGTGGCGAGCCCGGCGCCATCGCCGGCACGCTGTCGATCATGGCCGGCGGCTCGGCGGCGGCATTTGCCCGCGCCCGGCCGGCCTTCGAATGCATGGGCAAGAACATCGTGCATGTTGGCGCCAGCGGGGCCGGGCAGGTCGCCAAGTCGGCCAACCAGATCGTCACCGGCATGGGCGTGCTGGCCGTGGCCGAGGCTTTTGCTTTTGCCGCCAAAAACGGGGTCGACCGTAGCAAAGTGCGCGAGGCGCTGCTGGGTGGCTTTGCTTACTCGAAGATTCTCGAAAATCACGGGCAGCGCATGCTTGACCGCAATTTCAAACCGGGTTTCAAGAGCTGGATGCACCAGAAAGACCTGAACATCGTCATGCAGACGGCGCACGAACTGGGCCTCTGTCTGCCCGGTTCGGCCGCAGCGGCGCAAATGTTCAACGCCATGGTCGGCTCCGGCCTCGGCGAGGAAGATTCGATCGCCGTGCTCAAGGTGCTCGAACATCTGTCGGGGCTGGCATGAAGGTCGGTTTCATCGGGCTGGGCGTCATGGGGCGCCCGATGGCCCTGCATCTGCAGCGCGCCGGCCACGAACTGGCGGTCTGGGCGCGTCGCCCGGACAGCGTCGGCGATCTGCCGGTCCGGTTTTGTGCCACCCCGGCCGAGCTCGGCCGCTGCTGCGAGGTGGTATTTACGATGATTACCTCGAGCGCTGACGTCGAAGGCGTCGCACTCGGGCCGGATGGCCTGATCGCCGGCATGGCGCCGGGTTCGGTGCTGGTCGATTGCTCGACCATCGCCCCGGATACGGCGCGGCATATCGCGGCGCGGCTGGGCGAGAAAGGCATCGCCATGCTCGATGCGCCGGTTTCCGGCGGCGCCCAGGGCGCCATCGATGCGACGCTGGCGATCATGGCCGGCGGTGAGGCCGCGGTGCTTGAACGGGTTCGTCCGCTGCTCGAATGTCTGGGCCAGCGCATCGTTCATATCGGCCCGAACGGCGCCGGGCAGGTCGCCAAGGCCTGCAACCAGATGATCATGGTCGCCGCCATCGAGGCCGTAGCCGAGGCCATGCGCCTGGCCGCTGCGGCCGGCGTCGATTGCGGCCAGGTCAAGCAGGCGCTGGCCGGCGGTTCGGCCGCCTCGCGCGTCCTCGACGTGATGGGCGAGCGCATGGTGCAGCGCGATTTTGCGGCCGGCATCGAGGCCCGGCTCCATCACAAGGATTTCGGACTGATCATGGAAGCGGCGCGACAGGGCGGCGTGCCGCTGCCGCTCGCGGCCATCGTCGGACAACAGCTCAACGCGCTGATGGCTCAGGGCTGGGGGACGGACGATACCGCCTCGCTCCTGCGGGTACTCGAACTGTCATGACCCAGCGCCATCCGTTGCCTGAATTGGATGCCGACATGCGTTTCCGCGTGGTGGGTACCAAACCCATTGCGTTTATGCTTTTGGGGTTTGCCAAGGAGCGCGACTCCTTTTCCGTGACTTTCGATGGTGGCGAAACGACTTTTCTCACCACGCTGCTCGCCGTCGATGCCGACAAAGGCCGCCTGATCTTCGACTGCAGCGGCAGTGAGGATGCCAACCGGCGACTCCTGGCCAGCGACCGCAACGTCTTCTCCGGGAACCCGAATGGCGTGCCGGTGCATTTTGCGACCGGCCCGGCGAGCGCCGTCACCTTCGAAGGCGGCAAGGCCTTCGCGGCGCCCCTGCCGGCCTACATCGTGCGCTTGCAGCGCCGCGAATATTTCCGTGTCGAAATCCCCCGGATGAGTCCGCTGCTGTTCTTCGGGCGACTGCCGGAGGGCAGCCTGCTGAAACTGGCAGTGCACGACATTTCGGTATCCGGCATCGGCGTGGATGCGACAACCCTGCCGGAAGGCATGGAGCTCGGCCTGCTGCTGCCCAATTGCCACTGCTCGCTGCCGGGCGACAGCCGCGACCTCTTTTTCGGTGCCGTCGTCCGCAACATGCGGGAAATCGAGAGCCGAACGGGGGGGCGTCACTGGCGTATCGGTTTTGAATTCAATGGGTTGCCGACCAGCGACGAGATGCGCATCCAGCGCTATATCGCCCGCATTGAACGCGAGCGGCACGAGCTGACCTGAAAATCTGGCCGGTTTTCCCGGTCGACCGCAAGCCGGCCAGGCCCTGGCCTCAGGGGCAAAGATCGCAGCGATGGATTTCGACCGTGGCGTGCACGATTTCCTCGTGCACGGCCAGCGCCTCGCGGATCTGCAGCGGGGTCAGCCTTGCGTCGTGGGTGAGCAGGCTGAGGGCGCAGGCGTAGGCGCCATTGCCGATCCGCCAGACGTGGAGGTCGGTCAGTTGCGTGTTGCCGGCGGCCGGCAGGGCAGCAATGACGTCGCGGATTTCGGCGACGACCGGATGATCCATTTCGCGGTCGAGCAGCACGCGGCCGCTTTGCACGATCAGGTTTTTTGCCCACAGGGCGACCAGTCCGGCGCCGACCAGGCCGCTCGCCGGGTCGAGCCAGGCCCAGCCGTAGAACCAGCCGCCGGCCAGCGCGGCAATGGCGAGCACCGAGGTCAGGGCATCGGTGACGACGTGGATGTAGGCGGCCTTCAGATTCAGATCGTGGTGGTGATGCGGGTCGTGGCCATGGTCATGGCCGTGGGAATGATCGTGCTCATGGGCCTGGCCGAGGATCAGCGCGCAGAGCAGATTGATGGCGAGGCCGAAGACGGCGACGGCCATTGCCTCGGGATAGTGGATGGGCTGCGGCGACCAGAGGCGTTCGAGCGAGCCGAAGACCATGGCCGCGGCGACGCCGAGCAGGACGATGGCGCTGGAGTAGCTGGCCAGGACCTCGATCTTCCAGGTGCCGAAGGCAAAGCTCGGGTCGCCGGCGTATTTGCGCGCAGCGGTATAGGCGAAGGCCGAGAGGCCGATGGCCAGCGCGTGCGAACTCATGTGCCAGCCGTCGGCGAGGACCGCCATCGAGTTGAACCACCAGCCGGCGACGATCTCGACCAGCATGGTGGCGACGGTGATCCACATGACCAGCCGCGTGCCGCGTTCGGCCGCGGCATTGCCGATGGCGTAGCGGTGGTCGTGGGTCCAGCGCGAGAGGTCGTGCTGTCCGTTCATTGCTGGCCGTAGCCCTTGAATTTTTCCAGCACGGCGGCCATTTCACCGGCCGAGAGCAGGACCGGGTTGCCGAGCTGGCAAGCGCGCCAGTATTGCTCGCAGAGTTCTTCGAGTTCGATCGCCAGGGCCAGAGCCTCGTCGAGATTGCGGCCGGCGACGAGCAGGCCGTGGTTGGCGAGCAGGCAGGCCCGGCGTCCGGCCATGGCGCGCAATGCGACGGTCGACAGCTCAGGCGAGCCAAAAATGGCGTAATCGGCGCAGCGGATGGTGTTGCCGCCAAAGCGGGCGATCATGTAGTGAAAGGGTGGAATGTCGAGACGCAGGCAGGCCAGGCTGACGGCAAACGGCGAATGGGCGTGCAGGACGGCGCCGACTTCCGGCCGGCTGGCGTAGAGGTCGCGATGAAAGCACCATTCGGAGGAGGGCTTGCGCTGGCCGCTGTGCGTACCGTCGAGATGCATCAGCGGGATATCGTCGTCGACCAGGGCGTCGTAGGCCATGCCGGTCGGCGTGATGTAAAAGCCGTCGCCGCTGCGCACGCTGACGTTGCCGGCGGTTCCCTTGTTCAATCCGGCGGGCTGCATGGCCCGGGCGGTGGCGATCAGTTGCCGGCGCGGGTCAGCCATGAGCTTCCTCGGGATAGAGGGCGAGCAGTCCGTCGCGGCTAGCCGGGACGGCGCCGCGTTCGGTGATCAAGGCGCTGACCAGGCGGGCCGGCGTGACATCGAAGGCCGGGTTGGCCACGGCTTGACGTTCCGGCAACTGGCGCAGGGCCGATGGCACGCCGCGCGCATCAAGGCCATGGACGAGGCGGAATTCGTTGCCTTCGCGTTCCTCGATCGGAATGGCGGCGCCTTCCGGGCAGGCGAAGTCGAGCGTCGAGCGCGGGGCCGCGACATAGAACGGCAGGCCATTGTCGGCGCAGGCCAGGGCTTTCAGGTAGGTGCCCACCTTGTTGGCCACGTCGCCGTTGGCGGCGATGCGGTCGGCGCCGACGATCACCGCGTCGACCTTGCCGTCGCGCATCAGGAGGCCGGCCGCGTTGTCGGCGATCAGCGTGTGCGGCACGCCGTGCTGGGCCAGTTCCCAGGCGGTGAGCAGGCCCTGGTTGCGCGGCCGGGTTTCGGAGACCCAGACATGCACCGGCAGCCCGGCATCATGAGCGGCATAAACCGGCGACAGCGCGGTGCCCCAGTCCACGGTGGCCAACCAGCCGGCGTTGCAGTGGGTCATGATGTTCAGGGCGCTGCCGCTGCGGCGTTCGATCTGGCGGAAGAGCCCGAGGCCGTGCCGGCCGATGGCGGCATTCTGCGCAACATCTTCCTCGGCAATGGCGGCCGCCTCGGCCCAGGCGGCGGCACCGCGGGCTTCCGGGGCGAGCGGCGCCAGCACGCGCTCCATGCGCGCCAGGGCCCAGTGCAGGTTGACGGCCGTCGGACGGGTGGCGCGCAGGATTGCCGCAGCGGCCGCCAATCTCTGGTTGGCGGCGTCTTCGGACAAGGCGATGGCCAGTCCGTAGGCGGCGGTGGCGCCGATCAGCGGCGCGCCGCGCACCTGCATGGCGCGGATGGCGTGGGCCGCCCCGGCCAGCGTGTCGACGCGCACCCAGTGCAGCGCATGCGGCAGGCGGGTCTGGTCGATGATGTCGATGGCGCGCTGCTCGGGATGGGCGCGCAGGGTGCGGGTGGGGATGCCTTCGATGTTCATGGCTCGCATTGTGGCATAGTGGTCTCTTCCGAAACACCCGCCCGCGCCATGGAAACGCCTGTCCGTATCGATTCCCGCTTCCCCCGCATGGGGACCACCATCTTTACCGTGATGTCCCGCCTGGCCGCCGAATGTGGCGCCGTCAACCTGTCGCAGGGCTTCCCCGATTTTCAGGCCGAGCCGGCCCTGTTCGACGCCATGCACCGGCACCTGCTGGCCGGGCGCAACCAGTACGCGCCGATGGCTGGCATGCCGGAACTGCGCCATGCCATCGCCGACAAGGTCGAGGCGCTCTATGGCCGGCGCTACGATGCCGACGACGAAGTCACCGTCACCGCCGGGGCGACGCAGGCCATCTTCACCGCCATTGCGGCCTTTGTCCGGCCGGGGGACGAGGTGATCGTTTTCGAGCCGGTCTACGACAGCTATGTGCCGGCCATCGAGACTGTCGGCGGCACGGCGGTGTTCGCGCAGCTGCGGTTCCCCGACTATGCGCCGGACTGGGGGCAGGTGGCCGGGCTGATTTCGCCGAAGACGCGAATGATCATCGTCAATTCGCCACACAACCCGACCGCTAGCCTGTTAACTGCGGTCGACCTGGAAAAGCTGGCAAAACTGGTACGGGGGAGCGATATCGTGATTCTCTCCGACGAGGTTTACGAGCACATCCTGTTCGATGGCGAGCCGCACGTCAGCCTGGCCGGCGATCCCGAACTGGCGGCGCGTAGCATCATCGTTTCCAGCTTCGGCAAAACCTACCACATCACCGGCTGGAAGGTCGGCTATGTCGTGGCCCCGGCGGCGCTCATGGCCGAGTTCCGCAAGGTGCACCAGTTCAACGTCTTCGCCGTGCATGCGCCGTCGCAACTGGCGCTCGCCGAGTATATGCAGGATGCTTCGCGCCATCTCGGACTGGCGGCCTTCTACCAGGAAAAACGGGATCTTTTCCGCGCCCTGCTGGCCGCCACGCCATTCGACCTGCTGCCCTGTCGCGGCACCTATTTCCAACTGGCGAGCTACGAGCGGATTTCACAGCAGCCTGACCGGGGGTTTGCCGAGTGGATGGCCCGCCGCGTCGGCGTCGCGGTGATTCCGGTCTCGGTGTTTTATGCCGATGGCCGGGACGACCACGTGGTCCGGTTTTGTTTCGCCAAGCAGGAGGCCACCCTGCAGGCCGCCGCCGAGCGCCTGGTGAGGGCTTTCTAGCAAAAAAGCAGATATGAAAATTGCTTGACCTGGCCGCTAGCCAAAGCGAATAATCAGGCAACAAAAATCACCTAGCCAAGGAGAGTTGCATGGGAATGATCCAGGAGTTCAAGGAGTTCGCGGTCAAGGGCAATGCGATGGATCTGGCCGTTGGTGTCATCATCGGCGGGGCGTTTGGCAAGATTGTCGATTCCATCGTCGGCGACCTGATCATGCCGCTGGTCAGTCGCGTGGTGGGCAAGCTCGATTTTTCCAACCTGTTCTTCGTTCTCGGTGACAATCCGAACAACCTGTCCGTGCTGGCCGACCTGAAGAAAGCCGGGATCCCGGTCTTCGCCTACGGTTCCTTCCTGACCATTCTGGTCAATTTCGTCATTCTTGCCTTCATCATCTTCATCATGGTCAAGCAGATGAACCGCGTGCGCAAGGTTGAACCGGCAGCGCCGGAAGCCGCTCCGGCTACCCCGGAAGATGTCCTGTTGTTGCGCGAGATCCGCGATTCGCTGAAGAAATAGGCGGCTTTTGCCTCGACCGGGAAGAGCCGCCTGAGGGGCGGCTCTTCGTTTTGTGCCCAGGTCGAGCGAAATGCAAAACTTCGTAACACGGGCGGAGGGCGGTATCTCCCAAGCGATATCAGCGCGTTAATCTCTGCAAGGCAACCACAACCAAGGCGATCGCCATGAAAAAACCACTGTTCCTCTCTTCCCTGGCCGCCGCACTGCTGCTGGCCGGTTGCGTCGTGGCACCGACGCCGTATTACGACGAACCGGTTTACGTCCAGCCGCCGCCGCCCCGGGTCGAATACCCCGGCTATGCGCCGGTTGCCGGCTACATCTGGATCGGCGGCTACTGGAACTGGACCGGCCATCACCATGAATGGGTCCCCGGCCGCTGGGATGCGCCGCGTTCCGGTCAGCGCTGGGTCGAGCCGCGCTGGGAGCGGGATGGCAATCGCTGGCGCCAGCGCCGTGGCGGCTGGGAACCGGAAACTGACAGTCGCACCTTGCACCCGGTTTTCGGCGGAACGGCCGCGCCGAGCGCGCCGTTGGCACCACGCTACGAGCGCCCCGATGAGCGCCGTCCCGATTACGATCGCGGCCCCGGTTATCGTCAGGAGCGGGGCGGCATGCCGCCAGCAGGCCGGGGCGAGCCGCCGCGTCGCGACGATGACCGAAGATCTGCACCGGAGGCCGGCAGCCGGCTGCCGCCCGGCGGCGATGCCGGTCCGGGGCCGCGCGAAGCCCGCCCGCTCCCGGAGCAACGCCAGGCGCCGCGCGGAGATCAGGACAATCGCGGCCGCGACAAGCAACGCGACGACTCGCGCTCCGGTCGCCGGGGGGCGGACGACAACCGCTGAGCGAGTCGCTTCAGCTGCCGAAAACCGCCTGCCAAAGGGTGTCGACCGCAGCGATGTGATGGTCGACCTGCTCGCGCGGTATCAGGGCCTTCGGGGTGGCCGACAGCCGCCTGGCGTGTTGCAGACGCCGGTATTCGCGATAGGCGTTGCCGGCGGCCTGCGCCTGCAGCGGATCGATCAGGCCCAGTTCGCCAGCCATGCGCAGCAGGGCAATGTTGCCGAGGTTGCCGGTCAGGCTGGCGTGCTGGTGCGCATGGCCGAGCACCAGATACTGGACGATGAATTCGACATCGATGATGCCGCCGGGGTCATGCTTGAGTCCGAATTCGGAGTCGCTTTTCGAAGCGTGCGCATCGAGCATCTTGCGGCGCATGGTGACGACCTCCTCGCGCAGTCGGGCAAGGTCGCGCGGCTGGCGGAGGATTTCAATGCGGATTTCCTCGAAACGGGCACCGACGGCGGGGTCGCCGGCGCAGAAACGGGCCCGGGTCAGGGCCTGATGCTCCCAGGTCCAGGCATTCTTCAGTTCGTAGTCGCGGAAGGAGTCGACGGAAACGGCGAGCAGGCCGGAATCGCCGTTCGGGCGCAGGCGCAGGTCGGTTTCGAACAGGATGCCCGCCGGGGTCTGGCTGGATAGCCAGGAGTTCAGGCGCTGGCCGAGCCGGGCGTAGTTTTCCTCGGCATCCATCGCGGTGTCGTCAAAAAGATAAACGAGGTCGAGGTCGGAGGCGTAGCCGAGTTCCTTGCCGCCCATCTTGCCGTAGCCGATGACGGCGAATTTCGGTGTTTCGCAATGCCGTTTCCTGATCGTCTGCCAGCACAGGGGCAGCGTTTCCTGGACGATGATGTCGGCCAGTTCGGTCAGGTGGTCGGACAGCCGTTCGATGGTTTGCAGTCCGGCCAGGTCCTGTGCCAGCAGACGGAAGACCTGGGCGTGGTGCATTTCGCGCAGGATGTCCATTTCGCGCTCGGTGTCGCCGGCGTGCTGGGCCAGGTTCTCGCGCAGGTTGTTGCGGAAGCCGGCTCCGTCGGTGGCGAGGTCGTAGAGGCGGGGGTCCAGCAGTTCGTCGAGCAGCAGTGGGTGGCGGTTCAGGTATTCGGCTGCCCAGTTCGAGGCGCACATCATGTCGGCGACGCGCCGCAGGGCCATCGGGTATTGCTGCAGCAGCGCCAGATAGGCGCCGCGGCGAGCAATGCCTTCCAGGAAGTTGAGGCCGCGGACCAGCGTCATGTCCGGGGCGCCGGTAGCGCCGGCAGCCTCGATCAGACGGGGGCCGACGGCATCGAGGCGGGCGCGATTGCTGGCCGGCAACTGAACGTAGCGGCTCGAGGCGCGCAGCTCGGCAAGGCGGGCAATCGCTTCTCGCGGCTGGCGGAAACCAAGATTGCCGAAGGTTTCGATGGCGGTTTCCTCATCCAGCTGACCCTGCCACAGGCCGGTCAGCGGATGCTCGCCGGCTTCCGGGTCGGAGAACACCGCCTCGAAATGGCGGCTGACCTTGTCGCGGTGGGCATCGAGCACAGCGAGCATCGATGGCCAGTCGGGAAACTCCATGCTGATGGCGATTTTTTGCCGATTTTCGGCGTCGACCGGCAGCATGTGCGTCTGCTGGTCCTCGACATACTGCAGGCGATGCTCCAGCCGGCGCAGGAAGACGTAGGCTTCGTGCAGTTCCTGCTCGGTTTCGGCTGGGATCAGCTGGCGTTCGACCAGCAGCTTGAGGACGGATAGCGTCGGGCGGATTTGCAGCGCCATGTCGCGGCCACCGCGAATCAACTGGAAAACCTGGGCCATGAATTCGATTTCGCGAATGCCGCCGGGACCAAGCTTGACGTGGTCGGCCATGTCCTTGCGCGCCACTTCCCGGCGGATTTGTGCGTGCAGGTCGCGCATGGCGTTGATGGCGCCGAAGTCGAGGTATTTGCGGAAAACGAAAGGGCGGGCAATCTTCTGCATCGCGGTTACCCAGGCCGGCTGCAGGTTGTCGCCGGCATTCATGGTGCGCCCCTTGATCCAGGCGTAGCGTTCCCATTCGCGGCCCTGGGTGATGAAGTAGTTCTCCAGGGCGTCGAGCGAGCAGACCAGCGGCCCGGAATCGCCGTTCGGCCGCAGGCGCATGTCGACCCGGAAAACCTGGCCATCGGCTGTCAGGTCGCCGAGGGCGCCGATGATCCGCTTGCCGAGGCGGTTGAAGAAATCGAAGTTGTCGATGCTTTTCGGGCCGGCGGTGTCGCCGTCTTCCGGGTAGATGAAGATGTAATCGACGTCGGAGGATACATTCAGCTCGCGGCCGCCGAGCTTGCCCATGCCGATGATCAGCAGCCGCTGCGGACGGCCCTGGCTGTCGAGCGGCTCGCCGTAGGTGGCGACGAGTTGGCGGTGGTAGTAATCGAGCGTGAAATTGGTGGTCACGTCGGCCAGCAGGCTCATGCTCTCGACCACTTCGGAGAGGGGGGCCAGCCCGCTCAGGTCGCGTAGCGCGAGATGGGCCATGGCACGATGGCGCAGCCGGCGCAAGGCGGCGCGAACCGAATCGTCGTCGGCAAACTCTAACTGCAAAGGGGCCTGCAGAAGTTCTTCGCTGAGCGGTTGTAACCATGTCGCGGAGAGTTCCGGAATCAGATCCGGTCGAGCTTGCAGCAGATTGTCCAGGTAGCGGCTGTGCTGGATCGCAGGCTGCCATTGTGAGGGGATTGGGGTGTCCATGATCTTCGTTCGGCAGCGGGGCCGAAAAGGTAGAATAACGGTTTTATCTGATTGACGATTGTAGTGATCTATTTCCTCCCATGGCAAAGTGATTTGATGCGTGACTGATTCGCCAGGACATCGTTCCGCCTTGATTTCGCCGGACGTTCGGGTCGCGCTCTACCATCGTCTGCACTGGCTGTGGCCGATCCTCGCCCGGCCGGCGGTGGGCCGGGCATTGCGCTGGCTGGGCTGGGGCCTGTTTGCCGGCTGGCTGCTTTTTGTGGCCATCGTGCTCGCCCTGCGCTTCAGCGTGCTGCCGAGAATTGGCGACTACCGGGGCGAGATCGAGCAGGCGGCCAGCCGGGCGATCGGGCAGCAGGTCAGGATCGGCCGGCTGGAAGCGCGCTGGGTGGGCTTGAATCCAGACCTGGTGCTCAATGATGTGGTACTCGCCGACCGTCACGGCGGAGCGGCCTTTTCCCTGAATCGTGTTGAAGGCGTCCTCTCCTGGGAAACACTGTGGCGCCTGCGCCCAACCTTGGCCCTGCTCGCCTTCGATGGTCCGGTGCTGCATGTCCGGCGTGAAGCGAACGGCAAGATTACCGTTGCCGGTGTGGCGACCGAAGGCGAAAGCGATCCGGCCTTCGCCGAATGGGTGCTTGAGCAAAAACGCATTCGCATTCGCGACGCGACCATCGTCTGGGATGACCGCTTGCGCAACGCACCGCAACTGGTGCTGGAAGACCTGCAGTTCGCGCTGGACAACAGTGGGCGACAGCATCGCTTCGGCCTGTCGGCGGCCCCACCGGACAATCTGGCATCGCGGGTGGATATCCGCGGCGAGGTCAGGGGCGATCTGGGCGACGTGCTGGCGCATCTTTCGGGAAAGGTTTTTGTCGAGCTGGATTATGCCGATCTGGCCGGCTGGCGGACCTGGGTCGATTACCCGGTGCATCTGCCGCAGGGGCGCGGCGCCTTGCGGATATGGGGTGATCTGGACGACGGCGCCGGCCAGGTGACGGCTGACGTGGCGCTGGAAGAGTTGCGCCTCGGCCTCGGGCGCAAGTTGCCCGAACTCGATCTGGCCAGCATGCGTGGCCGGCTGGAAGGTCGCTACAAGGCCGACGAGTGGGCCCTGGCCGGATACAAGGTGGAGTTGCTGACCCAGGACGGGATTCGCATCGCACCGACCGATTTCCGGGTCGAATGGCGCCAGAAGCCGCAGAGCGAAGTGGTCAACGGTAATGCCAGCGCCACTTTTCTCGATCTCGCCGCGCTCGGCCGCCTGGCTGCCTACATGCCGCTGGACGCCAGAAGCCGGGAGCTTTTGCTGCAGCATCGCCCGCAGGGAAGAATTTCCGAGTTGCGCGCCAGCTGGGCTCTCGAGGGCGAATCGCTGAGGCGCTACAGCCTGAAAGCCGGTTTTCGGGAACTGGGCATCGAGGCGGGCGGCTATTTTCCCGGTGCCGGCGGCCTGTCCGGCAATATCGACCTGACCGAGAAGGGCGGTGAGCTGGATCTCGACGGTGCGACTTCGCGCCTCTCGCTGCCGGCAGTCTTCCCGGAGCCCGACATTGCGCTCGATCGCTTGAAGGCCCGGGCGACCTGGAGAAATTCAGCACCAGCGATCGATATCAAGCTGCAGAGGCTGGAGTTTTCCGGGCCGGATGCCACCGGATCGGCGCAGGGCAGCTATCGTTTTACCGGCGACGGGCCGGGCGAAATCGACCTGACGGCCAGCATCGAACGTGCCGATGGCCGGGCCGTCTGGCGCTACATGCCGCATGCGGTTAACGCGGCTGCCCGGGACTGGATCCGGCGCGGCATCGTTGCCGGCCGGGGTTACGACGGTCGACTGATCCTCAAAGGCAATCTTCGGGATTTTCCTTTCCGCGATGGCAAGAGCGGCAAGTTCATCGTGACCGCCAAGGCGAGCGGAGCCAAGGTGGATTACGCGGCGGGGTGGCCGAGCATCGATGACATCGACGCCAGCATGACCTTCGGGGTCGGCATGAAGATCGCCGCCCACAAGGGGCGCATCTTCGGGGCCAGCCTGTCGGGGGTGACGGTCGAGATTCCCGATTTCGAGTCGCATGAGGAAATGCTGCTGGTGCGTGGTGTCGCCCAGGGAGCGACCAGCGAGTTTTTCCATTTCATCGAGCAAAGCCCGGTGGCGGAAAAGATCGATCGCTTTACGGATGGCATGAAAGCGAGTGGCAATGGCAGCTTGAATCTGGAACTCGATATTCCGTTGCGCCATGCCCTGGATACGAAGGTGCGCGGCGACTACCGCTTCCTCAACAACCAGTTGCAGCCGCTGGCCGGCCTGCCGCCGCTGACGCAGGTCAACGGCCGCCTGTTGCTGACCGAGAATACGGTCGCGGCGCAGGATATCAGTGGCCGGGTATTTGGCGGACCGCTCAAGGTCCAGGTCAAGAGTGTCGGCGACAAGGTCGGTGTCCTGGCCAGCGGTAAAGCCAGCATTGGCGAAGTCAGCAAGCACTTTGGCTGGCCGCTGATCAATCAGCTGAGCGGCAGCGCCGACTGGCGGGCCGATATCGCAATCCGTCGGCGCAACGCCGATGTCGTGGTCGAGTCGGACCTGCTCGGCATCAGTTCGCCACTACCCGAACCCCTGAACAAGAACGCCACGACCGCACTTCCCTTGCGCATCGAGCGCAGCGCGCCCGATGCGACGCGCGAACAATACAAAATTACTCTGGGCAAGGTGGCGCAGGGTCTGGTTGTCAGGCGTCAGGAGAATTGGGAGCGGGGCGTCTTTGCCCTCGGCGATGCCGAAGCCCGTCTGCCGGACAAGGGGCTGGCGATACGGGTTGCGGTACCGCGCATCGACGCCGATGCCTGGAGGAATTTCCTGCCGGAGGGGGGAGCCAACGGCAATGGCAATGGCAATGGCAATGGCAATGGCAACGGTGGCTTGGCGCTCAATGTAGTGGCCTTGAGGACGCCCGCCCTCCACCTGTTTGGCCGCGATTACAATCAGGTGGATGTCAGCCTGCGGCCGCGCGACGATGGCTGGCAGATCGGCCTCAATACGCGGGAAGCGGTGGGCGATCTGTTCTGGAGGAGTGCCGGTGAAGGGTGGGTCGAGGGAAATTTCAAGCGCCTGGTCATTCGTCAGGCCGGGGAGACCCGGGGGGGAGGAAGCTCTTCCTTGATCAATACTTTGCCCGGCATGAGTCTGGTGGTCGATGATTTCCAACTGGGCGAGAAGAGCCTGGGCAAGCTGGAGCTAAAGGCGCGCAATGACAAGGGGGCGTGGTACCTCGATGCGCTGAGCCTGCAGAATCCGGATGGCGGCCTGAAGGGCAAGGGTGTCTGGGTCAATAGCGGGGCGCATCAGACGCGCCTGGATTTCGAGCTGACCGCCCGGGATATCGGTAAGCTGCTCGACCGGCTGGGCTATGTCGATGCGGTTCGTCGGGGCAGTGCCAAGCTGGCCGGGGGGTTGCAGTGGAATGGGCCGCTGACCGACATTCACTATCCCTCGCTGACTGGCCAGATGACTGTCGAGGCGGAAAAGGGCCAGTTCAACAAGCTGGAGCCCGGGGTCGGCAAGCTGCTTGGTCTGATCTCCCTGCAATCGTTGCCGCGCCGGCTGACTCTGGATTTCCGCGACATTTTCAGCGACGGTCTGGCCTTCGATAGCATCGAAGGCAAGCTATCGGTAAAAAAAGGCGTCATGCGGACGACCGAACCCTTGCGCATCTCCGGCCCGGCGGCCCAGGTCGAGATGCAGGGCGAGGCCGACCTGAAGGCGGAAACGCAGGACCTGCAGGTCGTCGTCCGGCCGGAACTCGGCGGGCTGGCGGCGGTAGGGGCGGCGGCGCTGGCGCATCCGGTGATCGGGGCGGCGGCGCTGGTCGCCAATACGGTGCTGCAAAAGCCGCTCAACCGGCTGTTCAGCTACCGCTATCATGTCACCGGCACCTGGGACGATCCGAAGGTCGACAAGGCCGGGGAGTCGTCGCAGGAAGTCAAACCGAAACCGGAAGAGGAGAGCAAGCCGTGAGCAACCAGAATTGCCGCATCGCCGCCTTGCAGATGGTCTCCGGGCCGCGTGTCGCCGACAATCTGGCGATGGCGGGCCGGCTGGTCGCCGAGGCGGTGGATCAGGGGGCGCAATTGCTCGTCCTGCCTGAATATTTCCCGATCATCGGCGCCCTCGATGCCGACCGCGTGCGTGCCAGCGAGGACTTCGGCCGTGGGCCGATTCAGGACTGGCTGGCCGAGACTGCACAACGCCATGGTATCTGGCTTTTTGCTGGTTCTCTCCCGTTGACCGCAGGCAATCCGGACAAGATGCGCAATGCCAGCCTGGCCTACAATCCGGCCGGTGACTGCGTCGGACGCTACGACAAGGTGCACCTGTTCGGCTTCCGAAAAGGCGACGAAGCCTACGACGAGGCCGCCTTCATCGAGCCGGGCAGCCAGCTGGTTGCGGTCGATACGCCATTCGGCAAGGTCGCCCTGTCGATCTGCTACGATCTGCGCTTTCCCGAGTTGTACCGGGCGCTGGCGCCGGTCGACCTGATCCTGGTGCCGGCCGCCTTCACCGAAACGACCGGCCGGGCGCACTGGGAAATCCTGCTGCGCGCCCGGGCCATCGAGAACCAGTGTTATCTTCTCGCTGTCGGACAGGGCGGGCGCCATGAAAACGGCCGCCTGACCCACGGCAACAGCATGATCATCGACCCCTGGGGCGAGATTCTCGACCGCAAGCTGAAGGGGCCGGGCGTCGTCATCGCCGACCTCGATCACCAGCGTATCGCCGAAATTCGCGAGAGCCTGCCGGCCCTCGCCCACCGCAAACTTTGATGGAGTTTCAATGAATCCGAACAGCGCACTGGCGCAAGCCGAATCCCTGCTGCTGGCCCCCTTTTCCCTGACCGAGGGCGATCTGTCGCGGACCTTCGGCCAGATCCTGACGCACCAGGTCGATTACGCCGACCTCTATTTCCAGTATTCGCGCTCCGAGGCCTGGAGCCTGGACGAGGGTATCGTCAAGTCAGGCAGCTTCAACATCGACCAGGGGGTCGGCGTGCGCGCCATCTCCGGTGAAAAGACGGCCTTTGCCTACTCCGATGACATCAGTTCGCAGGCTCTCGGCGATGCCGCCACGGCGGTGCGGGCGATCGCCGCGGCCGGGCAGAGCGGCAAGCTGCCGCACCTGAAACACGGCGCAGCGGCCCGTCAGCTCTACGTGCCGCACGATCCCATCGCTTCGCTGCCGGCCGACGCCAAGGTCATGTTGCTGGAGCGCCTGGAAGGCTTCGCCCGTGCCCTCGATCCGCGGGTCATGCAGGTCATGGCTTCGCTGGCCGGCGAATACGAGGTGATCCTGGTCGCCGGTTCGGACGGCCGGCTGGCTGCCGACATCCGGCCGCTGGTGCGTTGTTCGGTCTCGGTCATCGTCGAGGAAAACGGCAAGCGCGAACAGGGGGGCGCCGGCGGCGGCGGCCGTTTCGACTTCGGCTATTTTGACGACGAAATCCTCCAGCGCTACGCCAAGGAAGCCGTCCATCAGGCAATCACCAACCTGCATGCCGACCCGGCGCCGGCCGGGCAGATGACGGTCGTCCTCGCTTCCGGCTGGCCGGGCATCCTGCTCCACGAGGCGGTCGGCCACGGGCTGGAGGGCGACTTCAACCGCAAGGGTAGTTCGGCCTTCAGCGGCCGCCTCGGCCAGCGCGTCGCGGCCGAGGGCGTCACTGTGATCGACGACGGCACCATCGCCGACCGGCGCGGCTCGCTGAACATCGACGATGAAGGCAATACCACGCAACGCACCGTGCTGATCGAGGACGGCATCCTCAAGGGCTACATGCAGGACAGCCTGAATGCTCGCCTGATGGGTGTTGCGCCGACCGGCAACGGCCGCCGCGAATCCTTCGCCCATCTGCCGCTGCCGCGCATGACCAATACCATGATGCTGGCTGGCGAGCATGATCCGCAGGAAATCATCCAGTCGGTCAAGAAGGGCATTTACGCGGCCAACTTCGGTGGGGGGCAGGTCGATATCACCAGCGGCAAGTTCGTCTTCTCGATGAGCGAGGCCTATCTGATCGAGGACGGCAAGGTGACGCGGCCAATCAAGGGGGCGACGCTGATCGGCAACGGGCCGGATGCACTGACCCGCGTCTCGATGATCGGCAACGACCTCAGGCTCGACCCGGGTGTCGGCACCTGCGGCAAGGATGGTCAGAGCGTGCCGGTTGGCGTCGGTCAGCCGACCCTGCGTATCGATGGACTGACGGTAGGTGGTACTGCATAATAACTAGTTCCTTGGGATGGGAGGGGTTTTGATGCGAGCATTTTTTGCAGTGGTCGGTTTTCTGGCGGCGAGCGCCTCGGCATTAGCCCAAACCTTGCCGCAGGATCGTCTGAAGGCGGTTCAGGGGGATCCGCTGGCCCTCAAGTCTGCGGTCGAGGCGGGCAAGAAGGCAGCTTTTTTCTGCGCCAATTGCCATGGTGAAGAGGGCGTCAGCAAAACGCCGGAGGTGCCGAACCTGGCCGGCCAAAACCCGGCCTACCTGCTCGAACAAATTCGCAAATTCGGTAGCGGCGAGCGCAAGGATCAGTTCATGCAAGGGCTGATCAAGGTGCTCAAGGACGAGGAGCGCGTCCAGATCGCGCTGTTCTATGCCAGTCTGCCGGTTATTCCGTCGCGTGCCGATGCGACGAAGGTGGCGCACGGCAAGGAATTGTTTGCCAAGTTGTGCGTTCGTTGCCATGGGGAGCTGGCGCGGGGCCATGATCTATATCCGCGTATCGCTTCGCAGAAGCTTTCTTATCTGCAGTCTTCCATCACGCGCTACCGCGACAACACCGGCATCCGCAACAATCCGCTGATGACCATCGCCACGGCGACGCTGAAAAACGAAGATATCGCTGCGGTTGCCAGCTATCTGGCGCAATTGCCCTGAGCGACGAATTGATGTTCGCCTGGCATTGTTGATTCGTATCATGGTTCCCCGGCTGCCCGGCGGCTATCTTGCCCCGCTCAAGTCCACTTGCCACCGGGGGTTCCGTGAAGTCCATACTCAGCTCCATCATTGCGTTGCTGCTTGCCTTGGCTGTGGTTGATGCACAGGCCCAGATCAGCGATCCCAACGTCGCAGTTAACAAGGCCGGTCGCCAGCGGATGTTGTCGCAGCGCATCGCCAAGGCCTATTTTCAAATTGGCCAGCAAATTGATGTCGACCGTAGCAAGAAAGTGCTGGACGCCTCCGTCGCCGTATTCGACCGCCAACTGGTCGAGTTGAAGAATTACGCACCGACCCCGGAAATCAAGGCAACCTACCTGAAGCTGGAAACGGCTTGGCTGGCCTATAAGGATCTGTTGCTCGGCGCTTCGCCATCCGCGGACAATGGCCGCAAGGTGCTGGCGCTCTCCGAGGATGTGCTGGCGCTGGCCCATCAGGGAACCGTGCAACTGGAAAAGCAGTCGTCCACGGTGGCGGCTCGGCTGGTCAATATCTCCGGTCGCCAGCGCATGCTGTCACAACGCATGGCCAAGTTCTACCAGGCGCGAGCCTGGGGGATTGCCGACGACAAGAGTGCCGTCAATCTCGACCAGGCCCGCAAGGAATTTTCCGATGCCTTGCAGGAACTGGTTTCGGCGCCGGCCAATACGCCGCAGGTCAAGGACAGCCTCGAACTTGTCAAACAGCAGTGGTTCTTCTTCGAGAATGCGCTGCACCAGAAAAGCGGTGCCGACAAGCGGCCGCAGCTGGCCGTGGCGACCACCAGCGAGCGCATTCTGGAAGAAATGGAAGGCGTCGTCGGGCTCTACGAGAAATTGCCGAAGTAGATCGGCGGGGGGCGATTCCCGATAAGGGGGTGGAGCCGTTCCGGCAAGTTGGCCGCCGGGGAGATGGTGGCCCCCGAGCCAGCAGAAACGGGTTGCAAGGCGATGTTGGCCAATGCGGCTGTTCTTCTGGCAATTGGGCTTGCCCCGGGCGATCCGCCGACATCGCTGGCGGACATTGGCCTTGCGATCGAATGCTCTCCTTCCGACGGCGCACCGTCGCCTGCATGCTCGGGAAAATTATTGGCTGGCGCCCGGGTGGCGGCCCGGGGGCTGTGCTAGAATCCGTTCCGGCGGGTCTCCCCGCATTGCAGGGTGGTGAATCTGGTCAGGTCCGGAAGGAAGCAGCCACAGCCATTTACTGCAAGTGCCGGGGGTTAGGCTCGCCACTTTCATTTTCTGCATTGGTGTGGAGCGCATGAGTTATCAGGTTCTTGCGCGCAAGTGGCGGCCGCGCAATTTTTCTACGCTGGTTGGGCAGGAACACGTCGTCCGTGCTTTGACGCATGCCCTTTCGGAACAGCGCCTGCATCATGCCTACCTGTTTACCGGCACTCGCGGGGTCGGAAAGACCACGCTGGCCCGGATTCTTGCCAAATCGCTAAATTGTGAATCGGGGATTACCGCAACGCCTTGCGGTACCTGCTCAGCGTGTCAGGAAATCGATAGCGGCCGTTTCGTGGATCTGCTTGAAGTCGATGCCGCGACCAATACTCGCGTCGACGAAATGAGGCAGTTGCTCGAGAACGCCGTCTATGCGCCGACCCGCGGCCGCTTCAAGGTTTACGTGATTGACGAAGTGCACATGCTTTCGAATTCGGCATTCAATGCGATGCTGAAAACCCTGGAGGAGCCGCCGGAGCATGTAAAGTTCATTTTGGCCACGACTGATCCGCAGAAGATCCCGGTGACGGTCCTGTCGCGTTGCCTGCAGTTCAATCTGAAGCAGATGCCCGCCGTGGCGATCACCGGCCATCTCGCCCACATTCTCCAGGCCGAGGGGATTCCGTTCGATCAGGCGGCTCTTGCGCTGGTCGCTCGCTCTGCCGCAGGCAGCATGCGCGATGCGCTGTCGCTGCTGGATCAGGCTATCGCCCATGGCGCGGGCAAGGTCGAGGAGTCCCAGGTGCGCAGCATGCTGGGGTCTGTCGACCAGGATTATCTTTTCACCATTCTCGAGGCGCTGCAGGCCGCCGATGCCCCGGCATTGATGCAGGTGACCGCAGACCTGGCCATTCGTAGCCTTTCGTTTTCGGCGGCCCTTCAGGATCTTGGTGCGTTGTTGACGCGCCT
Source organism: uncultured Pseudomonadota bacterium (assembly GCA_946479855.1). The sequence goes on from CAMLHL010000014.1 coordinate 42,582, forward strand.
TCAGATCGCCCAGTGCGTGCCTGGCGTGATCGATGAAGATGAGCCGGAGAGGGCCCGCTTGATGGCCTTGGCCGCTGGATTTTCCCCTGAGTACGTGCAGTTGGCCTACCAGATTGTCAACGTTGGGCGCAGCGAGTTGGCGGCAGCGCCCGATGAGTATGCCGGTTTTGTCATGACTCTGCTCCGCCTGCATACTTTTCGGCCGAGCAGCGTTGCTGACGTTGTCGGTGCCGCGGCCCCACGCCATCGGCCGGCAGCCGGGGGGCAAAAATCGCCGCCGCCCGCGCCGGTTGCGCCGCTCCGGACAGAGCCGGCCAGGGCGCCGGCTATACCTTCGCCGGCAGCCGATGGCGAGGCGAGCTGGCATCAGATCGTTGCCTCGTTGTCACTGACGGGGCTGGCCAGGGAGTTGGCGCAGAACTGCGAGTTGAGGCAGTTGAGCGAGCATCAGTGTTTGCTGCGCCTGGCGCCTGCGCAGGGGCATCTACAGATGAAACCCGGGCCGGACAGGCTTCAGCAGGCCCTGAGCGAACATTTCGGCCGTCCGCTGCAACTGCGCATCGAATTGGCGCAGAACGAAACCGACACGCCGGCGGCGACGGTCGGTCGTCAGCGTCAGGAGCAGCAGGAGCGAGCCGCTGCTGCGATCGCTCAGGATACGTTTGTCCGCGACGTCATCGAGTCCTTCGATGCATCCGTCGTTGAATCTTCAATTAAACCCATCATCTAACGGAGAAATTGGCATGATGAAAGGTGGTTTGGCTGGTCTGATGAAGCAGGCTCAGGCGATGCAGGAGAACATGAAAAAGGCGCAGGAGCAGCTGGCGCAGCTTGAGGTCGAGGGGCTGGCCGGGGCCGGGATGGTTAAGGTTTTGATGACTTGCGCCCACGAAGTGCGTCGGGTCAGTATCGATCCGTCGGTGATGGATGACCGGGAGATGCTGGAGGATCTCGTCGCCGCCGCGCTCAATGATGCGGTCCGCCGCGGCGAGGCGTTGAGTCAGGAGAAGATGTCGGGCTTTACCTCCGGCCTCAATCTGCCCCCGGGTTTCAAGCTGCCGTTCTGAGTCAGTGAATCCGTCGGGTCTTGAATCCCTGATCGAGGCGCTGCGCTGCCTGCCCGGTGTCGGGCCAAAGTCCGCGCAGCGCATGGCTTACCACCTTTTGCAGCGGGACCGCGCCGGAGCGCAGCGTCTGGGGGAATCGGTATTGCATGCCCTGCAGGCGATCCGGCATTGCCGACGCTGCAATACCTTCACCGAGGCCGAGGTCTGCGAGCGCTGCTCGTCGCCGCGCCGTGATCCAAGCCTCTTGTGCGTGGTCGAAACGCCGGTCGATATGAACATGATGGAGCAGACCCTGACCTTTCAGGGGCTCTATTACGTGCTGATGGGGCGGATTTCCCCGCTGGACGGCGTTGGTCCCCGTGAGCTCGGGCTTGACCGCCTGATGAGCCGTGCACTCGATGGCGTGGTCAGGGAGGTGATCCTGGCGACCAATTACACCAACGAAGGCGAGGCGACGGCGCATTACATCACCGCAATGCTCAAGCCGAAGGGTATCAGCGTGACGAGAATCGCGCGCGGGGTCCCGGTCGGCGGCGAGCTTGAGTATGTCGATAGCGGCACGCTGGCGCAGGCGTTGCGGGAGCGCAAGGTCTGCAGCGGCTAATGGCGGCTTTTGTCGGCGGCCCCGATGTCGTATAATTTAGCGTTTATTTTTCATCCCATCCAATTCCTTTAGGGGTCAGCGTTATGAGCAATCAAGGAAAAGTGGACTGCGGACGGCGGCGTCTGGTCGTCGCGACCGCAGCCGTCGGCGGGGCGGGTGCGGTTGCCGCACTCGTGCCGTTCGTCTCCAGTTTGCTTCCATCCGAACGCGCCAAGGCAGCAGGCGCTCCGGTCGAAGTCGATATCAGCAAGCTCGAACCGGGTCAGATGATGACCGTCGAGTGGCGTGGCAAGCCGGTGTGGATCATCAACCGCACCAAAGATATGCTTGATACGCTGCCCAAGCTTGCCGATGCCGTGGCTGATCCCAAGTCCGAAAAAAATCAGCAGCCGGCCTATGCAAAGAACGATACCCGTTCGATCAAGCCGGAAATCATGGTGGTCGTCGGTATTTGTACGCACCTTGGCTGCTCGCCTTCGCAAAAGTTCAAGAAGGGCGCCGAAGAAGGCATGCCGGGCGAGTGGCTGGGCGGCTTCCTGTGCCCCTGCCACGGTTCGACCTTTGACTTCGCCGGACGTGTCTTCAAGGCGAAGCCTGCCCCGACCAACCTCGAAGTTCCGCCGCACGTGTATCTCACCGATACCCGTATCCTGATCGGCGAAGACAAGAAGGGAGCATAAGAAATGGCTGCTGGCAATTTCGAAAAATACAAGTCCGACGGTTCGCTGGCTGGCAACGCTCTGGAGTGGCTTGATGCCCGCTTCCCGGCGACTTCCATGTGGAAGGGCCATCTGTCCGAGTACTACGCCCCGAAGAACTTCAATTTCTGGTATTTCTTTGGCTCCCTGGCCCTGCTGGTTCTGGTCATCCAGATCGTCACCGGCATCTTCCTGGTCATGCACTACAAGCCGGATGCCGCCCTGAACGCCAATGGTGTTCCGGTCGCCTTCGCCTCCGTCGAGTACATCATGCGCGATGTGTCGGGGGGCTGGCTGATTCGCTACATGCACTCGACGGGTGCTTCGGCCTTCTTCATCGTGGTCTATATGCACATGTTCCGTGGCCTGCTCTACGGTTCCTATCGCAAGCCGCGTGAATTGACCTGGCTGTTCGGCGTGGCCATCTTCCTGTGCCTGATGGGTGAGGCCTTCTTCGGCTATCTGCTGCCCTGGGGCCAGATGTCCTATTGGGGCGCCCAGG